>NZ_CP031416.1:2194738-2507611 GCF_003367375.1 Gallaecimonas mangrovi
GGGTACAAAAAAGCCCCGTCGGCGCGGCGGCCATGGCGCAGCGCTTGCTCGAACTGCTCATAGCTATAATTACCGATCCCCGCGGTTTTACTGGGCGTAATGTTGGTGGAATAGATGTTGCCAAAGGGGCTGGCAATGGCTTTACCCCCGGCAAAAGCTTCGCCGCCTTCTTTGGTGTGACAGGCAATACAGTCACCGGCGCGGGACAAGTATTCGCCTTTATGTACCAGTGCTGCATCATCGGCGGCAAACGCTTGGCTTGCTGCCAACAGCAAGGCGGGGCCAGCCAAAACATTCAATAACAGTTTCATGACTGACTCCTTATGCCTGTACCAATGGGCCAGGGTTTGGCAGGTACTGTTCACGAATGGCTTTCGCCGCCCAATAGGTCAGGCCGCCAACCAGCATGGTGGGGTTGTATTGCAGGTTTTGCGGGAAGACGCTGGCGCCCACCACAAAGACGTTGTGCACGTCCCAGCTCTGCAAATAGCGGTTAACCACGCTGGTTTTCGGATCGGTACCCATGGCCGAGCCACCAACGTTGTGGGTGGTTTGGTAATGGCGCACGTCGTAGTTGGTGCCAAAGTCCTTATAACTGGATTTAAAGCTATCCGGGTTCATGCTCTTGGCCAGCATTTCAATCTTGCCTTTCATGAACTGGGTCATGCGGATGTCGTTGTCTTTCCAGTTAAAGGTCATCCGCAGTAGCGGCAGGCCGTGGTTGTCGGTGTAGTTCGGGTCCAGGCTCAGGTAACAATCGCGGTAGGCCATGTTAGAGCCGTGGGTATGAATGCCCATGGAGTGGCCGTAGTTTTCCTTCACCGCCTTTTTCCAGCCCGCGCCCCAAGAAGGGCTACCGCTTGGCAGCGGCATGTTGCGAATGGGCTGGCCGTTGGTCATGGCCGCTGAGAAATAAGAACCACCGATAAAGCCTTCTTTACGGAAATCAATCTGGTTGATGGCGAAATCGTCCAGGGTGGTGGAGTTACCGCCAGTACCGATGAAAGGGTTAAATTCTTTATCTTTAAAGAACATGGTGGTGCCGCCGGTCATTTGGTAGGCGTAGTTACGGCCTACCACACCGGTATTCGAGACCGGATCGTACGGCTGGCCGATGCCAGAGAGCAGCAGCAAACGCACGTTGTGATAGGCAAAAGCACCCAAAATAACCATGTTGGCAGGCTGGAAGACTTTTTCGCCTTTGCTGTCCACATAGGTAACACCAATGGCTTTTTTACCGTCGGAGTCCAGTTCCACTTTCAGCACTTCACAACCGGTGCGGTAGGCAAAGTTTTTACGCTGTTTAAGAGCGCCCAGCACACAGGTTTGCGGCGAGGCTTTGGAGTAGTTAACGCAGCCATAGCGCTCACAAAAACCGCAGAAGTTACAAGGCCCTAACTGCATACCGTAAGGGTTGGTGTAAGCCTCTGAGGCGTTGGCCGCTGGCAGCGGGAACGGGTGCAGGCCATGGGCCTTGGCGGTTTTGGTGAAAAGGTCGTCGTTGTAGGTGCGCTTTAAAGGTGGCAGTGGGTAGCCTTCGCTACGCGGGCCTTCGAAGGGGTTACCGCCTTCTTGAATTTGACCCTTGATGTTACCGGCCTGACCGGACACACCCATCACCTTATCAAAGAAGGTAAAGTGCGGTTCTAGCTCTTCGTAGCTGACCCCAAAGTCCTGAATGGTCATGTCTTTGGGAATAATGTCGCCACCAAAGCGTTCTTCCACGTAGCTTTTTAAGCGCAACTCTTCTGGCATCGGCCGCCAGCTGTGGCCGTTCCAGTGGGTACCGGCGCCCCCTACCCCTTCACCGGGCAGGAACGAGGCCAGCTGCCGGTAAGGCACCGCCGTTTCATGAATATTATGGCGCACGGTAACGGTGCTTTTCGCGGGTGGCAGCATTAGCTTTAAGCGCACACCGTAGGTGAGTTCGTCGGCCATTTTCGGGTAGGCAAAATCAGGCACGGTGTCACGGTCTTTACCTTGCTCGAGGGCAAGTACGTCAAGACCAGCTTCGGTCATTTCCATACCCATAATCGAGTTGGTCCAACCGAGGCCAACCAGGACGACATCAACAGGTTTTTCTTGTCTGGCCACGGTTACCCCCTTTCGCCATTAATGCTGACCGGCCCTAACGGATACGGCACGTTATGCTGTTCAACCCACTCCAGATAGGAAGCGCGGGCACCAGGGAAGCCAATCATCTTCCAGGCGGCCATGTCTTTGTTGCCACCATGGATGGGGTCACAGAAGTAACCTTCTTTGGTGTTTTGCAGCAAGAAAGCGAAAAACTGCGCGGCGCTGACATCGTCAAACTTGATGTCATCTTTTTGCAGGTGGGTTAGCAGTTGGTCTTGCTGGTCAGCGCTTAATTCAGCAAAGACTTTGCCGAACTGGCCTTGGCAGTACTTGTCGGTAGCGGCAATGCCTTTTTGGTAGGTTTGCGCCGGATTGAGGGGCGACTGGTAACCCAGTTGCGGTACTGCTTTTAAGAATGGCGGTTTCATGTACCAGTCTTTGGCAAGGCCAAAATCGCCCTTCATTTGCCGATCGATAAACACCGGTACGTTGACTTCCAAGGCCCCTGGGCCTGTGGCATCAGCTGGGATCAGACGATCGCAGGCGGCCATAACAAAACGCCACTCGCTATCGTTAAAAAAAACCGGTTTATAGGACTTAAGGTCGGTAACTTCGGTTTGTGCTTTGGCCGAAATAATCACGCCCGGCCCCAAGGCGGTGGCAGAAATGGTCCAAAGTGCGCCTTTTACAAAGCGGCGCCTCGAATCGTCTTTTATATCGTCCATGGCTACTCCTGAACTTTTTTTCGCACGACATGTTGAATAAAGGGAGATCTAACCAGCGCGGTTAAGGCGCCATTTAAAAACCCAACTGATGTTTTTACCTTGTAAAAAGGAATTGATATATATGAAAAACACTTTTCAGCTGAAATGCACTTTTACATTAAAAGCAGTAATGTTTTTCTTGCTTTGACAGGCTGTCGATTTTTGTGGCGATTGTGATTGAACAGATCGGTAAAAAAGCAGAATGCGCTTTTGCTAACGCACATAAACGTAGTGCAAAAATGTACTCACAGCGAATGCCCCATAAATAAACCGCCAGGGTCGTCATTCACTTAAAAAGCGGCGCGTTATTTCGGAAACAGTAGAATCAAATTAAAACGTGCGCCAAAACCATCCGCAGCTCCAGCGGGGCTGTCTAACCAATAGCGCAACCCCACGCCATACTGCACCGTTTGTTTTCCCCACTGTGTGACCTTGTTCCAAGCCAGGTTCATTGGCGCCGACCATTGCTTGTTTTCCCAGTCATAGGTGGCTTCAAAATTGGCCGACAGGGTTCTACCACCCCCTAACGAATAGGTCATAAAAGGCTGCAAAAAAGTGGCGTTAAGGTCGCTTCGATAGCGGCTTCCGGCCACATCGGTTAGGTGGTTAACCAAAGCGCCATAGGTCCATTTTCCTTGTTGAATAAGGGCTACCGCCGTTGCGCCAGCACCCCATTTTTCGGTACCTAAATAATCTTCGCTGGCAGTGGGCAGCAAAAATACCGGCCCTACCCCCCAAGTCATGCCGCCTTCGGTAGGTGCTTTGGGTGAAAAAAACAAACTTTGCACCACATCACCCAAGCCGGTTTGGCTCCAGCCGTCGTCATAAACGTAATTGTCTTGGTGGATAACTGGCATGATGGTGCGGCTGATCAGATTCCAGTCATCGCTGATGGAAAAAGGAATAACCGGCTGCACATTCAAGGTGTAACGAAAACCATTACCATTTTTGCCGCCACCATAATCAATGTTGTTTTGAAAAGGGACACTGATGAGATTAGCAATAGGGTTAGCCAGCTTTTTAGCCAGTTCATCATTGGAGGCGGCGAACACCGCGGGGCTGCAAGCGGCTAAAAAGAGCATGCTTAATACACTTTTATAAGTATTCATGACCAAATCCATTTGTTAATTAATATTTAATTAAGTGTAATTAACAAATTCACATTTCGTCTTTTTGTTGTTCGTGGTTTACGGTTTATTAATAAACTTAAGCCCAGAAAAGGCGCTTTTTTACGGCAATAAAAAACCCCGCTACGCGGGGCTTTTTATTAATGATGGTAACCCTCTCCTAACCTCACTTTTCCTCTAAATACATAGTAGGACCAAGCGGTATAACCCAGAATTATCGGCAATATCAGCAAGGCACCAACCAATGCAAACCCCTGGCTTTGCGGTGGTGATGAGGCTTGCTCCAAGCTGATATTGGGTGGAATGATATGCGGCCAAATACTGATAATAAGGCCGCTATACCCCAAAAAGACTAAGCATAAGGTCAACAGGAAAGGCACACTGTGGGGGTTACCTTTTAACGTTTTATATAGCTGCCAAAGTGCTAGCAATGTAAGCACCGGTACCGGTAGGAAAAAGTAAAGGTTAGGAAGACTAAACCAGCGCGTAAAGACCGCAGGCGATTGCAACGGCGTCCATAGACTAACGGCCAATATAAAGAATGCCAGTGCGGTTAACAAACGACGGCTAAGCGCGCAAACATGCCGATATAAGCGGCCTTCGGTTTTGAGTACCAGCCAAGTGCTACCCAGCAAAGCATAGGTTGCCAGTAAACCGAAACCACAAAACACACTAAAGGGACTGAGCCAGTCAAAGGCACCGCCTTCAAAAGCGTTATGGGTAACCTTTATACCCTGCACAAAACTCCCTAGCACCACGCCTTGGCTAAAGGTGGCCAATACTGAACCACTGAAAAAGGCTTTGTCCCAAAACCCTTGGTGAGATTGGTCAGATTTAAAGCGAAATTCAAAGGCAACGCCACGCCATATAAGGCCAATCAACATTGCCAGCAGTGGCAAATAAAGGGCACTTAAAATCACCGAATAGGCCAGCGGGAAAGCTGCCATTAGCCCAGCGCCCCCCAATACCAGCCAAGTTTCATTGCCATCCCACACCGGTGCGATGGTGTTAACCATTAAGTCGCGTTCTTGGCGGTCTTTAATAAAGGGAAATAAAATGCCGATGCCTAAATCAAAGCCGTCCATGACGATATAGAACATCACCCCTGCGGCGATGATCACCGCCCAGATCACCGGTAAGTCAATACCCATCAGTGTTTCTCCTCATCATAAAGGCTTTCATCCACCGCACTTAAGGGGCGAGCCGGGCTGTGATTGGGGTGTGAATTTTCGGTGCTTGCTGCCGGTTGAGGCCCTTTGGCAGCAAGGCGTAGCAGGTAGTAAATGCCAGTACCAAACACCAACAGGTAAACCACGATAATGGTTATCAACGTGCCGGCCATTGCCGCTGCAGCATGATTAGAAACCGCATCTTTGGTACGCATCAGCCCATACACCACCCAAGGTTGGCGGCCAATCTCAGTGGTCATCCAGCCGGCCAGCAAAGCGGCCAAACCACTAGGCCCCATCCACAGTGCTACACGCAAAAACAATCGGTTTTGATACAGCCGCCCGCGCCAGCGTAACCATAAGCCCCAAACAGCCAAAGCCAGCATCAACAAACCCAGCGCCACCATTACTCTAAAAGTCCAGAACACCACGGCGACATTGGGCCGGTCAGCTTTTGGGAAATCCTTTAACGCCGGGATCTGACCGTTGAAACTGTGGGTTAGGATCAAGCTGCCCAGGTGCGGGATCTCAAGGGCAAAGTGGTTGGTTTCGCCGTCATTGTCAGGCAGTGCAAATAGTACTAATGGCACCGCTTCGCCGGGCTGGTTTTGCCAGTGCGCTTCAATGGCCGCCAGTTTGGCGGGCTGATGCTCTAAGGTGTTAAGACCATGGGCGTCGCCAACCAACACCTGCACTGGAATGGCACAGAGCAGCATCCACATTGCCATGGACAGCATTCGTTTCACGGCGACATTCGCAGTGCCTTTTAATAAATGCCAAGCCGCAGTAGCGCCGACAAAAAGTGCTGTGCTCAGATAGGCGGCTAGCACCATATGGGGTAAGCGATAGAAGAACGATGGGTTAAAAATGATTTTGAACCAATCAACCGGCACCACCTTGCCGTTCACAACGTCGTAGCCCTGTGGTGTTTGCATCCAGCTGTTAGAAGCCAAGATCCAGGTAGCAGAAATTAAAGTGCCCAGTGCCACCATCAAGGTAGCGAAATAATGCAGTCTTGGGCTAACCCGGCCCCAGCCAAACAGCTGAACCCCTAAAAATCCCGCTTCCAAAAAGAAGGCTGTTAGCACTTCATAGCTCAGTAACGGCCCGGTAACGGAGCCGGCGAAGGTGGAAAAGTAACTCCAATTGGTGCCGAACTGATAGGCCATAACCAGCCCCGAGACCACTCCCATAGCAAAGTTGACGGCAAAGATTTTTGACCAGAAAAAATAGAGATCTTTATAAACAGGGTCTTTCTTCCATAGCCATAACCCTTCAAGTACCGCCAAAAACGAGGCAAGGCCAATGGTGATAGCCGGGAAGATAATGTGAAAAGACACGGTAAAGCCAAATTGCAGCCGCGCTAGATGTAAGGCGTCAAAGAACCCCATGTGCGGTTCCTCCCTGCCCTAATAAAGTGTTTTTGAAGTCGTGGTATTTCATGGGTATGCCCCTTTGTTGGCAAGCTGGGGCTAGCCTAGAGATCAGGAGCAAATAAGAACAGGGACTGATTTTTAAATTTTTATAGGAACAGATTATACTGCCGCCATTCAAAACAACGGGGGAATGCAGGTGTCTTTTCGCTACCAACAGTTGGCCAATACGTTGCTTAATGATATTCACCAAGGCCGCTGGCAAGCTGGCGACATGCTGCCGTCGGTGAGACAACTGATGCAGCACTGGCAGCTTTCCCGGGCAACGGTGTTGCATGCCCTTAGCGAATTAGAGCTGCAAGGTTATATTCACGCCCAGCCTCGGCGCGGCTATTTTGTTAACGCCCGCGATAGCCAAGCCCATAACAACACGCAGCAAACCCCCGAAGCGGCACCAAGACTATTCAGCATTAACGACGTGGTGCACGACGTTATGCTCAAAGGTGCAGCTTTTGATTTGCTGCCGAGTGAAAGCCGTTTTGACGCCAAGCCCCCTGCGCTCGAATTGCTGCACCGCGCCATTAGCCGCGTCATGCGCCATGGTAAAGGCGCGCAACATCAGCATTATGAAGAACCTGCAGGCTTACTAGAGCTAAGGGAAACGCTGGCATCAAGGCTGCGCCAGCAAGGCACCAATACCGTGGCTAGCGATATCACTGTTACCCAAGGCTGCCAGCATGCCCTGCTACTCGCGCTAAAAAGCTGCACCCAAGCCGGTGACGTAGTGGCGGTGGAAAGTCCAGGCTATTTCGGCACCTTGCAGCTGTTACAAGAGTTGGGGTTACAAGTACTGGAACTGCCCTGCCACCCCATCACGGGGCTGGCGGTAGCGGAGGTGGCCGATGCGCTAACGCGATGGCCGATTAAAGCGCTGGTGCTTACCCCCAGTTTTGCCACGCCTACAGGGGCCTTAATGCCCCTTGAGGCGCGCCAACAACTGGCACAATTGGCCAAGCAACATCAGTTGACCTTGATTGAAGACCATATCTACGCCGAACTGGCCTTTAACGGAGAAACACTACCGCCTATGCTGGCGTTTGCCCCGCAACATACCTTGCTTTGTGGATCGTTTTCGAAAAGCTTGTCGCGGGATTTACGGCTGGGCTATATCACCGGGCCTGCTTTTAGCAAGCGTCTGCCGCATTTAAAACAGATCACTTCATTGGCCAGTAGCCGCTTTATCGAACAAGGGGTGGATGACTTTATTCGCCGGGGCGACTACGACCGGCACCTTCGCCGCGAAATACAGACCCTAAGGGTACAGCGCAATGCCTTAGTGGAGTTGTTGCAACGAACCTTTGAAGACGGCCAATACAGCATCCCCGAGGGCGGCCTGTGCTTATGGTTAAGCCTAAACCCACATGTCGATACCTTGGCGCTTTATCAGCAGGCTCGCCGCGAAGGCATTGTTATCACCCCGGGCACCATGTTTACCAGTCAACCCGGGCTTTATCGGCACTGTTTACGGCTGAGCTTTGCTCACCCTTGGAGCGCGCCACGGCGCCAGGCCTTAATACGACTAAAGACCCTTTGCCAACAACTTAGCTCGGGCGAAATATCTGAAATTTAAGCGCTTCACTGATGGTGAAATAATCGCCTGGACCACCGCCGCGCAGCGCCGGCTGGGCAGCCGCGGTATCAAAAACACCGTTTTTAAGCAGGCTTTTATCAATGTGTACGCCAACCACTTCGCCAAGGACCAGCCAAGTGTTAACAGCAGCGCCCGCCGCCGTGGTGAGCTGAATGCATTGACTGAGCTTACATTCAAACGCCACCGGTGTTTCTTGCACGTGGGGCACCGATACCACTGTTGAGGCCTTGGGCGTTAGCCCTGCCAGGTCAAACTCATTCACCTCCGGGCCAACCGCCGCGCAGGTTTGGTTCATTTTTTCGGCCAAGGGTCGGGTAACCAGGTTCCAGCAAAACTCGCCGGTCTGCTGAATATTGGCCAGGCTGTCTTTAGCGCCAACACTGGCAAAACCGATAATGGGCGGAATGTAGTTAAAGGCATTAAAAAAGCTGTAGGGAGCCAGATTTAATACCCCGTCTTGGCTTTGACTTGAGATCCAGCCAATCGGCCTTGGGGCAATAATGCTGTTAAAGGGATCGTGAGGCAAACCGTGGCCAAGGCCCGGCTCGTAAAAATGTATATCAGACATAAAGTGGCTCGTACTTGGCTTTCGATGCGACAACGCTACCCAATAATCTCGCGGTTATGAAGACTTAAAATGGCCGAAATGAAAAAGGCGCCTTAACGGGCGCCTTTGTTGCCATAGCGGCTGTTACTGGCTTGCCTGCTCCATGACCTTTTTCATGGTTTCCGACATATTGAACGATTTGGCACCTTGTACTGGCGGATACTTCGCCAAGGTTTTCACATAGTTATTGATAATTTCGTTCATCGGGCTAAACAGCCACGATACCTTTTGTAGTAGGTGGCCATAAGCATCGACGCTGGAGTAACTTTCAAAGGGGTCCATGCGCAGGTTAAAGAACATCGGCGCACTTCTTGGGGTCAGGGTGTCGTAATAGTTTTCCTTGGTGGAGAACAAAATCTTCCAAGGCCCCATACGCACGCCGCTCAGCTGACTTTCATACCAGTAGAAATACACCTTGCGGGCAGAATGGTCCGACTTACCGGTCCAATAGGCCATGTTATCGAGGCCATCGATATATTGCTTTTTATCTTTGATCATCTCGGCGCGAACGTCTTTCACACCCGCCGCATCGGCCAGGGTGGTAAACATATCTTGATGCTCTTGAATGCCATTAAGAATTTGCCCGGATTTAATGACACCTGGCCACTTAAGCATGGAGATAACCCTGACACCGCCTTCATAAGTGGTCATTTTCTCGCCTCTAAAGGGCGAGGTTGCCCCGTGGGGCCAAGAGGAATGCTCCGGACCATTGTCAGTGGAGTACCAAACGATGGTATTCCCCTCAAGGCCGTTATCTTTTAAAAACTTGAGCATCATACCGATGTCGTGGTCATGCTGGAGCATGCCGCTGCCATGGTAATCCGCTTCAGAGGTGTACCTCTCGGCGGCATAGCGCCACTTGGAGTTCAACCGGGTGTAGAGGTGCATGCGGGTGGTGTTAAGCCACACGAAGAATGGCTTGCCGTCGTTTTTGGCTTTTGCAATAAACTTCTCGGCCATGGGGATAACTTCACTGCCATCAAAGTCTTTCATTCGCTCCTGGGTTAAGGGGCCGGTATCAACAATGCGTTGCTTGCCAACTTCACCAAAGCGCGGGTCAACGGTTTTATCCACTTTATTCGTGGCCCAGCTATGAATAACGCCGCGGGCGCCGAATTTTTTAGCGTAAGCTTCCGGGCCGCCTGGGTAGGCCTTGGCAAAATTCTGGTAGTCGTGCTGCTCTTCTTCTTCGGAAACATTGAGGTGATAGAGGTTGCCGAAAAACTCGTCAAAACCGTGGGCGGTGGGTAAATGCGAGTTGCGGTCGCCAAGGTGATCTTTACCAAACAAGCCAGTGGCATAGCCTTGCTTTTTAAGCACTTCAGCCAAACTAGGTGATTTAGCCGACCAGCCCAAAGGATCGCCAGGTTGGCCAACGGTCGTCATCCCGGAGCGAATAGGGTCTTGCCCAGTAATAAAGGCTGCCCGGCCTGCAGTACAGGATGGCTGGGCGTAATGGTCGGTAAAACGGATGCCTTCCTTACCAATACTGTCGATATTAGGTGTGGTGTAACCCATTACCCCCATACCGTAAGCACTGACGTTTTCCCAACCGATATCATCGCCCCAGATCACTAAGATGTTGGGTTTTTCAGCCGCTAAGGCGGCCTTTAGCGGCACTATTGTCCCAAGCAGTAGCGTCAGGATCCCTGCTGTGACTCTTCTCATCTTGATACTCCACCAAATTGACATTGAATGTGTCAGGAGAAGCTCTAGATAAACCATGGGTTTGGATGTCAGGCAGTTTCTTACAGCGGTCAATCAAGAAGTTATCAGCATCCTGTATGGTGACTTCAACTCGCTTCCCTGTCAGAAAGTAGGGCTGCACAACCTTTGCGGCCCGTCAGTAGGTATGGCACAAAGGGCAAAAGCCTGCCATTTTAAAGGGTTATTATTTCTCACTTTAACAACAACTTATTTACATTAGGCATTTACAACGCCGTTATTTGGGCGTACCAATAAGCCAGTAACCAACGGCAATGGATTGTTGATGTTTACGCATTTAAAACGCCCTCAGCTGGCTTTATTGCTCTGTTTTTTGCTACTGCTTTTCACCTCAAAAAGCGGGCTAACGGCAGAGCCGCCACGCTATGTTGGCAGTGGCGATTGCGGCCGCTGCCATCAGCAACAAGCAGCCGACTTTAAAAACTCGGACCATGATTTGGCCATGCAACCGGCCACGGCAAAGACGGTACTGGGTAACTTTAACAATCAAACCTTTACCAGCAACGGGGTGCAATCTCGCTTCTACCTAAAAGATGGCCAATTCATGGTGCAAACCGATGATGAGAATGGCCAGCTGCACGACTACCCCATTACTTACACCTTCGGTGTGTACCCCCTTCAGCAATACCTTATTCCGATGTCTGGCGGCCGGCTTCAAGCTTTAGGTATCGCCTGGGACAGCCGGGATAAAAGCCAAGGTGGCCAGCGCTGGTTTCATCTCTACCCTGGCCAGCACATTACCCACAGCAGCCCACTGCACTGGACCAAGCCCGCCCAAAACTGGAACTTTATGTGCGCCGAGTGCCATTCCACGCATTTAGATAAAAATTATGATGCGAAAACCCAGCGCTATAACACGCACTGGGCGGCAGTAAACGTGGCTTGTGAGGCGTGCCATGGCCCGGCTTCAAACCACCTCAAGTGGGCAGAGAAAACGCCGGGCTGGCAACAGATGGCCAATATGGGGCTGGTGCAACGGCTGGACGAAACACATGGCGTAAGCTGGCAAATGGATAACAAAACCGGGCAACCGGTGCGCAGTCAGCCCAACAGATCACGCAAAGAACTGGCGGTTTGTGCCGGTTGCCATTCACGACGGGCGCAGTTTTTTGAAGACGACCGCCAAGGCCAGCCATTGATGACCAGTTTTTTACCGGCGCTGCTAGACGCCGGTAACTACCATGCCGACGGCCAGATTGAAGGCGAAGTCTATGTCTACGGCTCGTTTATTCAAAGCCGTATGTACCAGGCTGGCGTTACCTGTACTGACTGCCACAACCCCCATAGCCTGAAGCTAAAACTCCCCGGCAATGCCGTTTGTTTGCAGTGCCATAAAGCCAGCCGTTACGACGGGCCCCAGCACAGCTTCCACCCTGCTGGCACAATGGCCAGTCAATGCGTTAACTGCCACATGCCGGCACAAACCTATATGGTGGTAGATGCGCGCCGCGACCACAGTATACGGGTGCCAAGGCCTGATTTATCGGTGACCTTAGGCACACCTAATGCCTGTAATCAGTGCCACACCGATAAAACCGCGCAGTGGGCTAGCGAAGCAGTTAAGCATTGGTATGGCCATATGCCAACGGGCTATCAGCACTATCAGTCAATACTGCATAACGCCAGGCTTACAGAGCCTGGCACCGAGCAGGCATTACTGGCTTTTTTAGCCAACAAACAGCAACCGGCGATAGCCAGAGCCACTGCCGCACAAATGCTGGGCCCCTACATCGGCCCCAGCAACGTCCAAGATGTAGCACTGCTGCTAAAAGACCCATCGCCCTTGGTACGCGCCGGGGCAATACAGGCGCTACCGGCTTTACCCGCAATAGTGCGGTGGCAACTGGTGCGAACCTTACTTACGGACCCAAGCCGGGTTATTCGCGCCTTGGCCGCCAGCGTATTGACCGACATTCCCGAGCAAGAAGTGCCAGCCGATGAGCGCTGGGCGCTCAGCCAGGCCAACCATGACTACCTGGCGAGCTTGGCCTTCAACGCAGATTCCGCCACATCACAAGTGCATCTGGGTGATTATTATCGGGCCAAAGGGCAATTTTCAAAGGCGGAGCAAGCATACCAACAAGCCCTGTCTTTAGACCCAGGCTGGGAAACGGCTTACGTGAACCTCGCCGACCTTTATCGCGCCCAGGGCTTGGATGAAAAAGGCGCTCTATTGCTGCGCTCAGCACTTAGTCGCCACCCCGACAGCGCCACCATCAATCACAGTTATGGCCTGCTGCTTATCCGCCAGCAACACCTGGCAGACGCCCTGCCCTTTTTACAAAAGGCCGCCACACTTAACCCGTTAAACGCGCGCTACATCTATGTTTATGCGGTGGCATTAAATAGCCTGGGCCAGCGCCAACAAGCGCTAGCCGTTGTTAAGGAAGGAATAAAAACCATTGGCCAAGCACCGCAACTCAGCCAATTGCTGCTGCAGCTATAACAGGCGGGTACCTAACGGCACGTCTTTGTCGGGCACACAAAGGGCGACATGGCCGTTTTGGTCATGAAAGCCGGTCACCAAGCATTCTGACATCAAAGGACCAATTTGCTTTTTTGGAAAATTCACCACCGCCACCACCAGTTTGCCGACTAAGGCTTCTGGCTGATAATGCTCGGTAATTTGCGCCGATGATTTGCGCACCCCAAGTTCAGGGCCAAAGTCCACGTGTAACTTGTAAGCAGGCTTTCGAGCTTCTTTAAAAACGTCAGCGCTAAGCACTCGCCCTACCCGCAGTTCGACTTTTAAAAAGTCATCAAAACCAATTTGCTCCATGCTCTATTCCTACGCTATGACAAGCCAGCGGCCATCGGTTAATGTTGATAAATCGGCCGCCTTCAGCGGAAAAACCGCATGTGGCGTGCCGGCGGCAGCCCACAGTTGTGGGTATTTTTTTAGGTCGGTGTCGAGCAAGGTTATAACCGGGTTAGCATGGGCCACCGGCGGCACGCCACCAATAGCAAAGCCGGTTTGCGTGCGCACAAAATCGGCATCGGCTTTTTCCAGGGTTAAGCCGGTAGCCGCCTCAACCTTGGCCACATCAACCCGATTACTGCCAGAAGCCACAATCAGTACCGCTAAACCCGACACCGCATCTTTGAAAATAAGCGACTTGGCTATCTGGGCTACCGCGCAGCCAAGGGTGCTGGCCGCCTCTTTGGCAGTGCGGGTGGAACCGGGCAATTCAACAACATCCATATCAACGCCTTTGGCAGCAAGAAACTGTTGTACTTTGGTTGCACTGGCACTGAGTGTTGGCATGGGTAACTCCCTGGCTTGTAAACCTTTTGTAATAAAACACCAAGCCAAATGACAAAGCCTTGAGCTACCGCACAGACCGAGAAAAAAACGCGCAAATTTGCTGTTTGAATTTCATACTCAACGGAGTTTGGACTATAGCTTTTATTTGCACTTCGTTTGCTTCAGGGATGGCAGCTTCACAAGGACATTGGCTCCTTTCCTGTCTGAGGTGCCCACAGGGTTAATACCCTCCCCCCAAAACCTCGAGGACGCATTATGAAGACCTTTAAAGTGGAAGACTTTGTCGACCCCAATCTCGCCAAGGCCTTGGCAGAGTGGAAGGATTTCTACAACCAGTCCATGACCAAAGCTATCGATTTCTCCAGCACCTATCCTTCAATGAAAGAAGCCATGGCGGCTGGGGAAAGTTTTTTGGACTCCATCAAGACGGCAAAATGGGAACAACCCAGTGTTGAGTCGTTGATGAAGCCACCAACCATTGACCCTGAAGCTTACAGCGAGCTGTCTGAACTGCACACCGGTGCGGTGAACAAGCTTTGGGAGCAATATACCAAGTCGCTAAAAACCACCCAGACCTACGGTGAAAAGCTCGCTGAAATGGCCAAGGAGCCTAAGTCGCCTCAAACCATGATGGCCACTTACCTCACCTCGACGCTTGATGCCTTTAAAGCCTACCAAGCCGGTATCAACGAGCAGATGAGCAGCTTGAGCGACATGCAAGGCGCTTACAAAGCCTGGTTTGAAAAGAACTGCCTGGATAAAGCCGCGCCAGCACCAGCTAAGGCACCTGCCAAAACAACTGCGAAAAAAGAAACCGCCGCGGCCTAACGGCCATAAGGAAATGAAAAAAAGCGCCTGCCTGGCGCTTTTTTTTAGTGAGCACAGCTCATACAGCAGGGAAGGAAACCTCATGAAAGCGTTTTTGTCTGTTGTTGTTTTAGCCGTTGTTATCAGTTTTCGCAGCTTAGCCGCTGCCCCACCCTTACCAGCCTTAGGTGCCGATATACAGCAAACCTCGGTGTCAGGTTTGTCGTCTGGCGCCTTTATGACATCACAACTTTTTGTGGCGCATTCCGACATCATGATTGGGGCAGGCATTATTGCTGGCGGCCCTTATTTATGCGCCATGTCCTGGCCCAGCTTGTCGTTGCTGGTTAATGCCACCACCACCTGCATGAACCCGCTGACAGCAAGCGTTGCCCCGCCCGTCGCACATTTGGTGTCGCTCACCAAAGGGGTAGAGAAAAAGGGCGAAATAGACAGCCTGAGTAACCTGGCTAAAACTCGCCTTTATGTCTTTAGCGGCGAAAGCGACACCACCGTCACCACGCTAGTGGTGAACCGTACCGTTGATTATTACAAGGCCCTTGGGGTGCCTGAAGATGCCATTGCCTACAACACCTCAGTAAATGCCGGCCACGCCATTATTACTGATGACCCCAACGACACCAGTTGCGCTAAAACGGCGCCGCCTTTTATTAACGACTGCGACTTCGAGCAGGCAAGCCGCATCATCAAGCAGATTTTTCCAAATGCCAAAGCCGCCGCAGATACCAGCCCCAAAGCGGTTGCGTTTAACCAGGCGGCCTTTTTCTCTGGCAACCAAACCAGCATGAGCGATACAGCATATTACTACGCACCCAAAGCCTGCTTAGCTGGCAAGCATTGCCCGGTGCATGTGGTGCTGCACGGCTGTGAGCAAGGTGCAACCGAGATCGGCGATAAATACTATGACCACACCGGTTATAACCAAATGGCCGACGCTAACGACATCATCATGCTCTATCCTCAAGTGCAGAAGTCAGCACAATCCCCTTTTAATCCAAAAGGATGTTGGGACTTCTGGGGATATTCTTCAGGCGCAACAGTCACACCGGATTTCTATTCCCGCAACGCACCGCAGATCAAGGCGATATTCAGCATGATTGAACGCCTGGCATCAGCACCCGGCCAATAATGGAGGCAATTCAATGAGCACTGCAGCAGGAAACTTTGTAGAACCGGGGCTTAGTAAGGCCCTTGAACAGTGGCAAGCGTTCTATCAAAAAAGCACCCAAGACGCCGTTAACTTGGTGTCGGCCATGAGCCCGATGAAAGATGCAGCAGAAGTCACCCAAAAGGTGACAACGGCCCTTAGCGATGCCGCCAGCAGTGGCAAGCTAGGTACGCCCATCCCGCCTGAGGCGTTTAAAGAGCTGACACAATTACAGCAAGCCGGGGCGCAGCGATTATGGGACAGCTGCACCCAAGCCCTTAAAGACACCAGCAGCTACGGTGAGGCATTAATGTCGTTTGACCAAATGCCCAGCAGCCCGCAAGCGCTGCTTACCCACATTTTGGAAACCAACCTCGCCGCTGCCAAGCAATACCAAGCTGATGCCAGCGCCATGGCCAGTACCATGAGTGAAGTGCAGGCGGCATACAGCGCCTGGCTCGATAAATACTTTTTAAAAGTGTCGTAAAAAAGGCGCCTTGGGCGCCTTTTTTAATCCTCAACCGGGGTAAATGGTGTTGGCAAAATCTTTTGATAAAACGCCAAGTCCAGCCAGCGGCCAAACTTGAAGGCAGCATCTTTGATGGTACCGGCATGCTCAAAACCGAACTTCTCATGCAAGGCAATAGACCCGCTGTTATCGGCATCAATCCCCCCCACCAGCAAGTGATACTGCTGCTCGATAGCGTTATCGATAATGGCCGCCAGCAACACTTTACCCAGCCCTTTGCCACGATGGTCAGGATGCACATAAAGGCTATGCTCAATGGCATATTTATTGGCCGGCCTTGGCCGAAAGGGGCCATAGCTGGCAAAACCCATCAGTTGCTTGTTGTCATTAACCACGCCCAGCACCGGATACTGTTTTTTTTCTTTTTCAGCAAACCATTGCGCCATATCATCCCAAGTGCGCGCTTTATAATCATAAAGCGCCGTGGTATGCAAAATAGCATCGTTAAATATCGCCAGAATGGCTTCACCTTCTGAGGCAAGCTGGCATTGGATCAGTTTCATAACACCTCGTGGCAAAGTTGGCAGCCCCTACGGGCGCATTGCCCGGCAGCGAACATGCTAAGGAGCCCGTGATGATATCAGCCGATAACGCCAGTCTGGTAACGGTGTTTTTTATTGACCAGCAAAGCAGCTGGTTACTGACTGGAACCGATAATGACCAGCGCCATGCCATAGCCCTTGGCGTTGACAATATTCGCAGCGATTTTGATACGCCCTTGGCCATGGAGCGGGCAATAGAAAACATTGAAGATAACATTATGCCGCTGGCGAAAGTGCTACCGGCCGAAAGCATGCTGGTTATCACCGGCCCCGGCGCCGACTATTTAAACAAACTCACCCCTAATCCCCACCTGACAAGGGACTGGGTAGAAATGCAGTTTGGCGAAATGGCAATGGCCGCAGAACGCCAGCACCGCTTGTTTGATGTGCCCACCAGCGCGGCATTGTTGATGGTAAGAGAAGCCATGCACCACTTGGATTTTGACCAGGCGCAGCTGACGCCACAGTAAACTGGCCGCCACCTTAATGGCGCTGGGTAAGGGCTAACAAGGCACTAGCTACCCGTTGGCTTTTATCGGCGTTTTGGGCAGTCAAAGCGCTGACTTGCTCTAAGGAACTTAGCATCGATGACAACTCGCCTACGGCCCTGATAGCCCTTCAATATCTTGCGCCAGCGGCCGTACTTCGTTGGCGAGTTTCAAAATATCGGCGTCGATTACAACCAGCTCTCAGTGAAACAGCCCTCGGCTCATCTGCAGTACTCGCTGGCGCGCCGCCGCCTCGCTATCGCCGTAGCGATCAATACCCCAAGACAGTATCGTCATCATCTCAAACAGCGCCTCACCGTCCAGCTCGCCTTTCACAGTATCTGCCGCAGCAGCCAGTAACTGCGCGGTTTTATCAATAAGCCGCTGAGTGGGCGAAACCAGCGCAGAGTCCGGATCACGGCTGGCTGATGCCACACAGTGCGGCAGATCATGCCAAATTCGTAGTTGCCAGCTAAGCTGCACCAGCCACTCCTGCAGCGCCGCAGCCGGCGTCAGTGACTGAGCAAGCCGGTCCCCCATCGCTAACGCGCCTTCAATTTCTGCATCGAACACCGCTACTAGCAGCTCGTCGCGAGTAGCAAAATTACGGTACAGCGTGGCATTGCCCACACCGGCGGTCGCAGCAATGCGATCCAGCGCCACCAATACGCCTTCGCTTTCAAACAACTGCCGTGCCGCCTCAACAATGGCTTGCCGGTTACGCAGGGCATCAGCACGCGGCGGCCGCGCTTTTGGTTGAGCCGTCATAGTAAAACCTTTTGACAAAACGGGGACGATCCCCACATATTATTAGGGACAGTCCCCACTTAAGGAATAAAGATACATGAAAGCGACCCTAAAAGGTAGAAAAGTACTGGTCACCGGGGCCAATGGCGGCATCGGCGAGCACTTTGTCAGCCAAGCACTGGACCGCGGTGCAGCAAAGGTGTATGCCGCAGCCCGTCGCCCCAAAGCTTGGTCAGACTCGCGCATTGTACCGCTGGTACTGGACATTACATCGACGACTGACATAGCCGCAGCAGCCGAGGTCGCTGCCGATACCGATGTGCTGATCAACAACGCCGGGATCGCGCCGCTCGACGATGTCATCGGCGGCCCGCAAGCACAGCTGCGACAGATCTTTGAAACCAACTTTTTTGGCACGCTGGCCATGGCAAATGCCTTCACTCCGGTTCTGGCCAGCAACGGCGGCGGTCAGTTGCTGAACGTCATTTCACTGGCAGCCTGGTTCGCCATTCCAACCGGCTACGCGGCATCCAAAGCGGCGTTGTGGTCGGCCACCAACGCGTTGCGAGTGGCGCTGGCTGGCCAAAATACCCATGTCGCCGGGCTACTGATGGGTATGGTGGATACACCAATGACCGCCAATTGGCACGTTCCCAAAATGACCGCCGACAGTTTGGTGACGCAAGCCTACGACGGCCTTGCCAACGGGCTGCTGGAGATCCACGCTGACGAATCCACCCGCCAGATAAAATCGCTGCTGAGCCTACCTGCCGAAGAGCTTTATCCACTGATGGCCCAGCAGTTGAGCGAATTACAGCAATGACCAGCGGCGCGCTGCCGATGTGTTAGTGCCCGGTTTTGATGAGGTGCTTCTTCCCATCAGCCTTATTGACGCAGCCCTGCCGCCGACTCAACAGGCGGCACGGTGCTGGAAGGCGCAAACGGCAGTCAGGTGCAGGTCCAGCGAATTTAGCGCCATTGCCGACTCGGTGGCAGAACGGGAAGCTAGCTGATGCTGGCAGCGTACCCGTAATTGAGGCCCAGTTTTAGAACGGCCAGCGAGGCGCCACACTCAACTCCCCCTACGAGGTAACAGCTAGGCTAAAAGGATGAGGGGAAAGGTAGCGCCAAGATTGGCCGCTTGGGCATGCACAATAATAGCCAGCAAAGAACCGCTACCCTTACGATATTGAAATAACCCCATGTTTTCACAAAAGAATGTAAGGCCACTTCAACGTTAGTAACTGGCGGGTGACTTTGGGTGCTAATCGATACCGAGGTCTTTAATTTTGGGCGATTTATTCAAGGTAGCGGGCAAAGCTTGCCAACATTTCTTGGCGGTCCGTCAGTAAGATGGGGTCAAGCTCGGTAGGGTCGTCGATAGTTTGCTCAACACGTACACCGCCGGCCACAGCAGTGAAGGTAACGGTGATAACGCGGCCCTTATCGGTAACCCATTCCAGTAGCTTTGACGGCACCACCCGAGTAACGGTGCCGGCAACATCCTGTTCAACGTCATTGGCGCTACTTAAGGTAAAACAGAAACGGCCACCAAGACGCACATCCAACCGGCAATGGCGGGTATGCCAATGCCGGGAGCATTGCCATATTTCAATATCCTCGGCGGATATCCACGCTTGCCACACCTTTTCTAAAGGGGCACGAACAAACTGTTCTACAGTGCTTTGCATATAGGCCTCTTAGGCATCTGCAATGCAGTGTAGATGAAGGCACTACTTTCTGCGCTTTAACCGGCAACAACACAGTTGCGGCCGGATTTTTTGGCTTTATAAAGGGCTTTGTCAGCGGCTTTAATGATCGGCTCAGCCTGCTCAAGGCCTTTGTCTTTGTCCTTCTCTGACACACCAATACTGACGGTAATTTGTACCGCCTTGGTTTTGTTGGTGCCCCGCCCCCTTTGCTCGGCGTTACCTTTTTTGCGCTGCTTTTTGTCGCGAATAATAAAAGGCGTATTGGCAATAAGCTCGCGGACTTCGTCTAGGTACGCTTTGGCCTCTGCAACCGATAAGCCAGGAAAAATCAGCGTAAATTCTTCACCGCCGTAACGAAATACTTCACCGCCACCGCCTACTTCGGTGATTTTACTGGCTACCATTGCCAAAACATCGTCACCCACATCATGGCCATAGTTGTCGTTAAAGCTTTTAAAGTGGTCGATATCCAGCATGGCCAAACTGTAATGGCGAGAAAGGCCAGCCAAACGCTCAAACAATTTGCGGCGGCCATTTAAGCCGGTTAGCGCATCCCGATAAGCCAGGTCATGGGAGTTTTTAATGCCGGTGAGCAACGCAATGGCCATGGCCGCACTGGCAAAGATACTGGAGATGTAAGGCACATCCAGAAAATAAAGCGGTACTAAATTGGCAAGGGTGACACAAAATAGCCCCGCAACAATGGTGCCGCGGCGCACCATAAAGGCGATAAAACTGATGATGACCAGCGCCAGTGACAGCAACAAGCCATTGCGGCTTATCACCATGGCGTTATAGCTGTGGGGAGCAAAGTATTGGTCAAGGCTTGCCACTAAGGCCGGGCCCTTAATTTGATAACAGGCCACCGCCAGCAAAAAACCTAAAATATACAGGCTATAAAGCGTTAGTGCCCCTGGGTGGCTAAGCCCTCGTTCCGCGGCCAATTGATTGAATAACAGTGCCAGCGGCAACCCCAAAATCATCACGGTATAAACGTAGCGCACCAAGGGTTCGGTAATGGGTCTTTGCAGGTAAAACTGAATAAATACATAGGCGGCTAACGTGACCACCACACTTAACAGCAGCTGCCGCTTTGAAAACTGCACCGCCAGCCAGATACCCACCAGGCTCAAGGCATAAGGCAGCCAAGTCACCGCCATACTCCACTGCCCAGTTAATTTGTCGCTAAAACCACAGGCAACCGCCGCCAGTAACAGGATCAATAACGAGGGCAACAACGGGCGTAACAGTTGGTTTTGAGACATCAAGCTATCCGTACAAGGGAATTCAATCTTTGCCAGCTAGAGGCGACCATAAAGCACCGCCAATGAATTCGCCAAAGCTTCTGCGGTTATCGGTGGCTAGAAAACGGCGAAAATGCGCTTTAAGTTTGTCACAACAGGCGGGCCACCCAGTACTGGTTAGCCGCGACAGTCGCTAATTTATAGGCAATAAAGCCCTAAAAAGGGGTTATTGCTAGCGTCAGGCATGAAAAATGTCCACTACCAAGTCTTTTGCGAGATCATGAAGTGGCCTGAAAGGTCTTACGGGGCAACAGGTTAGGCCAGATCCCGGCCATCGTGTGCTCTTGCTGCTTTTCCGGCTAGCTGCCGCATAGGCGCTTCGCGGTAGCAAGCCCAGGGGCGGCGTAGCGGGCAAGGTCGAACTGTCATCATAGCCGTGGCTTGTCGCAAGCGGAGGTGGCGTAATTCCATTGTTATCACCTCTTTCGGGACAACTCCCAGCTTTAGCACTCGTGGAAGTTAGTAGGGCCTAAAGTGCCCGTGTCTTAGCTTGTTCGCTTGACAACAATGTCTGCGCCAAGGCCAGCGCCTCGTCCTTGGTGGCGACCATGAGCATGGGATAGCCCCAGAACTTCTCATACACCCGGGTGAACGCCTGGGTCGCCAGCCGTTTGGCGGTACTCGGTTCGATGTAGATCCCTGCCTTGACGAAGGCCCGCAATTCGCTTTTGTGGCGTTTCATCCACCGCGAGGTTTGCTTCATTTCTTCCGACGAATGTTGGTGATCGCCTTTATCAAGTCCCTCGTCGTTGAGTAGAACAAAGACTCGCTTGCGTGCGAGCAATGCCTCGAACTCGGCAAAAGGCGAGGCTTCGGGATCGGTGCCCGGCACGTTTAGCCGCATCCAGACGATAGGGAACTGCGAGGCGTCAATGAACATGCTAATACTCCTTCGGAACATACGGAAAAATGGCAGGCTGCCGTGCCACCTCAGAGCGGAACGGCCAGCATGGTAATTGCACGATACCTACGGAATGACTGGACGTCATTGCACAACTTAGCCACAATATTTTTCAATTAGGCCAGCGCGCCTCATCTTCAATCCCGGGTTCAACACGTACTATGTCGAGCATTGCCATCACCGATCTGACCGTAACCAGAGACGTTGATAACGTCCCCCGGCCCGTTGTCGCTCTGAGTGCCACCTCGGTAACCAAGGACTGGGAACATGCGCGGCATCAGCACCACAAGGCGCAACTGCTTTACTCCGTCCGCGGCATCCTCAACTGCGAAATCGAAGACGGTGTCTGGATAGTGCCGCCGCAGTGCGCGGTATGGATACCGGGAGACTTGCCCCACTCGGCACGGGGATCGGGTGAAACGGAATGTTATTGCCTGTTCGTTGAGCCTGATGCCGCGCCGGATCTTCCGAAAACTTGCTGCACGATTTCGATATCGCCGCTACTACGCGAGTTACTTCTGAAGGTGGCGGGTTTTCCCGAGCTATACCCGTTGGGAGGCAGTGAAGAACGGTTGATTGCCGCCTTGCTGGATGAGTTGGCGGCGGCTCCGGTGGAAGACCTGCATTTGCCGATGCCCCGCGATCCACGATTGCGTCGGCTCGCGGAAATGCTGTTGGCCGACCCCACCGACAAAACGTTAAAGGGCGATTGGGCTACCCGCATTGGCATGAGCGAGCGCAGCATGAGCCGGCTTCTGCTGCACGAAATCGGCATGAGCTTCGGACGCTGGCGCCGGCAACTGCATGTGATCCTTGCGCTTCAACGTCTGACCAAAGGCGAAAGCGTGCAAACGGTGGCGTTGGAATTGGGCTACGAAAATGCCAGCGGCTTCGTCACCATGTTCCGCAAGGCAGTAGGTAAGCCTCCAGCGCGATACCTCTCGGAACGAATGACCGACGGAGAGCCTACTGCTGTGCCAGGCATCATGCTTTCCGAGCGTGGCCTAGCCTAGTCGGGTTCCGCGACAAATACTGGCCTTGACCGGAACTGCCAGGACGCAATAGGCGGCACGGCCTGATGGTCGTCCTGAATACCGCCGCTGGAGTCTTCGATGGGCTGCGGATAGCGGGCACATCGCGTTCTCGGCTGTGTTCTTCATCGCGCTGCCCGGTCTATGCGCCATCGTCGCGGCCTGGCGCCACCTCAAGAGCAAAGGAGCACGTAATGTCGATGAACAGTATCTGGCTTCGGCGTAGTCCAGCGACATTCGGTGCGGGGTCATGGTGAAATGAAAAAAGGCACCCGAAGGTGCCTTTTATTAAATCTCTAACGCCACCACTGGTGCCAAAGATTCGTCTCGCACAAACTCATTGAGCACAATGATCTGCGCCTTTTTAAAGAAGTTGAACTCGGTAGCAGTAGCCGAGGTGTAGGCTCCCATCATCCGGCCCACAATCAAGTCACCGTTATTGAGCTTTGGCAACATGATGGTTTCAGCAATCACGTCAATGCTGTCGCAGGTAGGCCCTGCCAATACTGACGGGAAACGCTCGCCCTGCCAGTAAAGGGCATCAACCGGATAATGGCCATGGTCAAACAAGATACCGCTAAACGAGCCATAAATGCCGTCATCAAGGTAGTACCAGGTTTCACCATCACGTTCGGCCTGGCCCATCACTGATGCTACAGAGGTCATGGCCGGTGCCACGATAAAACGGCCAGGTTCAGCAATCACATTGACCGTTGCGGGCAGTTGCGCCAAGGCTTCGCGAATTGGGGCGCAGAAGCTGTAAATGTTAACGTCGGTGTCGTCATAACTCACCGGAAAACCGCCACCGATATCCAGCACTTCAAGGGCCGGTAAGCCTTGGCTACTGACACCACGAATAACCGCATCGCAGCGGTTAATAGCGTGGACGTATTTGTCAGCATCCAGGGTTTGCGAACCAACGTGGAACGACAGGCCCTTAACCTTGATACCCAATTCAAACGCACGGGCAATAATGGCGTAAGCGCCCTGCTCGGTGCAGCCAAACTTTTTCGACAGATCAGACACGGCGTTGGGGTTGCGAAAGCTCAAGCGCACCAGCACTTCGGCCTGGTCACGATAAGCAACAAACTTTTCCAACTCGTTGATGTTGTCCACCACAAATACGGTGCAGCCATAATCCAGGGCGTCGCGAATATCGCGGTCACGCTTAATAGGATGGGTATGGATGGTTTTATCCGCAGGCACGTTTAGGCTCTGCACCAGTTCCACTTCACCGGTGGTTGCCAAGTCAAAACTGGCGCCTTCAGCCAGCAAGGTGCTCACCACCGCTGGGTGCGGCAAGGGTTTTAAAGCAAAATGCAGCACCACACCGGGCAGTGCTTCTTTTAATGCGTGATATTGGCGGCGCACGATGTCGCAGTCGAGCATCAAAAAGGGCGCACCATAGCGACGAGCCAAAGACTCGATCAGCTCAATTTCGGTGGTATTGGTGGTGGATTCTGCGCCGAATGCGTCAATTACGGGCGAGACAAAGCTTGAGACGGACATAAGGCCTCCAAACGAAAATAGAAAGACAACAAAACCACGCTGGGTCGAGCGGTATCGAGTGCTCTTAGCTAGCAGCCAAACTCACTCCTGGATAGTTGCTCTGTTGCCTTGTCGTTTGAAGGACGATGTACTTGGATTGGCTATCACCAGAAAGTGCGCGAATAATAGGCCAAAAATACTTGAGCGCAATGTTTTTTTTGGCCTTAAAAGCGCTTTTTTTTCACCCTGGTCTGAAGGCCTTATTTTTGTTGGCCCGGGCAGCGTTTGAGTAAATAACTATTCTTGTTTTAAGAATAAGAAAACCGCCAAGGAAGCATAAAAACCCCACTTGGCGGAGCGAAAAAGACGGCCGTTGGGGGCGTTACCGCTTGTCGAGATACATGCGCCAAGTGGCAGGAAAGAACGAGGCCGCCACCCCACCGGAATTGCCCTTCGCGTTATCGCCACCACTGTGCATTTTTTCTCGTGCATAGCGGAAGAAATAGCGGCGGCCAGCCAAGAAATCGCCGCTTAAGTTGCCACTTTTATCGCCAGGAGCGAACAGAAAGGATTCTTTAGACGACAACACATGGCGGCCTGGCCTTACCAGGAAACGCACATATTGGCCCGGTGATAACTGCCCCACCACTTGGTCGTCCACATAAAAATAGGGGTTATCAACCGACAGGCCGTGCACCGCATTTTTAGTGCGGTAGACATAAATAACCGCGGCGTTCATTTCATTGAGACTCGGGTCGGGCGCATAATGCCTGTCCATCGAGCAGCCCTGCAAACCCGCCAATATTAACCAGAACACCCAAAATTTTTTCATACAGCCGGCCTTCGCCCCTTCATCGCCTCAGTGATATGTCGTCAACACAGCACCATCCCCAACCGCATAAATTAGCAAACCTCGATTATCAAAAAGAGGCTTTATGCTGCGTCTTTTCTTTAAAACGCCCAATTTCCACAATATTTTAAATTTTGCGGCAACTTTTTGGCTAAAAAGACTTAGTCAGACCCCGGCACGAAGTGAAAGCAGCGCAGCGCGGTTTGACTGCCAGGCGGTGTTATCGGCGCTATTTCGTTAAAACCCAGCTTCTTTAATAGCGCTGTTGAGGCTTGGTTACCGGCGGTGGTGATGGCCTTAAGCTCATCTATGTTTCTCGCCTTGGCGAAGGCCATTACCGCTTTAGCGGCTTCAAAAGCGTAGCCTTGCTGCCAATATGCAGTAGCTAAGGCATAACCTAAGTCGGGGCATGGCAGGTAATCGCGCTGTATCAAACCACAAAGGCCGATGGGCGTTTGGTCATGAAGGCTCACTAAAAACAGGCCAAAGCCATAGCGCTGGTACATAGCCAAAGGCCCAGCACTGATGTAATGTCGGGCATCCGTTACATTGTGCACACCTTTATCGCCAATATTGGCCAGCCAGCCTGGTTCGTTAAGCAGTGACAAAATAAAAGGCGCATCAGTCACGGTGAGCTGGCGAAGCTGCAAGCGCTCGGTACGGGCAACAGTCATACCGCTCTTAAATCCTCAAGCAGCTCACCTGCAGCCAAGGCTTCAGCTTCATGGCCCGATTCGCGCCAGATTTCAGCAAGGGCCTCTTTGTACCATTGCTCCATGGCTGGCAGCGCCAAAATACGGGCACTGTAATCCGCTAACGCGCCATCAAGGCCAATGCCATAGGTTTTAAATCGCGACACCACCGGGGCAAAAAAGGCGTCCATGGCAGTAAAATGGGCGCCGGCTAAAAAAGGCCCGCCGAAGCGGCTTAGCCCTTCTAACCACAGCGCCTTAATACGCTCAATATCACTGTCTAACGCTGCCGCTATACCATAGAGGCGAATACGCACACCGCAATTCATGCCACAAACCGTGCGAAGGGCGCTAAAGCCCGAATGCATTTCGCAGCAGGCACTGCGGGCAAAGGCTCTGGCCGTGGCGTCTTTGGGCCAAACACCAGGATAATGCTCAGCTAAGTATTCGGTAATGGCCAAGCTGTCCCAGATCACCCGCTGGCCATCCACAAGGCACGGCACCCGGCCGGTAGGTGAAAAAGCGCGAAATGCCGCATAGCTGGAACCTTCAGCCAACGGCATTAACACTTCTTTAAAAGGAATGGCCAGTTCCTTGGCGAGTAACCAGGGCCGCAGTGACCAGGACGAGTAATTTTTGTTGGTGATATAAAGCTGCAACATGGGGCCTCCTTGGCGCCTTGTCTATGCTTGGTCATCCATCCAGGGCATCTCGGGCAACAGCGCCAGATGCTCGGCGTAACGTTGGTGGTTAAAAGGCTGGCCATGCTCGACAACATCAATGATTTCCAGCGACAAGGCGCAGGCGATGTGCTCAATGGCTTCGTCCCTGTCCATGCCTTTCATCGTTAATCGAAGCAAGGTTTCCTTGACCTTAACCGGTTCATTATCAGCCAGTTGATTCTCAACAATTTCAATAAGTTCTTCTTGGTCGAATGGCTGTTCTTGCTGGGTCATAAGGCATCACAAATGGGTAAGTGAACGCCTATGATGCGCGATAGCGTAAATGCACGCTAGCGGTTGCGGCATTTTTCTAATAGTGCCACTAAGGCGGCTTTGTCATTACTCTCTAAAGGACTAAACACCTGCCGGTAAGCATCGGCCCTGGCCTTTTTCACTTTCGCCAGAAGCTGCTTGCCGTCAGCAGATAGCGCCAGTATTTGCCGACGGCCATCGTTTGGGTCTGTATGGCGGGTTACCCAGCCTTGAGCCACGAGCGCAGCAAGATGGCGGGTCACGGTGGCCTTGTCACGCCCCGCAACAGTGCCAAGCTGGCGGGCACAACTGCCAGGGCGATCACTTATCAAGACCAATAGCTGGCTTTGCGGGCCGGAAAGATGAATAGATGCTTGAGACAGATAATGGTGAATATGCTGGCGCAGGGCATTATTGATAGCGCCCAGCGCAATTTCTAAAGAGGGACTGTTTTGCATGGTAACCCATCTGTTAAAATGGTTGATTACCTCAACTATCTTAAAGAAGCACCGGTGCTGTCAATCAGCGCCAAAAGGACAAGCATTTGAGTAACCAGCAAACCCATTCACACCCTAATTTAACCTTCGCCGTGTTGCTGGCGATGACCATGGCACTTGGACCACTGGCGCTCGACACCTACTTGCCGGCGTTTCCTGCGATGGCCCATGACTTGGCCACCAGTGTCGGCCAAGTGTCACTAAGCATTTCCACTTATGTGTTTGTGCTGGCATTCGGCCAACTGGTAGCGGGCCCCCTTTCCGACCGTTTTGGCCGCGCCGCCATCATGCTATTGGGTTTGGTTATTTTTGCCATTGCCAGCGGCTTATTAAGCACGGTGCAATCGGTCCCCATGCTATTGGCACTGCGAGCAGTGCAGGCTTTTGGCGGCGGCTGGGCTCTGGTTTGCGTTCCCGCCTTGGTGCGTGACCGGCTACATGGCCGGGAAGCGGCCAAGTTTTTTAGCCTTATAGGCCTTATTATGGTGGTTGCGCCGGCTCTGGCCCCCAGCTTGGGTAGTGCGCTGCTGGTACACTTCTCTTGGCCGAGCATTTTCGTCTTTCTATGCGCCTATGCGGTGATGATGGTCGTGCTACTAAAAAGCCTGGTGTTTGTGAACGGTTTTGGTAACGCCAAACCTCACCAGCCCGCCACCAATGTCTGGAAGCGTTACCGCGCGGTGTTTTCAGTGCGCCCTGCCCTTCGCTATATGTGCATTCAGGCCCTGGCCTTTTCGGTGATGATGCTTTTTATCACCCATGCCTCTTTTATCTATCAGCAACACTTTAACGCCACTCCCAGTGAATTTGCTTTGCTGTTTGGCGCCAATATTGTGGTGATGCTGGTGATGAACCTGACCAACCGTAAGTTGCTGAACCATTTTCATGCCCACCAGATATTGAAATTTAGCCTTAGCTTGCAAGGCTTAGGGATTGTGTTGTTGCTATTGGTCATGGTGTTTAAACCCTCGCTCTGGCTGTTTTTACCAGCCATGATGCTGACAGTCGGTGCCATGGGGGCTATTACGCCCAACCTGCAAGCCTGCTTTATGGAATTTTTCACCGAAAATAGCGGCACCGCCGCGGCGGTATTGGGCGCTTTGCAGTTTCTTTTTGCCGGGTTAGTGTCTGCCGCATCATCGCTTTTGCCAGAGAAGGTGATTGCCATCGTGTTGGCGCAGGGTATTTGTTCGTTATTGTGTTTATTGCTCATTTGGCAGCGACAGTCACAGCATTAAAAAAGGCGGCTAAGGCCGCCTTTTTTAATCGAGAAAGGCTTTGATTAATTCACTTTCAGAGGCAATAGAGGCGATGCCATCCAGGTGCCCCCAACAACCGTCAACCTCTTGATAATGGGTTAGTTTGTCGGCAGCGGCTAATTGCTCGTAGCACTGCCTGGCCAGATAAGGCATCAACAAGCGGTCATGCCTTGCAGGCAGAAACAGCGTTTTCGCCCGAAGCTTTTCGAGGTTTTCAGCCAAGGTGCCTTCAAAACCGGCCAAGAAATTCTGCGAAGCCCTTACCAAATACAAAATGCTATTAGCATCAACAAATTCGGCTTTGGCCGTCATGGTGGCCAGAAGCTGGTCTACACACTGATGGCGGGCACGAATATCTTGCCTTGGCGCTGCCTCGCTGGGCGGCGCATAAAGGCGATTAAAGCTGCTGGGATAGGTTGCGTCATAAAAAATAGACGCCATGGCCCTGGCAATACCGGCAAGAGGCTGACCGTCGTCGTAATAGTGACCATCCTGCCAGGCCGGGTCGCTTTTTACTCCGTCACTCCAGCGCTCAAGGCCACAGACCGTCCAGGCATCAAGCTGGCCAGCACCAATCACACTTATCATCCGGGAAACCCAGTCAGGGTATCGCACCGCCCATTCAAGGGCCTGAAATGCACCGGATGAGGGCCCAGCAACCGCGTGCAAATGGCCAATACCCAAGCTTTCCAGCAGCGCTTTTTGCACATTAACCAAATCGCCAATGGCATAGACCGGAAAATCCAGCCCGTAAGGTTTTGCCGTTGCCGGGTTAATTGATGCGGGCCCGGTAGTAACAACATCGGGGCTAAAGGGCTGCAAGTTGCAAAGGCTATCCATACTGAGCACGTAAAAACGGTC
This sequence comes from Gallaecimonas mangrovi, assembly GCF_003367375.1. Lineage (GTDB taxonomy): Bacteria > Pseudomonadota > Gammaproteobacteria > Enterobacterales > Gallaecimonadaceae > Gallaecimonas > Gallaecimonas mangrovi. The sequence continues at coordinate 2,224,346 of NZ_CP031416.1, forward strand.
AGTGTCGATGGCTTTACCCGGCCCGATAATGCTATCCCAATAGCCCGCTTCGGCATCGCTTTGGCGATAACGGCCAGCTGCGTGAGAATTGCCGGAAAAATGGTGGGTTATCAGTACTGCATTGGATTTATCGGCATTGAGCTGGCCGTAGGCCTCCCAGCCCAGCGCTACTTGGGGTAATACAGCCCCGTTGACGAGGCTGAAATTGGCGGTCGTAAACCGCTGTTTTTGCACCCAAGGTAGCGCCTTCGTCATATTTAGCTCCGCGTTAGAACCAATTAAATAGGGCGATAGCCAACATCACGCCCAGCACCGGCACCACCACTGTGAGCGCCGCTAATGGCCAGTAAGCATCTTGATGGCGCTCACCGCAAATCGCCCTGATGGTGGTCACCACGTAGCCATTATGCGGCAGAGAGTCCAAAGCCCCTGAGGAAATAGCCACCACCCGGTGCAGTGCGCTTGGGTCTACCCCTAACTGCAAGTAATGGGGGGCAATAGCCGGTAAGGCAATCGCCTGACCGCCTGACGCCGACCCCGTTAACCCAGCAATGGCAGAGACCGCCACCGAAGCGCCAATTAATTCGTTGCCGGGCAGCGATGTCATGGCATCAACCACCATCTGGAAGGCGGGTGATAGTTTGGCAACGGCGCCAAACCCCACCACGGCAGCGGTATTACCAATGGCCACCAAAGCGCCGGTAGCCGCCAGCGACATGGCCTGTTGCTGGTTACGAAAATGCTTAAAGTTAACCAGCCATAAGGTACCCACACCACCGGCCAGGGCCACGATAAGCGCAGCTTGCGCCAGACTGTTATGCAGCCAATAAGACAGCGCCAATACCACCAGCAACGGCAAAATGCCGGTCCAGGCAGCGGGCAACTCGCGCTCGTCTAGCTGTACGTCCCCTTCCCTTTCTTCAAAGTGTTCGCCTCTAGCAATGGCTTTTTTCAGCATGTGATGAAGCCACCAGTAGCCAAGGCCCATCATAAAGACGGCAACCACCAACGACACCTGCCAACCAGCATAAGGGCTGGTATGCAGGTACTTAATGGGGATCCAGTTTTGAATTTCAGGCGAGCCCGCCGAGGTCATGGTGAAGGTAACGGAGCCAAATGCCAGCGCCGCCGGAATAAAGCGCCGGGGTAAATTTGCATCCTTAAACAGCGACAGCGCCACCGGATACACCGAAAAAGCTGCCACAAACAGCGATACGCCGCCGTAAGTGAGTACCGCACAAGCCAAAACCACGGCTAACGCGGCGTGCTTGGGGCCAAGCTTGTTAATAATGGCCCTGGCGACACTTTCCGCGGCGCCGGTGTCTTCCATGAATTTGCCGAACATCGAGCCGAGCAAAAACATTAAAAACCAGGCTGAAACAAAGCCACCAAAGCCATTCATGTAGCCAGTGACAAAGTCGTGTTGGCCACCGTGCCAGAACGGCACACCGCCGGTGAACGCCACCAACAAGGCGCAAAGCGGTGCACTAAGAAAAAGGTTCATTCCCCGCATAGTAAGCCAGATGAGTCCCCCAAGACCCACCAGTAAGCCAATCAAACTGAGCATAAGTTCTTCCCTGCTGTGATTATTTTGTAAACACAGATTGCCCATTGTGGTAGGGGCTGGCTATCCGACTTAAGTCCTATCGGCAGAAAAAAGGCCGGTGGTACCGGCCTTTGCAAAAATGGCGTTATCGGGCGGTCCAGCCGCCGTCGAGCACCAGGGTTTGAGCGGTGATATTGCGGGCAATGGCCGTGGTTAGAAACTCAGCCGTACCGGCGATTTCTTCAAGGCTAATAAAGGATTTTTTGGCCATCGGCGCCAAAAAGATCTCTTTAACCACTTGCTCTTCGGTCATGTTGTTTTCCCGGGCTTGGTCGGCAATTTGTTTGTCGACCAGCGGGGTTTTAACGTAAGCCGGGCAGATGGTGTTAACAGTGATATCGGCCTCACCCAGCTCCAGCGCCAGGGTTTTGGCAAACCCGAGCAACCCGTGCTTTGCCGAGACATAGGCAGATTTATAAGGCGATGCCACCAACGAATGGATAGAACCAATATTGATGATGCGGCCAAAGTTTTGCTCGCGCATGGTGGGTAAAAACGCCTTGGTCATCACCATTGGGCCCACCAGCATAATATCAATCAATTGCCGCCACTTCTCGGCGGGGAATTCCTCTAGACGGGCAACATGTTGAATACCGGCGTTATTAATAAGCACATCAATGCCACCAAGCTCTTTGGCCAAAGACTCGGCACCAGGGCTGTCGGTGACATTAATAGCCACACCCCTGGCATTATCGAGCTTGGTTGCGGCCTCTGCCGCCTTGGCGCCGTCAAGGTCGGCCAAAATAACCTGATGCCCTGCTTTGGAAAAATGCTCGCCGATACCAAAACCGATGCCTGAGGCACCACCCGTTACCAGCACTTTCATAATCAAACCTCCATTTCGGGAACATCGTCGGCGGCAATAAGCTCACCGGCGGTTTTGTCGCGGATCTCCTGTACGCTAACCCCAGGTGCCCTTTCTTTTAATACGAAGGCGCTGTTTTCAATTTCAAAATACCCCAAGTCGGTCAGTACCTTTTTGATGCAGCCAGCACCGGTCAAAGGCAGTTCGCACTGAGGCAGTAATTTAGAGTTGCCGTGTTTGTCGGCGTGCATCATGGTGACGATGATGTTGTCGGCACCGGCCACTAAATCCATGGCGCCGCCCATGCCTTTGACCAACTTGCCAGGGATCATCCAACTGGCAATATTGCCGTGAATGTCCACCTCAAAGGCACCCAGCACCGTTAAGTCAACATGGCCGCCACGGATCATGGCAAAAGATTCTGCGGAGCTGAAAAAGCTCGCCCCTTTGGTGGCAGTAACGGTTTGCTTGCCGGCGTTAATCAGGTCCGGGTCAACCTTGTCTTCGGTTGGAAAAGCGCCCATTCCCAACAGGCCATTTTCCGATTGCAACATCACGTCAATACCATCAGGGATGTAATTGGCCACCAGGGTTGGGATGCCGATACCGAGGTTAACGTAGTAGCCGTCTTTTAATTCCTTGGCGACACGGGCCGCCATTTGTTCGCGAGACAGTGCCATGGCTTAGCTCCTTACGGTCCGTTGCTCGATGCGTTTTTCAAACTGGCCTTTAATCACCCGGTCAACATAAATACCGGGGGTATGAATAAACTCAGGGTCCAGCTCGTCAACAATCTCCTCGGCTTCGACCACGGTAATGGTGCCAGCGGTAGCCATCATTGGATTAAAGTTCATGGCCGTTTTGCGGTAGGTCACATTGCCGAAACGGTCGGCCTGATAGGCCCGCACCAAGGAAAAGTCTGCCTTCAAGCAAGGCTCAAGCACGTAATGCTTGCCATCAATTTCGCGGGTTTCTTTACCGTCGGCAACGGGCGTGCCGTAGCCGGTCGCGGTAAAAAAGGCAGGAATACCGGCACCGCCAGCACGAATTTTTTCGGCTAAGGTGCCTTGGGGAGTCAGCTCCACTTCCAGCTCGCCAGAGAGCATTTGGCGCATGAATTCGGCGTTTTCACCAACGTAGGAGGCGACCATTTTTTTGATTTGCTTGGTCTGTAGCAGCAAGCCCAGCCCGAAATCATCAACACCGGCATTGTTCGAAATGCAGGTCAGGCCGGTAACACCGGTATCGCGCATGGCATGGATAAGGCCTTCGGGGATACCGCAAAGGCCAAAGCCGCCTACCATGACTGTCATATCGTTTTGAATACCCGCCAGGGCCTCGTCGTAACTAGCAACTATCTTGTTAAACCCAGACATCACAGTCTCCTTATGAAACTTGGGTCATGCTAGCGCCGGCCCGTTGGCGGGCGCCAGCCTACTTTAGTGTAAGGCGCACGCTTAAACTCCTAACCGCGCCAGTGCACTGCGAAATGCCAAACCGAACTTTTCGCCCAACTTGCGTTTGAGCTGATACTTCACTGAAAGGATGCGATGACTGCCAAGCTTGCCGGTCAGATAAGCATCGGATGTCGCGATCTCGTCAATCAGGCCTTTTTCCAGGGCATCAACCCCCAGCCAGACTTCGCCAGTAGCCACGGCATCAACGTCCAGCGCTGGCCGATACTGGCCAACATGGCGACGAAAATGCCCGTGGATAACATTAAGATCGGCCACAAACTTCTCACGCCCCTCTTCGGTGTTTTCCCCCAACATCGACAAGGTGCGCTTAAACTTCCCTGCTGTGTGCTGCTCGTAGTCTATGTCGTGCTTTTTCAGCACTTTATGAAGGTTTGGGATACCGGCAATAACACCAATAGACCCCAACATGGCAAAAGGCGCCGCCATAATGCGATCGCCCACACAAGCCATCATGTACCCGCCGCTGGCAGCCACTTTGTCCACCGCAATGGTGAGCGGCACGCCAGCATCACGCACACGAGCCAACTGCGAGGCTGCCAAGCCATAACCATGGACCACACCGCCGGGAGATTCCAGCCGCAGCAGCACTTCGTCTTGCGGTTTTGCGACAGCTAGTACCGCGGTTACCTCTTCACGCAGTGCTTCGACTTCGTGGGCATCCATAGAGCCCTGAAAATCCAGTACAAACAGGTTAGCCTTACCGTCATCTTTCTCTTTTTTCGCCGCTTTTTCCCGTGCTTTAAGGGCTTTTTTGTCCAGCACTTCGGCTTCCAGGCGGTGGCCAAAACTCTTCAGGCGTTGACCTAAATCCGATACGGTCAGCTCACCTTTTTGACGCTGTTTTTTCATTGATAAGGCAGCGACCACAACCAACAACACTATGATGGCGATAACCAGGGTCAGGGTTTTAGCCAGAAACAGGCCGTACTCATTCAAAAAGTCCAAATCCACTACTCCGTGACTTCCAACGCATTGAGTGTAAAACAAAACTAAAAATATATTGTAAAACAAAACACCCGGCCAGAGGGCCGGGTGTTAAACAGTTTAAGGTAACGATCAGTTGCTGCTGTCAGCCAGCACCGAACTGTTGCTCACCAAGATGGTGAGGCCTTCGCTTGCCAGGAAGCTGGCCACCTGAGACTGCATTTCGGTAGTGACATCCGAGTCGGAGGATGGATCCAACAAGGAGGTATGGGCACCGGCATTAAAGTGGCTCACACCGCTTACCTGGGTGGTGCCGTCGCTGCTGGTAACCGTCGCAGTGATATTGGCAAGACCAATGGTATCAACCAGCGGGTCGGTACCTGACAGCGGGTAACCATAGCTGGCATTGCTGTTAGGAATAACCTGGTCGTCGCTACCATCGGTGCCGTCGCCCACCACTTCGTGGATCAACAAGCCCGGGGTGTTATCCGCCAAGGTTGATCCATAGGCAATGGGGTCAGCCGAGTCGATAACGGTTTGCGCCACAAACAGAAACTCTGGCAAGAAGGAGCTGTAAACGGTATTGACCAAGGTGTCATAACCGGTATCGCCCTCTTCCAGGCCCGAGGTATTCGCTGCCGCCAGTGCGGTTTGGAAGCTAGAGGAAGCAATCAAACCTTCTTTCACGGTGTCGGCAAAGCTTGGTGAGAAGGCAAATACACCGGCCAAACCGGCTCCCGGTACTGACAGTGCGGCGGTATTGAAGCTGAAGTAGCTTGAATAGTCGGTGTCTGTGCTGGGGTCAACAGTGGCAGTGTTGCCTACCGCTACCGCTTCAGAGCCGATAATGGAACCCAATGACAAGCCAAGGTAGCTAACGTCAGTACCATCTAAAAGGTTAGTGCTATCGGTCGCTTGCGTGCTCACAGTGCCGGTGGCAGCAGCGGTTTCGGCAGCGATGGTGGGGGCCGCCAGCGCGGCGCGCAGCGACAGTTCATCAGCGACACTTTCGCGCAGGTTGTCACGCACGGTGCCAAGGCTCGCTAGGTTCACGTATAGACCAACGTTATCACCGGCGTTGATATCTTCGGTGCCGTCACCGTCGGTATCGATACCGCGCGTGCCATGCAGCGGCAGGTCGATGGCAATCATCGCTTGGCCATTAAGGGCCAAGGTACCAGCGATAGCCAGGCCGGTTTCTTTATAGGAGGTAATACCATGCCCATAAATAACCGTCGGCCAGCCATAAGTGCCTTTGGCAATAGAGGTGTCATACCCCAGGGCGGTGCGCAGGGTATTAACAGTGCTGGTAATAGGTACCGTTACTAACACGTCAATGGTTTTTAACGAGCGTACGGTCGGTACCGGGTTGTACTTGGTGATGAATTTATAAGGGTCGACATCATCGCCGTCGTCATTGGTGAAAGTTGCACCAATCAGCAGGCTGTTGTCGGACAGCGCTGCGGTCGGGTCGATACCTTGCGCCGCCGCTTGAGTAGCGTAATTGCTTTGGCTAAGGGTACCGTCTTGCAGTGCCAGCAATACCGCTGCCGGGCTATCGCCAGAAGCTATCCAGCGTGAAGACAGCGCATCACAACCGCTTAAATCGGTATCAGAAAGAACGCAGCTGCCATCGCTAATATCAGACGAAGTCGGTTTATCCAAAAAGTACGGCAGGGTCAGGGTGGCTGAGTACACTTCGGCGCCACTGGCCAACTGGCCGGCCGTGGTAGAGGTATCAAGCCCCAAAGCATCTGCGGCGGTGTAACCGGTGTCGGTTAGGGATGACAGCGTCAAATTGCCCGCACTGAGGGCGTTCATCAACACCAGCTTGGTGTAGTTGAGGGTGTCAGAGGTGCTTTCGGTGGTAAAGAGACCCGAATAGGTGACAGAGTCTTTATCAACGCCGGCAGTGGACAGTACGCTCTCATAGGAGTTGATAGCCGTTTGTACAGCCAATTGCGAGGCTTCGCTCAACGGCTCGGTGCTAACATCCTGGCTAAGCAGGCTGTAAGTGGCAGAGCCTTGCACCGAGCGACCTTCGGAGTCTTGAATCAAGGTGGTGGTAGCAACGACATAAGCCGCTTTGGCGTCCAAAGGCTTAAGCGGCGTAACCACGATGCTGTCGCCAGACACGGCGGTGGTAAAATCGGTACCGTAAGTCAGTGTGGATTCCAGCGTACAGGCATCGATAGTGGATGCATCGGCGCAGCTGTCATCGTCACCGCCTTTGGTAACCTTCAACAGCACCACTGCTCCGGCTTGCTGCACGGAAGCAGAGTCTAAGGTTACCCCGTCAGGCAAGCTGACATCGATGGTAAAAGGTGTGCTGACAGACCAGCCATCAAGGCTAGACAGCACCGCTTCTGGGTCGTAAGGACTGGATTCATCGGCAACGTCCGGTACGTTCAAGGTGCCGTCAGTAGTGCCATCCAAGAGCAGATCATTCGGAATGGGCAGATCGCCATTGGAAGGATCGTAAACGATTCGAGCTGCTGCAATGCTGGTGTCGGTTCCGGGTGTGTCACTGTGTGAATCATCGCCACAGGCGGTTAAACACAGTGCTGCCAACACAGCGATGCTGACAATTTTCTTCTCCATGATATTCCCCGTTAAATGGTTGTTTTGTTTTAGTGACCATCCGGCCTTTAAATTACGCACTGGTCCGACTTTTTACAAATCTTTCCATAAAAAATATCGTTAGTTGAAAATTTTGGCCTCATTATGGTCTGAGGTAAACTGGCCGCAGATTTTGCACGGGAATGGATATGCTTGACTACATAGCCCCTGAAAATTTTTTAAAAGATCGCGTAATACTGGTAACCGGGGCCAGTGCTGGAATAGGCAGAGAAGCCGCGATCAATTACGCAAAATACGGTGCCACTGTCATTTTGTTGGGTCGAAATGTGAAGATGCTCGAAGAGATTTATGACGTAATCGAGCAAAAAGGTTGGCCACAACCGGCCATCATTCCCTTGGATATGACCGGCGCAACCGACCAACATTATCGTGACATGGCAGTAACCATTGAAAATCAGTTCGGCCATTTAGACGGCGTGCTGATGAACGCCGGTGAGCTTGGGGAGTTAACGCCCTTTGAGCAAATTGACGATGAAACCTGGGACAAGGTGATGCTGGTGAATGTGGATGCCACCTTCCGCATGACCCGCGCCCTGCTGCCGCTGTTAAAAGACGCTGACGATGGCCGCCTGATATTTACCAGCTCCGGCGTGGGTAAAAAAGGCCGCGCCTATTGGGGCGCTTATGCAGTGTCGAAATTTGCCACAGAAGGCATGATGCAAGTGCTGGCTGATGAAAACAGTAAAGGCCCATTACGGGTTAACTGTATTAACCCTGGCGGCACCCGCACAGCAATGCGTGCCAAGGCGTTTCCGGCCGAAGATCCTATGACCTTAAAAACGCCTGCCGATTTAATGCCGGTCTATTTGTATTTAATGGGGCCAGACAGTAAAGACACCAATGGCCAAAGCATCGATGCTCAGCCCAAATAAAAAAGCCCGGCATCAGCCGGGTTTTTTATTACTCAACCAGGGGCTTTGGGTAATAAGGCGCTGGTCACTTGCCAGTTGCTCTGCCAGCATCTTGGCATCTAGCAGCTGATTTTTAGCGCCTTTAAAAGCCAATACCGATTCAGCATTGAGCATGCCCATTTGCACCGCGTCACTCAGCGGCCGCTCTTTGATTAAAGCCGCCACAAAACCACTGGCAAAGGCATCCCCTGCCCCGGTGGTTTCAACAATGGCCAACTGCGCTGCCGGTTTGGCCTCAACACACAGCTTACCGTCAGTTGCCACAACACCGGCAGCGCCGTCGGTAATAGCTACCACCCGAATGCCCAGCCGCGCCGCCAAGGCGGCCAACAGCGCCTTCATTGCGTGATGTTCGTGAATGTCCCAGCCCAATAACATGGCACTTTCTTCTTTGTTAAGGACTAACACCTCAAGCTTTTGAAGAATAGGCAGTAACGCCTCAGCGCCTTGTTTGGCTAAATAACTGGAAGGGTTAAAAGCAACCTTTGCCGAGGTAGTGGCCACCAAGGCCGCCAGCGTTTGCAGGCTTTGTCCCAACATCGCCGAGCAATAAAGCCAGCGGCTAGCAGGTAGTGTTGCCTCTGTTAGCGACAGCTCGTCATTGGCGCCTTTAAACGCAAGAATGGTTCTATCGTCTTCAATAGAGTCCAAGATCACCGACAAGCCGGTTTTACCCCCTACTGCCCCCACAAAATCAATGCCGTCAGACGTCAGTGCAGCCAGTACTTGTTGGCCCTGGGCATCACTGCCAATTTTGCCCATAAAGGCCGTTTTAAGCCCCAGGCGAGCAAAGGCAACGGCGGTATTGGTGCCACCACCGCCAACGGTAATGTTTAAATCTTGGATAAGCATTTTGCTACCCAACGGATAGGCAATCAGCTTTTCCGATGAATGGCGGCTTTTGATTTCCACCAGTTCAGAATCGGTGTCTGCAAATAAATCGACCGTTGCCGAGCCGATAGTCACCACGTCATACATACCCACCTCCCCCCTCTCAGCGTGGCATGCCTTGCGCATTCTCGCCTTGACCAGGCAGCCAAGCCGCGCCAAGATCGGCGCCCTGCTTTTCAAGGATAGTCCTATGACCCTCAGCCCAACCCGCTGGTTATCTCTGTTTTATATACACTTTTTTCTTGGGTGGGGGATCTATTTGCCGTTTTGGTCACTGTGGCTTAAAGGCCAGTCACTGACACCGGCAATGATTGGCATTTTGCTTGGCGTGGCGCAAGGCACCCGCGCCATGGGCTCGTTATTCATCACCACCCGTATCAAACGCTCGGAACAGCTCATTCCAGCGAGCCGTTTGCTGGCGCTGGCCACCCTGTTTGTATTTGCCGGTTTTGTACTGCCGCAGAGCCTGCCACTGCTATTGGCACTGACGCTAGTGGGCTCACTGGTGTATTCACCGCTGATGCCCATTTCTGATGCCATGGCGACCCGGATGGTGGCGCAAATCGGCATGGATTACGGCAAAGTCAGGTTGTGGGGCTCTGTTGCCTTCGTTGTTATGTCAACGCTGATGGGGTATCTCACCAATTTATGGGGGAGCCAAGCGGTACTGTGGGGATTGTTGGCAACACAGCTAATGCTCTTTGTTGGCACCCTACCGAAGATGTCGGTCACCCTGACTGACGGGCCTAAAGCCAAGACCAGTACCCCATGGCTGACACTGTTAAAGATACCGATGCTGCGGCGTTTTATCGCTACCAATATGGCCATTCAAGGCAGCCATGCCGCCTATTACGGCTTTTCTGCCATTTACTGGCAATCTCTTGGCATTAAAGCCAGCACCATTGGCTTTTTATGGAGTTGGGGCGTGGTGGTGGAAGTGGCGGTGTTTTATTTTGCCAAACGGCTGTTTGCTAATAAAAGCGCGGCCTGGCTATTAACTATTGCCGCTACCGCCGTGATGGTGCGTTGGACCGGCACCGCTTTTGCCCATTCACTTTGGCAGCTCTGGCTGCTGCAAACCCTGCATGGACTTACCTTCACCACCGCCCATTTAGGCGCTATTACCTATATCAGTAAAGAATTGCCCCGCCACCATAGCGTCGGTACCCAGGCGCTGTATTCGGCAATGGCGTTGAGTTTATCGGTTGCCGCCATGATGCTGGTAACCGGGTGGTTGTTTGCCCCTATGGCCGGTTTGGTGTTCCTGGTAATGGCAGCCCTTGGCATACCCGCCCTGCTTCTGGCCCGTGGGGTTAAACCTATTCATGATTAAAAAAGGCGCCAATGGCGCCTTTTTTTATCAAACATGCTTTGGCCGGCGCTGGCGTATCAGGCCTTCTTGCTGCGTGGAGGCAACCAGGTGGCCACTACGGTCAAAAAACTGCCCCCGTACCAAACCTCTGCCGCCACTGGCGGTTGAGCTTTTCACCACATAGAGTAACCAGTCATCCATGCGAAATTCGCGGTGAAACCACATGGCATGGTCAATAGAAGCCACTTGCAGGGTAGGCTCCATATAGCTGCGACCATGGGGCTGGAGTGAGGTTGGCAGGAAATTAAAATCCGAGGCGTAGGCCAGTAGATACTGATGAATGCGCGGATCGTCCGGCATCATACCGTTGGCTTTTAACCACACATAACGTACCGGCTCGGCCACTTCTGGCGCCGTTGGGTCATGAAAGACCACTGGCCGCATTTCAATGGGCATTTCGGTTAAGAAATTATCAATGATTTTCTTAGGCAGGCGCTCCGCCAAGGGTTCAGCCAGTTCACGCTCGCTTTTCAAACCGTCAGGCCCTGGCACCGCTGGCATTTCATCCTGATGCTCAAAACCGTCTTCCGGCACCTGAAAAGACGCCGTCAATTCAAAGATGGGCCGCCCGTGCTGCACTGCCTTGACCCGGCGGGTTGAAAAGGTACCGCCATCACGCAGGTTTTCCACCAAATACACCACTGGGTGTTTGGCATCACCGGCTTCGAGGAAATAGGCGTGCAGGGAATGGCCACTGCGGTTTGCCTCTACCGTTGCTTGCGCGGCACTCATGGCCTGGCCTAACACCTGACCACCAAACAGTGCCGGAAAACCTAAATCCTGGCTCTGGCCCCGGAAAATGCCTTTTTCCACAGGCTCGAGCTCCAACAGCGACAGAAGCTCATTTAATACAGGTGACATAGTTCAATCCTCAGCCAAAACGGCTATCGGCCACAAAAGGGTTATGTTTACGCTCATCACCAATCACCGACATGGGGCCGTGACCGGGTACAAAACGGACATCATCGCCCAAGGCAAAAACCTTACTGCGAATCGCATTAATTAATTGCTGATGGTCGCCGCGGGGAAAGTCGGTGCGGCCAATAGAGCCTTTAAAGAGCACATCTCCAACCTGCGCCCAACGCGCTTGCTTATTAAAAAAAATCACATGCCCCGGCGTATGCCCAGGGCAATGCAGTACCGAAAATTGCGTATTGCCCAAACGCAAGACATCGCCGTCAGCAAGATAACGGTCGACAGAAAAAGGCGTCGGTTCAGGAAATCGGAACATCTTGGCTTGGTCGTTTAACGCCGTTAGCCAGAAATTGTCGTCTTGGTGCGGGCCAACAATGGGCACCTCAAGCTGTTGCTTGAGCGCACCGGCGGCACCCACATGGTCAAGGTGGCCATGGGTCAGCCAAATCGCCCTGATGTTAAGTTCTGCCGCCTTGGCGGCGGCGAGTATTTTTTCCGGCTCGCCACCTGGGTCAATGACGGCCGCGTCGCGCGTTTTTGTGCACCAGACCAGCGTGCAGTTCTGTGCAAAAGGCGTGACGGGTATAACGTTAAAATCCATCACCGGTTTCCCTTTGTCTTTTTAAGCAATTGTCCATGGTACCCCGAGCAGCGGGGCCAAGTGCAAGCCTTTATGCCGCATCAGGCTGTGGCCGGACCGTTTCAATTTTTTTCAATAAGGTAACAGCGCGAGGCGCCACCCAGGTCGGTAAAACCACATCGACATTCATGACTTTACGGTCATACACCCGCCCTGGCCATTTTTCCCGGCCCTGCTCGGTTAAGCACAAACCAACCGAGGGAAACACATGATGGTACACCAGCCCCAGCGTTTCGATTTCCTGCCAGGAAAGATGCGCTTTGGAAAACCAGTAATGCAGGGTTAAACCGTCTTTATCCGCTGCCAAAAACATACAGCGTTTACTGAGCGCACTGGCAAAAAGCACCGCAAAACCGACAAAGAACCCGAGGATCCAAACGCCGTAGCCTTCACCAAGTTGCCAACGCCAACCGCCAATTAAAGCAAGTAACAGGCACAAGATAACCGCCAACAACACAATGCCTTTATTCGCCCCTCGGCTATAGTGACTCATAGGTCCTCCTTTCAATCACGGCCAATCATACGACGTTGCTAAGCACTTGTCTTTTAGGGAACAAAGGAAAAAGCCACGACCTTAATGACTGCCAATACGCCAGACGAGAATGCCGCCCAAAGCCGATTTGAAGCGCAGCTTAATCGCTTAACACTGCGTTTTACTCACCAGCAGGCCGACTGGGAAGCACCGTTCAAGGAAGCATACTTTCATGCGACGCTGCGCCAAGCCAGGATCGCCATTGCCTTTGCGATTATTTATTTCTCGCTATTTGGTCTGTTGGATGTGCTGGTATTACCCCATCGTTTACTAGAAGCATGGCTATGCCGTTTTGGGGTATTTCTGCCCTGTGGGGTGGCTATCTTCGGCTTGTCTTTTCACCCCAAGTTTATGCATTACTATCAGTTTGCCTTGGCGGTTTTGGTCGTCATAGGTGGTAGCTGCGTGATTTATCTAACCACCCTTACCAGCGAGAAAGACAGCTATCTGTATTATTCCGGGCTGATTTTAGTTTTTATGTGTGGCTATGGTTTTGCCCGATTGCGCTTTCTGGCTGCCAGCAGCTGCTGTTGGCTGCTGGTTGTGGTCTTTGAATTGGTGGATTGCTTTTTCACCACTTCAAGCCTTAAAGGGGTGCTGGCCAACCAGTTTTTCTTTGTTGGCGCCAATGTCATTGGCATGATGATTTGTTACCAACAAGAACGTACGGCAAGGCTCGCTTTTTTACTTCAGAATCAATTAGCTGAGCAAAATGCCCTGTTGCTGAATCACAACCAGGATCTGGCAAAACTCACCAACCTTGATGGCCTAACCAAGGTCGCTAATCGTCGACATCTAGATACCTTTTTAAAACAGACTTGGACCACCTGCCTACACCAGCGTCAGCCCTTAGCCATTATCATTGGCGATATCGATTTTTTTAAACAATACAACGATAACTACGGCCATGTTGCTGGCGATGACTGTTTAGTCAATGTCGCCAAAACCATTAAGCATTGTGTGCGCCATGATGGCGCTCTAGTGGGCCGCTATGGTGGCGAGGAATTTGCGGTGGTGCTGGCGGGAGTGCATACCGAAGAGGCGCTGACCGTTGCCGAGCGTATACGCCGCGAAGTGGAAAAGCTTGCCCTGCCCCATCAAGCGTCACCCATGCAGGTGGTGACCCTCAGCCTAGGTGTTGCGGCCGCAGTGCCTTCACCCTCAATATCAGCCAGGGAGTTGTTGCAATATGCCGACAACGCCCTCTACCAAGCCAAGCAATCGGGCCGCGATCAGGTCAAAGTGGCAAAGCTAATAAACCTGTCGCCTTAAGCGATAAAAAAAGGCCGCCCTAAGGCGGCCTTTTTACGAGAAATCAAGCTTACCAGCCAGTGACTTCGCGCAAAGCTTTGCCGATATCAGCCAAAGAACGTACGGTTTTAACACCGGCGTCTTCAAGGGCGGCAAATTTGTCATCAGCAGTACCAGCGCCGCCGGAGATGATGGCGCCAGCATGGCCCATACGTTTGCCCGGAGGAGCAGTAACACCAGCGATGTAAGACACAACTGGCTTGCTAACATTGGCTTTGATGTAGGCAGCCGCTTCTTCTTCAGCAGTACCACCAATCTCACCAATCATCACGATAGCTTCGGTTTCCGGATCTTTTTCGAACATCTCGAGGATGTCGATAAAGTTAGAACCGGGGATCGGGTCACCACCGATACCAACACAAGAGGACTGGCCGAAACCTTCGTCAGTGGTTTGTTTAACCGCTTCGTAGGTCAAGGTGCCAGAGCGGGAAACGATGCCCACTTTACCTTTCTTGTGAATGTGGCCAGGCATGATGCCGATTTTGCACTCGTCGGGTGTAATAACACCAGGGCAGTTCGGGCCGATCATGCGCACACCGGTCTCTTCCAGCTTCACTTTAACGTCAAGCATGTCGAGAGTAGGAATACCTTCGGTGATGGTAACGATCAGTTTCAGGCCAGCGTCGATAGCTTCCAGGATGGCGTCTTTACAGAACGGAGCCGGAACATAAATCACGGTAGCAGTAGCGCCAGTGGCTTCTACGGCTTCGCGAACGGTGTTGAATACCGGCAGACCCAGGTGAGTAGTACCACCTTTACCCGGAGACACACCACCAACCATTTGCGTACCGTAAGCAATGGCTTGTTCGGAGTGGAAAGTACCTTGACCGCCGGTGAAACCCTGGCAGATAACTTTGGTGTCTTTATTAATCAGGACGCTCATTATTTACCCTCCGCAGCTTTAACAACCTGCTGGGCAGCGTCAGTCAGGCTGGTGGCGGCAATGATGTTCAAACCGCTTTCGGCCAGTTTCTTGGCACCAAGTTCAGCGTTGTTACCTTCGAGGCGAACCACAACAGGTACTTTAACGCCCACTTCTTCAACAGCACCAATGATACCTTCAGCGATCATGTCGCAACGAACGATACCACCGAAGATGTTAACCAGAACGGCCTTAACGGCGTCATCAGACAGGATGATTTTAAAGGCTTCAGAAACGCGTTCTTTGGTTGCGCCACCACCTACATCCAGGAAGTTAGCCGGTTGGCCACCGTGCAGTTTGACGATGTCCATGGTACCCATGGCCAGGCCAGCACCGTTAACCATGCAGCCGATGTTACCTTCCAGGGCAACGTAGTTCAGTTCCCACTGTGCAGCGCGGGCTTCACGGGCGTCTTCTTGAGACGGATCGTGCATTTCGCGGATCTTAGGCTGACGGTACAGCGCGTTGGAATCGATGTTGATCTTACAATCCAGGCAATGCAGGTTGCCTTCTTTGGTGATCACCAGCGGGTTGATTTCCAACAGGGCCAGGTCGAAATCAGTGAACAGTTTGCCCAGACCAATGAAGATCTTGGTGAACTGTTTGATTTGGTCACCTTTCAGACCCAGTTTGAAAGCCAGCTCACGGCCTTGATAGGGTTGAGGGCCAACCAGCGGGTCGAGGGCCATTTTGAAGATTTTTTCAGGGGTCTCGTGGGCAACGGTCTCGATGTCGACACCGCCTTCGGTAGAGGCCATGAATACAACGCGACGGCTAGCACGGTCCAGAACGGCACCCAGGTACAGTTCTTTGTCGATGTCGGTGCAGGATTCAACCAGGATCTTGTTGATCGGCTGACCTTTTTCGTCAGTCTGATAGGTTACCAGGTTTTTACCCAGCCAGTTTTCAGCAAACTCACGCACTTTGTCTTTTGAGTCTACTACCTTCACGCCGCCCGCTTTACCGCGGCCGCCAGCGTGAACCTGACATTTAACGACCCACTCGGAGCCGCCGATAGAGGAAGCGGCTTCAACAGCGGCTTGAGGATTGTCAACGGCGAAGCCTTCGGATACGGGCAAACCGTACTCGGCGAGCAGTTGCTTAGCCTGATACTCGTGCAAGTTCATTATGCTCAGTCTCTTTGCGTGTGTGTGGCAGCTTGGGGCTACCATCCCAAAAAAGGCCTTGCGGCCTTTCAGTCCAGATTTAGGGGGACTGTTAGCCCCCCTTTGCCTGAAAGCTTAAACGTCCAGCAGAAGACGCGTCGGATCTTCCAGCAGTTCTTTAATGGCAACCAGATAGCCAACGGACTCACGGCCGTCAACGATGCGGTGATCATAAGACAGGGCCAGATACATCATCGGCAGGATCTCAACCTGACCGTTAACCGCCATGGGGCGATCCTTGATGGCGTGCATGCCAAGGATAGCGCTTTGCGGCGGGTTGATGATCGGGGTAGACATCAAGGAACCGAACACACCACCGTTGGTGATGGTGAAGTTACCGCCAGTCATGTCTTCAATGGCCAGCTTACCGTCACGGGCTTTGATAGCCAGCTCACGGATGCCTTTTTCGATGTCGGCCAGACTCATTTGGTCGGCGTCACGCAGCACAGGGGTAACCAGACCTTTCGGGGTGGAAACCGCGATGCTGACATCGAAGTAGTTGTGATAAACGATGTCGTCGCCATCGATAGAAGCGTTCACGTCAGGGTAGCGTTTCAGCGCTTCCACTACCGCTTTAACGTAAAAGCCCATGAAGCCCAGTTTGATGTCGTGCTTCTTCTCAAAGATATCTTTGTATTGCTTACGGATATCCATGATGGGCTTCATGTTGACTTCGTTAAAGGTAGTCAACATGGCGGTGCTGTTTTTCGCATCCAGCAAACGCTTGGCAATGGTTTTACGCAGACGGGTCATCGGCACACGCTTCTCAGAGCGGTCGGCCATGGCCGGTGCCGGGGCAGCCGCTTTGCTGCCAGCAGATTTGAGGTACTTGTCTACGTCTTCTTTGGTGATACGGCCACCGACGCCAGTGCCTTTGATACCTTCTGGGCTCAGGCCTTTTTCAGCCAGGGCGCGGCGCACTGAAGGGCTCAGTGCATCAGAGGTTTCTTCGCTGGCAGCGGGGGCAGCTTCTGCCTTGGGCGCGTCCGCTTTAGGGGCTTCGGCAGCCGCCGGCGCTGCAGCAGGAGCAGCACCCGGCTTGAGTTTGGCAATAATTTGCTCAGCAGTGACGGTTTCGCCTTCACCAAACAGAATTTCTTCCAGCACGCCGTCTTCAGGAGCGGGTACTTCAAGAACAACTTTGTCGGTTTCAATATCAACCAGGTTCTCGTCACGGGAGACAGCCTCGCCAGGCTGCTTATGCCAAGTGGCAATGGTAGCGTCTGCTACAGATTCCGGCAGGACGGGTACCTTGATTTCGATGCTCATTACGTTATTCCTTTTGCCTTAATCTTTTACTTCGAGGTTAAGCGCATCAGCGACCAGCGCCTGCTGCTGCTTGGCATGCACAGAGGCGTAACCAACGGCGGGTGCGGCGGACGCTTTGCGACCGGCATAACCCAGGCTGGCACCTTTTGGCAGGGCCTCGCGAATGTCGTGCTGGATAAAGTACCAAGCACCCTGGTTCATTGGCTCTTCCTGACACCAAGCAAATTCAGTGACATGGCTGTATTGTGCCAGCACTTGTTGCACTTCTTCTGCCGGGAAAGGATAAAGCTGTTCGATACGGACGATGGCAATGTCCGAAATTTCGTTCTTGCGGCGTGCATCCAGCAAATCGTAATAAACCTTGCCGGCGCAGAACACCACTTTTTTCACCTTTTTCGGATCCAGGGCGTCGACTTCGCCGATGACGTTCTGGAAGCCTTCGGTAGCCAACTCATCCAGGCTGCTAACAGCCAGCGGATGACGCAGCAGCGACTTAGGTGACATCACAATCAGCGGGCGGCGTACCGGGCGCACTACCTGACGACGCAGCATATGGAATACCTGAGCCGGGGTAGAAGGTACACAAACCTGCATGTTGTTGTCAGCACACAGTTGCAAGAAACGCTCAAGACGGGCACTGGAGTGCTCTGGACCTTGGCCTTCGTAGCCGTGTGGCAGCAACATGGTTAAACCGCACAAACGGCCCCATTTCTGCTCACCGGAACTGAGGAACTGATCAATCACCACCTGGGCGCCGTTGACGAAGTCACCGAACTGCGCTTCCCAGATAAACAGACCACGGGGCTCGGCAGAGCTGTAGCCGTATTCAAAAGCCAGAACCGCTTCTTCAGACAGCACTGAGTCGTAAATATCCAGCTTGCCTTGGTCTTGCTTGAGATGGGCAAGAGGCAAGTACTCGGAGGCATCCGTTTGGTTGTGCAGCACAGCATGGCGGTGGAAGAAGGTACCACGCCCCACGTCTTGGCCGGTGATGCGAACGTGATAGCCCTCATCCAACAAGCCTGCGTAAGCCAGCGTTTCACCCATACCCCAGTCCAGGGCTTTTTCACCTTTGGCCATCAGCAGGCGATCTTCATAGATCTTACCGACTTGACGCTGCAATTTTACATCGTCAGGGATGGTTGCCAGGGTAACGCCAAGTTCGGCCAACTTCTCGGTAGTAAGACCAGAGTTATATTGGGCATCGAACTCTTTGTTGACGTAGGGGTTCCAGTCAGAGCTGTGCTCGGTCATTGGACGCCATTCTTCTACCACGCACTCGCCTTTATCCAGCTGGTCACGGTAGTTGTCAGACAGCGCTTTTGACTCTTCAGCAGAGACACTGCCTTCAGCAGCCAGACGGTCGGCATAGATTGCGCGCGGCGTCGGGTGCTTTTTAATTTGCTGGTACATCAGCGGCTGAGTCGCGCTTGGCTCGTCTGCTTCGTTATGGCCATGGCGGCGATAACAAACCAGGTCAATAACCACATCACGTTTGAAGGTGTTGCGATAATCCAGCGCCAGCTGAGAAACAAAGACCACGGCCTCCGGATCGTCACCGTTAACGTGGAAAATCGGCGCCTGTACCATCTTGGCGATGTCAGTACAGTATTGGGTTGAACGGGCATCATCCTGGCGAGATGTGGTGAAACCAACTTGGTTGTTCACCACAATGCGGATGGTACCGCCAACACCGTAAGCACGGGTTTGAGACATGTTAAAGGTCTCAGCCACCACGCCCTGCCCTGCGATCGCCGCGTCACCGTGTACGGTGATAGGCAACACTTTCGAACCGTCGGTATCACCACGGCGGTCCATACGGGCCCGTACCGAACCCATAACTACCGGGTTAACGATTTCCAGGTGCGACGGGTTAAAGGCCAGCGCCAGGTGCATATTGCCGCCTGGGGTTGCGAAGTCAGAGCTAAAGCCCATGTGATACTTCACGTCACCGCTGCCTAAGGTTTCTTTGTGCTTACCGGCAAACTCATCAAAGAGGTCTTGCGGCTTTTTACCCAGCACGTTAACCAGCATATTCAAACGGCCACGGTGGGCCATGCCAATGACGGTTTCTTTGATGCCGTGCTCACCGGCGCGGCGAATGATTTCCTTGACCATAGGTACAAGGGAATCGCCACCTTCCAAAGAGAAGCGCTTGGCACCGGGGAATTTAGCCCCTAAGTATTTTTCCAAGCCTTCGGCTGCGGTCAGGCTGTTTAAAATGCGGGTTTTATCTTCTTTGCTGAAGCTGCCTTTGCCAGCAACCGACTCCAAGCGCGATTGGATCCAACGCTTTTCCTCGGTATTAACAATGTGCATGTATTCAGCGCCGATGGAACCGCAATAAGTGGTTTTCAGCACCTCGGTCAAGGCGCCCAACTTCATGGTTTCATCTTTGACAGCAAAAGAGCCGACATGGAAGGTTTTGTCGTTATCGCTGCTGTCTAAGCTATGGAAAGCCGGGTCAAGTTCTGCAACACGTTCTTGTTGCCACAGGCCCAGGGGGTCGAGATTAGCGTGTTGATGACCGCGGAAGCGGTAGGCGTTGATCAGTTGCAGGACTTTAACCTGCTTGGCGTCGCCTTCGCCGGAGGAAGAGCTGGTGTAACGTCGGGGTTGAGATGCCATGATCCGGAATTGCTCGCGGATTTGGCTGAAATTGGCTTCTGGATATCCATCCTTAACCTTGGGCAGTTTGTCGAACTCATTTTTCCATTCGACGGGTACTGAACCCGGGTCTTCCAGGTAGCTCTCATAGAGCTCCTCGATGTAGCTGGCATTGCCGCCCGCAAAGGGAGAGGATGCTAGCCACGCCTGCATTGTGCCTTCTTGCATAATGATCCCTTAAACCTCGCGTGTTCTCGCAGTTGGGATTGGCCTTTTAACGACTGCTCTCAATTGCAGCCACGTAACTTCAAAAAAATAGCCACCCCTCGGCAGAGGCGTGGCTATTTAGCTAGCGCTCGGTCCCCAGTCGCAGCTGAGGAAGCACGAGACTAAACAGCCCGCTTAAGCAGCATGGACTTGATATGACCGATAGCCTTAGTCGGGTTCAGACCCTTAGGACATACATTCACACAGTTCATAATGCCGTGGCAACGGAATACGCTGAACGGGTCTTCCAAACCAGACAAACGCTCGTCGGTTGCGGTGTCGCGGCTGTCGGCCAACCAACGATAGGCAGCCAGTAGGCCCGCAGGACCAACAAACTTGTCTGGGTTCCACCAGAAAGAAGGGCAAGAGGTGGAACAGCATGCGCAGAGAATACACTCGTACAAGCCGTCCAGTTTAGCCCGTTCTTCAGGAGACTGAAGATGCTCACGTGCCGGTGGCTGTTTGCTGTCGTTAAGCAAGAAAGGTTTGACCTTCTCCCACTGGGTGTAGAACTGCCCCATATCGACGATAAGGTCGCGAATAACAGGCAGGCCCGGCAGCGGACGGATAACCACTTTGTTGCCTAAGGAAGACAACGGGGTAATACATGCCAAACCGTTTTTACCGTTCATGTTCACACCGTCGGAGCCACAGACCCCTTCACGGCAGGAACGGCGCAGAGACAGCGTCGGGTCTTGTTCTTTCAGACGCAGCAATGCATCCAGAACCATGATGTCGGAACCGTCTGGCACGTCCAGGCTGTAGTCCTGCATGCGCGGTTTGCTGTCGACGTCCGGATTGTACCGGTAGATAGAAAATGCAACTTTCATCCCGTACTCCTTAGTAGGTCCGCGCCTTCGGCTTGAATTTCACCAACTCTTCTTCGGTCAACAAGGTAGGTGCACGGTTAACGTGGCGCTTACCAATACCTTCAGAGGTTGGGTCAAACAAGCTGTGGCACAACCACTCTTCGTCGTTACGATCCGGGAAGTCAAAGCGGGTATGGGCGCCGCGAGACTCGGTACGGAAGTTTGCAGCAACGGCAGTGGCATAAGCCGTTTCAACCAGGTTGTCCAACTCCAGACATTCAATACGCTGGGTGTTGAATTCTTTAGAGTTGTCATCCAGGCGGGCATTTTTAACACGCTCACGGATTTTCTTGAGTTCCTCAAGACCTTCCGCCATCGCTTTACCTTCACGGAATACAGAGAAACTACGCTGCATACAGTTCTGCAGATCTTTTTTGATCTGTACCGGATCTTCGCCGTCTTTATTGCTTTCCCAGCGGTTGAGACGCTCAAGGGCTTTCTCAACGTCTTCTTCGGTTACATTCGGTGCAGGCAATTCTTCAAGTGCCTTGCCAAGGTGCAGACCCGCTGCACGGCCAAAGACCACCAAGTCAAGCAGGGAGTTACCACCCAAACGGTTAGCACCGTGTACGGATACACAGGCAATTTCACCTACCGCAAACAAGCCCACAACCGGCTCATCTTTGCCGTCAACTTGTTTCAGGGCCTGGCCATGAACGTTGGTGGGAATACCACCCATCATGTAGTGGCAGGTAGGGATAACCGGGATAGGTTCTTTAACCGGGTCAACGTGCGCAAAAGTACGAGACAGTTCCAAAATGCCAGGCAAGCGGCTTTCCAGAACTTCTTTACCCAGGTGATCCAGTTTCAGCTTACAGTGAGGACCCATGTGAGGGTCTTCAAAACCGCGGCCTTCACGAATTTCGATCATCATGGAGCGGGCAACAACGTCACGGGACGCCAAGTCTTTGGCGTTAGGCGCATAACGTTCCATAAAGCGTTCACCGTCCTTGTTCAGGAGGTAACCACCTTCACCACGGCAACCTTCGGTTACCAGTACCCCGGCACCGGCGATACCAGTGGGGTGGAACTGCCACATTTCCATGTCTTGTAAGGGGACGCCAGCACGGCTTGCCATACCAACGCCGTCACCGGTGTTGATGTGCGCGTTAGTGGTGGACTGGAAGATACGACCAGCACCGCCGGTAGCCAGCACCACAGCCTTGGATTTGAAATAAACAACATCACCGGTTTCGATGTCGATAGCAGTACAGCCAACCACGTGGCCTTCGCTGTTCTTCACCAGATCCAGCGCATACCACTCAGAAAAAACGGTGGTGTTGTTTTTCACGTTCTGCTGATAAAGGGTGTGCAGCAAGGCATGACCGGTACGGTCAGCTGCAGCAGCAGTACGAGCACCCTGTTCACCGCCAAAGTTTTTAGACTGGCCGCCAAAAGGACGCTGATAAATTTTGCCGTTTTCCAAACGGGAGAACGGCAGGCCCATGTGCTCAAGCTCAAGAATGGCTTCAGGGCCTACGTTACACATGTATTCGATAGCGTCTTGGTCACCGATGTAATCGGAACCTTTAACAGTGTCGTACATGTGCCATTTCCAGTTGTCTTCATGGGTGTTACCCAGCGCCACTGTAATACCACCTTGGGCGGAAACAGTATGAGAGCGGGTTGGGAAGACCTTGGACAGCAGAGCGCAGCTCTTACCTTCTTTAGAAATTTGCAGTGCAGCACGCATGCCGGCGCCACCAGCACCAACAACAACTGCATCGAATTCATAAGTTGGAATGTTCACTTACATACCCCACAGAATGACGAAGCCGCTGATCACATAACCGAACGCGATGATATTCAGAACAAACTGAAGCACGATGCGAAGGCCAGTCGGTTTGACGTAGTCCGTCAAAACCTGCCACAGGCCAATCCAGGCATGAGCAAGAAGGCTGATCAGGGTCAACAGAGTGAAGACCTTAACACCGAGGTGGCCGAAGAAAGCGGTCCACGAGGCGTAAGTCAGGTCGGGGGTAATAACGAGAAAACCAACCAAGAACAACACATACAGTGTCATTACTACAGCGGAAGCTCGTACGATTAAGAAATCATGGACGCCAGTGCGGCCCAGGGTGCCTGCGTTAGTTACCATAGCCACACTCCTGCGAGTACTGAAAGGATAACGGTGATGATGATAGCTGCCCAAGCGGAGGACTTACCGCTTTCGAGCTCTTCCCAGTACCCCATATCCATAATTAAGTGACGGATGCCGCCAACCAAATGGTATGCCAAAGCAGTCAAAATACCCCAAACAATGAACTTGGCAAAAAAGCCAGTCATCATGCTTTGCACAGCAGCAAAGCCCGCTTCAGACGACAAGGACTTAGCCAGCATCCACATCAGGATGGCTACGGCAAAGAACATGATCACGCCAGAAACGCGGTGGAGAATAGACGCAATAGCAGCGATTGGAAAGCGGATGGTCTGCAATTCTAAATTGACAGGTCTTTGCTTTTTCACGATGTCTGCCCACTCGGCTCTTAAAGAGCCTTTGTTGTTGTATAACCAGCTAAACCGGATGGTGGTGCCCTTGGGCTTCACGGCGCATATTCTGTAGGGAGAATATGTCACTGGGTGACTGGGAAGTCAGACAGTTTTCGGAAGCCAGCAAGGCCAACCCGGGCCCAGTATAATGAGGCAAGATGTCAATTTCAACGACTTGAGCCCGATCACAAATTACTCTGTGTTTTGCGGTTTATCAGTACCTTGAAACCGAGTTTTGGCTCGTAATGCAGCCTTTCATAAATTGCAAATATGCTTATACCTATAAAAGCTGCCTGAAAGCTTATTCGACCTTTTCTACAATGAGCTTAAATTGACAAGTCCGACCATTTGCGATTAAAAAGGGCGGCTGTCTGCGACCGCAACATAGACGAATTCACGACCAAAGGAGACATGTTGTATGGCGGAAAAAATAGCCAAACTAATGGTAGAAGGTAAGGAACCCATTGAGTTTCCAGTACTTTCTGGCACCGCCGGCCAGGACGTTATCGACGTCCGGACTTTGGGCAAACACGGTCTTTTCACTTTTGACCCAGGCTTCCTGGCCACGGCATCTTGCGAATCAGCCATTACTTTTATCGACGGTGGCAAAGGTGTGCTTCTGCACCGTGGCTATCCCATCGACCAACTGGCTGAAAAAGCGGAATATCTCGAAGTGTGCTACATCCTGCTCTACGGAGAAGCACCCAGCAAAGAACAATACGAAGAATTCCGTGAAACCGTTAAAACCCACACCATGCTAAACGAGCAGCTGCGTGCTTTCTTCCTGGGCTTCCGTCCGGATGCGCACCCCATGGCTGTTATGTGTGGTGTAACCGGTGCCCTCTCTGCTTTCTATCACGACTCACTGGACATCAGTAACCCACGCCACCGCGAAGTCGCGGCGTTCCGTCTGTTGTCTAAAATGCCAACCATTGCAGCCATGTGCTACAAGCACAGTATCGGCCAGCCTTACATCTACCCACGCAACGACCTGAGCTATGCAGAAAACTTCCTGCATATGATGTTCGCCACGCCGTGTGAAGAGTATAAGGTGAACCCGATTATCGCTGACGCCATGGACAAGATTTTCATTCTGCACGCTGACCACGAACAGAATGCATCAACCTCCACCGTGCGTTTGGCCGGCTCTTCCGGTGCCAACCCCTTCGCGTGTATCGCGGCCGGTATTGCTTCTTTGTGGGGGCCGGCTCATGGCGGCGCCAACGAAGCTTGCCTGCGTATGCTTGAAGAAATTGGTTCAGTTGACCGCATCCCTGAGTTTATTGGCCGCGCCAAAGACAAAGACGATCCGTTCCGTCTGATGGGCTTTGGTCACCGCGTTTATAAAAACTTTGACCCTCGTGCCAAAGTGATGCGTGAAACCTGCCACCAGGTGCTCAAAGAGCTGAACATTAACGACCCACTGCTTGATGTCGCGATGGAGCTGGAGCGTATCGCCCTTTCCGATGACTACTTCGTTGAGAAAAAGCTTTACCCCAACGTCGATTTCTATTCCGGCATCATCCTCAAAGCCATCGGTATCCCCACTTCCATGTTTACCGTGATCTTCGCCATGTCTCGTACCATTGGCTGGATCGCTCACTGGAACGAAATGCATTCTGACCCGACCGCCAAAATTGGCCGTCCGCGTCAATTGTACGTGGGTCATACCCTGCGCGATTTTGCTTCTGAAAAGTAAGCAAGTTGTTAATGAAATAAAAAGAGCGGTTTAACCGCTCTTTTTTTTCGGCAAAGCGTTAGTTTCCTGCTTTGAATTGCCCTGCCCTTCGGTTTTTTCCTGCCAATGAAAAGCGCATGCTGGTTAAGGATGTGTCGCTGTTTTTTTTATGCAGCCACCAGAGTGCTATCGGTTACTAATAAAATAAGTGAGATTTATCAATGCAACTTGCCAAACACCTGATCATTGGTTGTCTTGCGCTGTCGCCTATTGCTGCCGCCATGGCCGCATCTGAAGCGCCGCAAGAACAAACCAAGGCCGCCGCACCCCAGGAAAAAACCGTTGTTACCAAACACGAAACCCGCATTGCCGGTGACAGCATTGACTATAAAGCTACCACCGGTAACTTGCTGATCCGTAACAGCAAAGGTGAAGTAGACGGCAGCGTGTTCTACGTTGCTTATACCGTTAAGAGCAGCAAGCCACGCCCGGTAACCTTCTTGTATAACGGTGGTCCGGGTTCTTCTTCTATCTGGCTGCACATGGGTTCTTTTGGCCCGGTCATGGTAAAAACCGCTAACGGTAAGCCTACCGCTCCGGCCCCTTATGACATCATTAAAAACCCCTACAGCATCCTCAACAAAACCGACTTAGTGTTTGTTGACGCCATGGGCACCGGTTTTTCTACCGGTATTCCGACACCGGAAGAAAAAGAACAAAACAAAGGCAAGAAAGTTGACCCTTCCCAGAAATTCTGGGGTGTGGATGAAGACGTTAATGCCTTCGCGCATTTCATTGAGCGCTACGTGACCGTTAATAACCGTTGGAACGATCCGAAATTCCTGTACGGCGAGTCTTACGGCACTACCCGTTCTGCCGCATTGGTAAACCGCCTGCAAGAAGACGGCATGACCATGAACGGCGTGGTACTGCAATCGAGCATCCTAAACTACAACGAAGAGATGCCAGGTCTGGATAACAGCTTTGTTAACAACCTGCCTACTTACGCCGCTATTGCTTGGTACCACAACAAACTGCCTAACAAGCCGAAAGAGCTGGCACCTTTCCTTGAGAAAGTGCGCCACTTTGCCAGCACCGAGTACGCCCATGCATTGTCTCTTGGCCAAACCCTCAGCGACGCTGAAGAAAACGCCATTGCCGAACAACTGCACCAGTACACCGGCCTGAGCATTAAGTACCTGAAAGAAACCAACTTGGAAATTGACCCAAGCCGTTTCCGTAAGGAACTGCTGCGTGACGAACGCCTGACCGTAGGTCGCTACGATGGCCGCTTCATGAGTGTTGATAAAGATGCTGCCGGTGAAACCCCCGATACCGATGCCTCTGACACCGCTATTGGTGGCGCTTACACCGCTGCATTCAACTACTACCTGGCAAATGACCTGAAATACTCCAGCAAAACCCCTTACAAGGTAATGGCTGACGCCATCATGCATTGGGACTGGAAACACGCTGCACCGCACAGCCACTGGCCAGTGCCGATGCCTTTCGTGGTAGACGATCTGGGTAACGCTATGCGTACCAATCCCTACCTGAAAGTGTTTAGCGCTAACGGTTACTTTGACCTGGCAACCCCGTTCTTCGAAACCGAGTACGATTTGGCCCATATGGACCTGCCGAAGAACCTGCAGAAGAACCTGACCTTTGGTTACTATCCTTCTGGCCACATGATTTACCTGAACCCGGTCGCTCAAAAAGAACTTTGGAAAGATCTTGAGAAGTTCTACGACAGCGCCACTGTCAGCAAAAAATAATAAAAAAGCGCCGCAAGGCGCTTTTTTATTGCCCAAACGCAATTGTGCAAAAAATAAAGAAATCGCTTTCTAACGCCCCACCGACATCAGACTGTCAACTTTCTTAAGCAGGCTCAGCAGCTGCCAAGCCTTGTTGCCTTTATTCGCCTGCATTTAAGGAAAGCCCTATGTACAGCCCTAGATTGTTCGCCTTTACCGTGTCCGCCCTGGCGTTAGCTGCGGCAAGCTGTTTTGCACAAACGCACCAACAAGATGCCGACCATCTAAAGACAGCGACACCCATTAAGCATTTGGTGGTTATCTACAGTGAAAACGTGTCTTTTGACCACTACTTTGCAACCTACCCTAAGGCAACCAATCCCAAGGGCGAACCGGCATTTCATACCACGCGCAATACGCCAGCCGTTAACAATTTAGTCAGTGCGCACCTTTTAACGAACAACCCCAATTTTACCAACACTGAAAACGGTACAGATGCTGCGAACCCTTATCGCCTGGACCGCTCGCAAGCCGACACCGCCGACCAAAACCACGCCTACACAGCAGAACAGCAAGCCTATGACGGCGGCAAGGCCGATCTTTTCCCCAAATATACCGGTAACGGTAGCGCCGGTGGCGTAGGTGCTTTTGGCACCAGCGGCCAGGTAATGGGTTATTTTGACGGCAATACCGTCACTGCCCTCTGGCAATACGCCCAACGTTTTGCCATGAGTGATGCGGCTTATACCAACACCTATGGCCCCTCAACACCGGGCGCTTTAGAAGCGGTATCAGGCCAAACCAACGGCATGAAAATCATTAAATCATCGAAGTCATCTTATTACGTCGCCGATGGCCAAGGTGGCTATACCATGATCAACGACGTCGACCCGGCAACCGACCTTTGCTCCTCGGCAACCGACCAGGTTTGGATGACCGGCAAAAATATTGGCGACCTACTCAATAACGCCAACATTAGCTGGGGAAGCTTTATGGGCGGCTTTGATTTAAGTGCCAACAATGCCAATGGCACCACTGCCTGTAGCCGCAGCACCTATTCGACGGTCGTTAATAGCACCGTAACCGACTACATCCCTCACCACGCTTGGTTCCAGTATTATCAATCCACGGCCAACCCCAATCACACCCGGCCATCATCCGTTGCCGCCATTGGCTATTCCCTCGAGGCCGACGGTAAAACCCCGGAGCCTGCCAATCACGAATACGACTTACACGACTTTTATACCGCTGTTGCCGCCGGTAACTATCCAGCGGTTGCCTACCTTAAAGCCCCGGCTTATCAAGACGGTCACGCAGGCTATTCCGACCCGCTGGACGAGCAGCGCTTTATTACTCAGGTGGTGAATTTCTTAGAGCAGCAACCTGACTGGAAAAACACAGCAATTATCGTTGCTTGGGATGACTCCGACGGCTGGTACGATCACGCCTTTGCCCAAACCCGCTTCTCGTCATTTGATGACAGTGCCGATCAACTCAATGGTTCAGGTGTTTGTGGCCATACCCAGGCACCAAACGGCGTGAAAGGAAAGCCTGTTAACGGCCGCTGTGGCCCGGGTACCCGCATCCCGTTTCTGGTGCTGTCACCCTTTGCTAAAGCTAACTTCGTCAGCCATAAGCTAATCTCGCAAGCCTCGATAGTGCGCTTTATTGAAGACAACTGGCTAAGTGGCAAACGCTTAGGGGGCGGCTCTTTTGATGCAACTGCGGGCAGTATTATGAACCTGTTTGACTTCAAACATGGCCACCAAAAGCCACTTTATCTTGACCCTGAAACCGGCTTGCCGGTAAAGGCCTCAAGCATCAACACACATAAAGCCTGACAGACTTCGGGGCAGCTTGCTGCCCCGTGGTTACCATGATGAATGTGTTGTCCCCTTATTCGGTAAAGCGGTTTCGCCATGTTCTTATTCTGGTCAGCACCCTGGTGGTGCTGACGTTGATAGTAGTGTTGCTGCGGCTCAGCCCGGTACCACTCGAAGATTGGCGCAAGCACCCACTGGATGCCGCCAAGTTGAGTTTGGGTATCAACCCAGCGCCGGTGCAGCTGCTTATTCCCAAGGCCAAACCGCTGTCGGCCATGGCCATGCTGGGAGAAAAGCTGTTTTTTGATAAGCGCCTTTCTGGCTCTGGCCAATTATCTTGTGCCAGTTGTCACGCCCCAAGCCATGACTTCGGCCCCACCACCGCAACGCCCGTGGTGCAGGGTGGCCGGCTAATGCAGCAGCAGGGCTTTAGGGCTGTGCCATCGCTAAAGTACCTTTATCGCCAACCTCTTTTCTCAATAGGCCCGGATGCACCGGGCGATAACGACCAAATACCGACACTGCAACAACAAGTGGCCCTGGCCAAGGCCAGTAAAAAAGCCATTAAAAGCGCCAATTCCACCGCCCTTTCTGCCAGCAACTTAGTGCCGATGGGTGGGCTTTTTTGGGACGGCAGGGTTGATACCTTGCAGCAGCAAGCCAGCGGACCGCTCTTTAATCCAGTGGAGATGGCAGCACATTCAGACCAGGAAGTGGCGGCAAAACTGGCCAGTAGCCCTTACCGCAACGACTTTACCGCGCTCTTTGGGAGAAATATTTTTGACAATCCTAAACTCGCTGTCAGCGAAGCGATGTTTGCGTTGTCGCGTTATCAAATTGAAGACCGGGCCTTTCATCCCTTTTCAAGCCAGTTTGATGCCTGGCTTCAGGGGAAAGCACGGCTAACCCGCGCCGAGGTTCGTGGTTACTTGGCGTTTAACGACCCTAAAGCGGGCAACTGCGCCGCCTGCCATATGGATAAAGTCGGTAAAGATGGCTTACCGCCACTGTTTACCGACTATCAATACGAAGCCTTGGGCGTGCCCCGCAACAGCGCCATTGCTGCCAATGGCGATCCGCACTGGCACGACTTGGGGTTGTGCGGGCCCTTTCGCCAAAACATGAAAGCGCAAACACAATATTGCGGCATGTTTTTAACGCCCAGCTTGCGCAATAGCGCCCGCCGCCCGGTGTACTTTCACAATGGGCTCTATCACTCACTAAAAGACGTGCTTGATTGGTACGTTTACCGCGACATAGCGCCTGGCCGCTTTTATCCAAAAGGCGCCAACGGCAAACCCGTTATCTATAACGATTTACCGCGCCGATACCTTAAAAACGTCGACACTACCGACGCGCCCTTAAACCGCCATCTGGGTGATGTGCCGGCGCTGACCGCCACGCAAATTAATGACATCATCGCTTTTCTTGGCACCTTGAACGACGGTTATAAAGGCGGATAAAAGCTGCGCTTTGGCGCCCTTGCTAGGCATTGTTTTAAAGGCGCTCGCCTCGGTTAGCTCTTTTTTAAGTAATAAAGGAAAGACAAAATCAGCAGTAACTGATCCAAGGAAGGATCCCTTGCGTATCGCTCACGTCTGTTTCCAACAAGGATGTCCATCATGCTTTTAGAAAATAACTCAACTCGCCAAATGACAAACGAAAAGAGCGCCTTATTTAGCCTCTCCTCAAACATGCATCTTTTACTGGTATTAGCCTCGGGTGGCCTTTGGCTGGTTCCGGTGGTACTTGGCCTACTGACCCGCTCACTTTTGGAACGCTTTTCCAGCTAAAAACTGGGCCGTTGAATGATATTAGTGGCCTGGATTTTTGAAAAATCGCTAATCACTTCCATACTTTGGCTCATGTACAAAGGAATGGTTGGCGATGGCAGGTCTTTTTCCTCATCTCATCACTCTCACCTGGAAGCCAGGAACGCATCAACTCACGCTAAGTGAAGATGGCACTCAGCAGCAGTTACCTCTGCGGGCTTTTTTGCATCAACATTTCGGTAAGTGGTCATTAGAAGCGATGAAAGCGCTGCGCTCGCAGCTGGATGAGCACCAACAAGCCATCGTAGAAACCGAAACCGCTGAAACCCATTACTGGCTATCGGCGGTGCGAGAAGATGACTGTGTACGGTTGCAAATTGTTAGCACCATGGCCGCCCGTGACAGCACCCTTTTAAAAATCGCTGATGAACTGTGCGGGCTGGGATATTGGCATTGGCACTTACCGGATAACCGCTTTTTTTGGTCGCCGCAGGTCTACCACATTCACGGCCTGCCAATGAGCTATCAGCCCAGCGTAGAAGACACCATTAGCCGCTATCACAGTGACGACCAAGAGATACTGCGCGCCCTGATGGTTGAGGCACAAAAGGCGCCGATAAAGCGTCAATTTAAAGCCCGGCTGTTAAGAGACGACGGCCAGTGGCGCCAAGTCAGTATTAAAGGCGTTTCCGTTACCGACCATCACGGCCAAATCAGCGATATTTTTGGGGTTGTGCAAGACATGACCTTCCAGCAACAAAGTCAAACCCGCATGAATCGCCTGGCGCTGGTGGTGTCGCAAACCGGCAGTGGCGCCATGATTTGTGACAAAGAGCGCCGGGTGGAATGGTTAAACACCGCCTTTGAACGCATCACCGGCTACGGCCTTGATGATCTGATTGGCCAGCGCCCAGGGGATTTTCTTGCCGGTAAAGCCACCGACGCCAACACCCTGCACGAAGTTTATCGCTCCATGGAAAAACGCCAATACTTTCATGGTGATATTTTAAATTATCGCAAAGATGGCTCGCCAGTTTGGCTGAACATGTCCATTACCCCCATCTACCATGAAATGCACCACGACGGCTTTGTGATCATTGTCTATGACGCCTCTACGCGGCGGGCCAGCGAGGAGCGTCTTCGCCTGTACGAACAAGCCTTTGAACAAGCCAATTTGGGATTGTTGTTTTTACATGAACAAAACGGCCAACCGGTTATCGATGAAGCCAACCAGGCAGCCAAACAACTGTTGGCCATTGGCGATGACAGCAAGGCATTAGCCTTTCCTGGCGACTTTTTCTCATCCAACCCTGAAGCGCTGCTTAGCAATGAAAGGAGCGGTGTAGACCTCACCCCTAAACATGCTCCAGACAACACCTTACTGGTACTGCATACGCCCCTTCATCGCCCCGATGATGAGGCACCGTCACAGCTGGTTATTCTTCAAGACATTACCGAACACCGCCGCACTGAGGCGTTGTTGGCCCGTAACCAAAAAATGGAGTTAATAGGTCAGTTAGTGTCTGGAATAGCCCACGATTTCAATAACATCATTGGTATCATCCAAGGCAACTTAGAACTGTTGAACCTGAAACTGGAGCCAGAACATCCCGGCACCCGCAGTGTCGAAAAGGCATTAAAGGCTGCCAAAAGGGCATCTACCCTCACCCGCCGGCTTACCCAGTTCTCCCGCCAGGAACCGGTCAGTAATGAAGAGGTTCCGGCTTTCCAACTGCTGATTGACGCAGAAGATCTGTTGTCATCGAGCTTAGGCAAAAACATTGCGCTGGAAGTCGAGCTGGACACCCAATGTGGGTCGGTCAAAGTTGACCGCGGCGACTTTGTCGACGCCATTGTCAATCTGGCGGTTAATGCCCGGGATGCGATTGCAGACAAAGGCACCATTCGCTTAACTTGCATGCCGGTGCTTTTGGGGCGGCAGATCCCCAAACTCAATATGGAGGTCAGACCCGGCCCCTATATTGAGTTTGTTGTCGCGGATACCGGTAGCGGCATTGCCCCTGAACATCTCGATAAAATTCTTGACCCATTCTTTACCACCAAGCCCATAGGCCAAGGTACAGGGCTTGGTCTTTCAATGGTATATGGCTTTGTAAAACGCTCTAAAGGCTACCTGCAGGTAAACAGCGAACTCGGTAAAGGTACCGACATGCATATCTGGCTGCCGCAATCGTCAGGGGGGGAGATCTTTACCGCGCAAGAACGCCCGGCACTGCATCACCTGCAAGATAAAAGGTTATTACTGGTTGACGATGAAGCCGACCTTTTACAAGTGGTATCGGCACAGTTGACACAGCTCGGTTTGCAGGTAAGCGCCTTTGAAGACCCCCGTCAGGCGAGAGCCTCTCTTAAAAACACCGAATATGACATTCTGCTTTGCGATGTTGAAATGCCGAAAATGTCGGGCTTTGAGCTGGCCAAAGCGTTTCGCATGCAGTTTCCCGACAAGCCTATCTTATTGATGTCAGGGTTTGTTTTTTCAGTACCCGCAGAACTGGCCAATCTTCCTCGGCTCAACAAACCGGTGTCACGCACTGAGTTGATCCGTTATCTGGTTACTCTTCTTGATACACAGGAGCCTTATGGACAGCCACATTCTCATCGTGGATGACGATTTGCAGTTTCAAGAGCTGATCGCTGACATGCTGGACGGCAGGGTCAAACAAGTGGGTACGGCCAGTAGCGCCCAAGAAGCCCTTGCCTATTGCCAGCAAAACAACCCAGATATTGTGTTGCTGGACGTCAACCTCCCTGACCAGGACGGGCTCAGTTTGGCCCCGCAGTTATTGGCTAACGACAGGGCCATTATGTTTGTCTCAGGGCACAATGACTTGGACAAAAGGGTACAGGCCTGGCAGGCAGGTGCCGCCGACTTCATCAGTAAACCTTTTGAAATGACTGAGTTTCTTGCCCGCATTGACCATTGCAGCCAATATCTTGCCAGCAAACAGCAGCTCAGTGAAAAAGAAGCCAAATCCCGAGCAATGGCCTTTGCTTCCATGAAGGAAGCATCGCAGTACGGCTTTATTACCCAGTTTCTAAAAAACCTGATGGCCTGCCAAACCGAGGAACAACTGGCTGACCTTTTCTTTGCCGCAGCCGATTTTTTTGAATTTAAAACCACCTTGTGTTTTCACAAGGACGGCACCCTGAGCTTTTATGGCCCAAACCAACAGCCAGTATCCCCCATCGAGCAAAATATTTATAACTTACTGATCAGTGAAGGCCGTCTCTATCCCTTCGGGACCCGGCTCATGGTGAACGACCACCACGTGTCTTTTTTGGTGAAAGACATGCCAACCGACGATATTGAGGCGGGGAAACTGCGGGATGTCGTGGCGGTGTTAGTGGAAGGCATGGAGGCTAAATGGCGAGATTTACACCGCCAGCACACCATGGCCAGTATGGTTGATGCCCTGCAAGGCTCCATGACTGAACTGAGCGATACCATTCGCCAGTACGACCATCGCCTAGAGGCCTTAATTACCGACCTTAACAATGAAATTCGTTCCAGTTTTCATGTGCTTGAACTCAACGAAAAACAAGAAGCGTTTTTTTCTGATCTGATAGAGAAAGGCGCTGATACGCTGCGTGACACCGAAGGCGATCTGCGTGAATTGCAGGTTCGGCTCAAAAATATGCTCGACACTGCCCAAACCGCCATCCAGCTGGAACAAAGTGCCAGCGCCCCCCCACAAATTGAGGATGACGACGTCGAACTGTTCTAGTTTTTCAGCAGCGACAGCGTTTTGGCCGCCAGCTCATCAAGGTTCCCCTGATAACTGGCGGCGCCCAATTCCCAGGCCGCTCTTGGCATTCCCCAGACCACACAGCTGGCTTCATCTTGTACCCAGGTGGTGGCGCCGGTTTTAGACAATTGCAAAAGCCCATCTGCCCCGTCTTTACCCATGCCGGTAAGCAACATGGCCAGCATGCGCCCAGCCCCCGCTTCGGCTGCCGAGCGAAATAACACATCCACAGCCGGGCGATGGCGCCCGACCAAATCGTCATCAAACACCTGCGCGATTAAAGCACCATTTTTTCGTACCAGCCGCATATGGCGATCGCCAGGGGCCACCCACACCTCACCGGGGTGAATTTTGGTGTCTTTTTCCAGTTCACCCACTTTCAATTGGGTCAAACTGCCAAGGTGGCGGGTAAAAGCCGCTGAAAACAGTGGCCGAATATGTTGCACAATCAAGATAGGCGGCATATTGGCAGGCCACTGGCAAAGCACTCTTTTTACCGCCTCGGTGCCGCCGGTACTGGCACCGATTAAAATGGCTTCCAGTTTGCGGGGGTTAATATCGAAGGTGGCTCTATTGGGCAGACTGCGCTGCTGCTGCAAGTTGGCCGTTGCCGCCACCCTCACCTTTTCACGTAATAGCTCGCTGTAGGCCACCAATGCGGCGGTTGCCCCCGCTGAAGGTTTTGGTACGTAATCCACCGCCCCTAAATCAAGCGCTTCAAGGGTGGCATCGGCGCCATGCTGAGTGAGGGTTGACACCATCACCACCGGAATGGGGCGCAGCCGCATCAGGTTCTTCAGAAAAGTCAGGCCATTCATCTTGGGCATCTCAATGTCCAAGGTCAGCACATCGGGGTTGGTGGCTTTGATAACGTCTCTTGCTTCAAAAGGATCTTCAGCTTCCCCAACAACCTGCATCTGAGGGTCTTTTTCCAAAATGTCAGTGATAAGGGCCCGCATCAGCTGCGAATCGTCCACCACCACGACCTTGATCATTTAAAAAGCTCCACATTGTCGCCACTGCCCACATCCAGCTTTTTCGCCATTTGATGTTCACGATTTTCGAGGGTGTTGTTGGCAAGATGGTTAAGGGTTTTGATCCAGGCCTTACCGATAGTGGGCTCAAATAACACCTTGCGGGGCAAGAAGCCCCCCAAGGATTCTGCCACCACTTGGTAGCCCTCACGTTCGACAAAGCGGCGTACAAACTCCATATTCATGTCGCCAATTTTGCCCTGGCCAAATACCCGGGCTCCGCCGAACAGTTTGACCTTTAACCTTTCCCGCCGCGCCCCAAGCTTGATAAGACCATTGACCAGGCTTTCCATGGCATGGGTGCCATAGCGGTTGCTTTTCGATAAGGGTTCAAGGCCGCCTTTGTCTTCCGGCAGCATAAAATGGTTAAGCCCGCCGACCATGGCAACCGGATCCCAGATACAGGCGCAAACACATGAGCCCAAGGTTGTTGCAATAAGCTCATCACCACCGGTCACAAAATATTCGCCAGGCAATACCTTGACCATTTGTCGCTCACGAGACGGGTCAAAAAAACGTTTCACAGCAAGACTCACAGCGCTACCTTCTGATAAATCGTTTTACCTATAGAGCAAAAACCACGCTGGTCTTTCTCCAATCCTTCGGCATGGCCGAGCAGCAGATACCCACCCATTTTTAGATGCTGAGAAAAACGCTCTACCAGCTTCTTCTGGGTCGGTCTGTCGAAATAAATCATCACGTTTCGACAAAAAATCACGTCAAAGTCCTGCTTAAAAGGCCAAGGGCCAATCAAGTTCAGTTGCCTAAAGGTAATGCGTTCGCGAAGGGCACTGCGGGGCTGCATTAACCCCTTTGAACGGCCTTTGCCCTTTAAAAAAGTGTGCTTAAGAATGGCGTTTGGAATACTGCTGGCTTCGTTTACGTCATAAAGTCCGCTTTCGGCACTCGCCAGCACCTGGGTGTTAAGATCCGTTGCCAAAATACGGTCATTGAGCCTGCCCATACTCACTAGCTGCGCCGCAATAGAGTAAGGCTCTTCCCCGGTTGAACAGGCTGATGACCAAATTCGCAGTGGCCCTGGGTGTTCCATTGCCAGCTCGGCCAAAAACTCAAAATGATGGCCCTCGCGGAAAAACTGCGTTTTATTGGTGGTTAGGGCATTAATAAACAGCACCTGTTCGCCCTTATCACCATCCAAGTGCAGTAAATACTGGGAAAAATCTTTCAGCCCCAGCTCACGGATACGCCGGCTAAGGCGGCTGTAGACCATTTTGTCTTTTTGCTCTGAAAGCCGGATGCCAGCCAAAGCAAAAATACGTTCACGGATAAAGGCAAAATCCGTTGGCGTAAAGACAAACCCGTCCGTCGGATTTAGAAGGCTTCCCATTCCTCACCCTCATCGGCCAATTTCCCTTTACCCGCTTTGGCTTTTGGTGCGGCCGCTTTGGGGGCCGGTGCTCTGGTGGGTTTAGCAACGGTTGCTGCCACCGGCTTTTTCGCGGCCTGTTGTGGCGCCGTTTGCTCGAGCATTTCACCGTTAAAGAATGCCATTAACTGCACCAGTTGCCGCGCTTCATCCAGCAACGATTCAGACGAGGCTGCCGCTTCTTCGACTAAGGCTGCATTTTGTTGTGTCATCTCATCCATTTGGGTAACGGCGCGGCTGACCTCATCAATGCCCGTTGCCTGTTCTTGGCTGGCAATATCGATTTCTTTCATCAGCTTGGTGACTTCTTCAACGGCAGTCACAATCTCGGTTAGCCGGTGCCCGGAATCCCCCACCAGCTTCGAACCTTGAGACACTTTTGCCACAGAGTCTTGAATTAAGGCTTTGATTTCTTTAGCGGCACCGGCACTACGCTGGGCAAGGTTACGTACCTCTGAGGCCACGACAGCAAAACCGCGACCCTGCTCGCCGGCGCGGGCCGCTTCAACCGCTGCATTAAGGGCCAGCAAGTTGGTTTGAAAGGCAATTTCATCAATCACACCGATAATATCGGCGATTTTACGGCTGGCACTTTCTATCTCGGTCATGGCGCCTACCGCTTGCGTTACCACCTCGCCGCCTTCACGGGCGCGAACCATGGCGTCTTGCGCTTGGTGATTCGCTTGGCGAGCATTATCGGCACTGCTTTTCACCTGCGCCGACAGCTCTTCCATACTGGCGGCTGTTTCTTCAAGGCTTGATGCTTGTTCTTCGGTACGCTGCGATAAATCGTTATTGCCCTGGGCTATTTCGGTTGAGGCATTGGTGACTTTGGCAGCGGCGGTGTTGATCTGCGACACCATGTCACGCAGGTTCTCAATGGTGGTATTGACCGCGGTTGCTAAACGCCCAAATTCCCCTTCAAACTCGGTAGACATATTTTGGTTCAGGTCACCCTGCGCCATCGCGCTCATCACCTGAATGCTGTCACTTATAGGCATCACAATGGCTTCAAGCAAACTGTTGATGCCCTCGCCTAAGTTTTTCATAAACCCTTGATACTGGCTGACATTAATGCGCTCGGTCAGCTCACCTTCGGTGGCTTTCGCGATAAGCGAGCCAATTTGTCGCTGCGCATCCTGCACCTCGGTAATGTCCATCCACTGCACCGCAGTACCGATGTGTTTGCCGACCGAGTCACGCATGGCGATAACGGTTAGCTGGAACTCCAGATCCCCAACTTTAATGGATGCGGTATGCGGCAGTTGCTCAGGGTCATTGATAATGCCGCGTTGGTGTTTGGGGTTCTTATGGAAGCGGTCAATATTTTCGCCAATCAGCTTACTTACTGAAAAGCCTGGGAAAATTTGCGAAAGCGCGGCTTCGCGAGATTCCAGCAGCGCCACCAGTGACGGATTCATAAAGACAATTCGGCCATTAAGGTCGGCCATCATCAGGTTGGTGGTCATGCCCATCACTGCCGATGTCAGGCGGCCAACCTCTAATTGCCGTGCCCTTTCATCGGTGACATCTCGCCATTCTAAGGTATTGCCGATATAGGCACTTTTGCCATCCATGATGGTGGAGACATTGAGTTCAATAATCACATCATCAATGGTGATATCGGTGCGGTAGGGTAAGTTATTGGGGTTGGCCAATAGTTTACGCTGGTGTTCTGGCCGCTGGTGAAACTCGTCAATGCAGCGCCCCATCAGCCAATCGAGTTCGGCGCGAAAATCCGGCCATACCTGGCGAAACTTCAATTCTTGGGCGGCAAACAAATCCAATGAGGCTTGGTTGACATAGGTAATTAAAAAGTCGCGGTCGATAGTGACAATAGCGGTTTGCACCTGATCAACCGTTGAGCGCAAACGGGCAATATCACTTTCTTGCTGGCGAAGCCCCGTGACATCCGCCCATTCCAGGCTGGACCCTACGTATTGGCCGCCGCCATCCATAATGGCGCCAACCGTCAGTTCAAGCTTCAAAGGACCAATGGTGATGTCGGTTTGGTAGGGCAAGTTGCTCGGGTCACCCAACAACTTGCGTTGATGGCTGGGATCTTTATGAAAACCATCAATACAGCGCCCCATCATAAAGTCACTGGACGCTTTAAAATCTGGCCAAATCGACTGGAAAATCTTTTCGTTTTTCTTGAAAAGCTCAAGGCTTTGCCGATTGATGTAGGTAATACGAAGCTCCCTGTCGACAATCATCATTGCCGTTTGAGTTGAATCAAGCGCCGCTTTAAGGTGGGCTTTACTGATGCCCTTATCATCATCCTTGTGAACGCCAAGGCGGCCACTTTGGCGAGAGAAGAGTTGGCCAAGCTTTTTCATTGATGAGGTTACGGACATGAGGGACTCTCCTCTTTGGCTAGAGCGCTATCTACAATTGAAAAAATTTCATCAAGATCAAAAAGATGCTCAACATCTAACATCAACAGCAGATCGTCATTTACCGCCATCACCCCTTTTACTGCGCCCATGGCAAGACGTTTGCCCATGGGGGGCGGTGGCTTAAGCTGGCTATCGGAGGGCTGGACAACGTCAGCCACAGCATCCACCACTAGCCCCAGCATTGGCCCGTCGCCTTGCTGCACCACAATCACAACGGTGGTGACATCAATGGCAGTACGACCAAGCCCTAAACGCCAGCCCAAATCAATGACCGGCATCGGGCTTTCTCGCAACATCACCAACCCCAATAAATGCTTGGGGGCATCTGGCATCTTGCGTGGCTTTTGCCAGCCACGAATTTCCCTGACCACATTAATGGGCAATGCAAAAAGCTCCTCGCCACACTGGAAGGTTAAGAGTTCAGGCTGCATGGTCACCCTCTCCTTGCGCAACGGTATGAAGATCCATCAAGGCATCGACATCCAGCACCGCAACCACTTGCCGTTGATGGCGCACCAGCGTTTGTAAAAACGGCAGCACCGCACTGTGGCCCAACTTGCTGGTAACGGCATCTTGTTCACTGAGCACCAGCACATCAGCAACCGCATCAACAACCAGCCCCATTAACCGCTCTTCGCCATTGCCCAAAATTAAGGTAACGGTGTTCATATCGACATTGGCGTCACCAATGCCAAACCGCAGCCGTAAATCGACAATGGGTACTATCATGCCGCGCAGGTTAATGACTCCGGTGACGTAGTCGGCCACCGCCGGTAGCCGCGTTGGTGCGGCCCAAACCCTTATTTCCCGCACCCGCAGGATGTCTACGGCAAAACGCTCATTGCCCAGTAAAAACGTCAGACATTCCATGGTCGCCCTCCTATGCCGCCGTTACCGCGTCGGCTTTACCGCCTTGGGCCATACGCCGCGCCACCAAGCCTGGCACATCCAAAATCAAACAGACTTGGCCGTCACCCAAAATGGTGGCGCCAGAGATACCTGGCAGCCGCCGAAAGTTCTGTTCTAACGACTTAATAACTACCTGCTGCTGCGCCAATAAGGCATCCACCACTAAACCTAACTTGCGCCCGGCCGCTTCCACCACGCACAGCAAAGGTATTGGCCCGGGCTCGCCGCGGGTGCCTAATAATTCGGATAACCACACCACCGGTAATGTTTGCTGGCGTAGTTGGTAAAACACCACACCGCCGCCGGCTTTGATAAGGCAGTCGGTGTCGAGCTTTAACGACTCAACGATATTGATAAGGGGAATAACGAAAAGCTCTTCACCAACCGCTACCAGTTGGCCGTCAAGAATGGCCATGGTTAACGGCAGGCGAATACGAAAACGGGTGCCTTTGCCAAGCTTTGAGGTGATTTCAACGCTGCCGCCAAGGTCGCTGATATTGCGCTTGACCACATCCATACCCACCCCGCGGCCAGAAAGGTCAGACACGGCTGCGGCCGTAGAAAAACCCGGGGCAAAAATCAGGTCGTAAATTTGGGCGTCACTGAATTCGTCGATGCGCCGGTCGCGGGTGATGGCAAGGTCTTTTTCGACGGCTTTATTCCAAAGCTTTTGCTTATCAAGGCCGGCACCGTCATCTTCAATATCAATCACCACATTCCCCCCTTCATGACAGGCCGAAAGGGTTAAGGTGCCGCCAGCGTCCTTGCCGTTATTGCGCCTGGCGTCAGGCATTTCAATGCCATGGTCCAAAGCGTTTCTGACCATATGCACCAAAGGGTCGCCAATACGCTCCAAGACGGTTTTATCCAGCTCGGTGTGCTCACCGACCATTTTTAGGGTGACGTCCTTGCCAAGCTGTTGGCTGATATCGCGAACCAAGCGGGGAAAACGGTTAAAGGCAAAACTGATAGGCAGCATGCGAATACCCAGTACGCTTTCTTGCAAGGCCTTGGTGTTGCTTTTAAGCAGGGAAAGCCCACGCGCCAAGCGCTCTTGGGTGTCCTCGCCGTCGGTACCTTCCAACGACGCCAGCATCGACTGGGTTATGACCAGCTCACCCACCAGATTAATAAGCTGGTCGATTTTGCGAATATCGATACGAATACTTTGTTCAGGCGCGCTGCGCGCGGGCGCCGCCGCTTTCGGCGGTTCGCTTGCGACTGGTTGAGGCTGTGCGGATGAAACGGCGGCGGTTACAGCCAATGGCTCGGCGTCGGTGAGCACCGGCGCGGGCGACGCTGTGGTTTGGCGGCTTAGGTTAACGTCGCACTCGCCCTCAACCCAATCAAAGATCTCTAAAATCTCAGACTCATCAATGTCGCCAGGCCCGGTAAGAGACCAACTTAAATAGCAAAGCTGCGGATCGTAGTCGGCGTCATAAAGGCGGCCAAAATTGCACTGCTTTACCTGCATGCCAAGCTCTGCCAGTTCGCGCAGCAACCGCACCGGATCGTTACCGCTGGCCAGCATATCGGCATGGGGCACAAACTCGAGCTGCCAGTCGGCGCCTTCGGTGGTCGCCGTGGTGGCAACTGCCGTGTCAGGTAGCGCCGCCTCGCCTTTACCTAAGGCCGCTTGGAGCTGCTGGCTAATGTCTTCGGCATTGGGGCTACTGCCATTACCACCCGCTTCAGCGTCGCTTCGCATCTGCGCAATAACATCGGTAGCTTTAAGCATCAATGCCACCAATGCCGGGGTGGATTGGCGCTGACCGCTTCGCAGCTCATCAAGCAAGGTTTCCAAATGGTGAGTAAAACGGCTCATTTCACTCAACCCAAAGGTACCAGCCCCGCCTTTTATGGAATGGGCAGCCCTGAACACCTTATTGATGGAGTCATCGTCAGCAAGGCCGGCTTCCAAGGCGAGCAATTCGGCTTCCAACACCTCAAGGTTTTCGGCGCACTCTTGCAAAAAGATCTGGCGAAAGCGATCCATGTCCAGTTCCATGACGACCTCTATCGCAC
Source organism: Gallaecimonas mangrovi (assembly GCF_003367375.1). Lineage (GTDB taxonomy): Bacteria > Pseudomonadota > Gammaproteobacteria > Enterobacterales > Gallaecimonadaceae > Gallaecimonas > Gallaecimonas mangrovi. The sequence continues at coordinate 2,266,512 of NZ_CP031416.1, forward strand.
TTTATTGACGGTTTTTAATAAGGTGTCAGGATTAAACGGCTTGATTATCCATCCGGTGGCACCCGCCCCTTTGCCTTCAGCTTTTTTCTCGGGCGAGCTTTCTGTGGTCAGGATCAAGATAGGGGTAAATTGATAGCCCGGCAGTGCCCTAAGGGCTTTGGTCAGGCCAATACCGTCAAGGTTTGGCATATTCACGTCAGAGATCACCAAATCAAACTGGCGAGTTTGGGCGATCGCCAATGCTTTAGCGCCGTCTTCGGCACATTGCACGTCAAAACCGGCACTTTCGAGCGTAAATTGCACCATTTCGCGGATAGACGCAGAGTCATCCGCCGCAAGAATACTGGTCATCAGGCTCCCTCTTGGACGCTGGGCAAAGAAAGTAAAGAATCGACCCCTGCCAGGGCCGCAGCTTGGGTCAGCGCCTCGGAAGGCGATTCCCAGCTAAGGTGGTTGGCCAGTTTGAGTTTCAGCAGTAATTGCAGTCCGGCAACATCCACTTGGTGCACATCCTGCGCTTGAAGAGTCACTTCCTGTTTTTCATAACCTTTCCACTGCTCCCAGAGCTCGGCAATTTGGGCAACAGTCAGGCGTTGGGGTAAGCTAAGCTTTTCCATGTTCAACTTTCGTTAAAATTCCCCACTAGTTATAGCAAGGCATTAAAACTTTGCTGGCAATGAACGTAAAAATGCTCAGCAGCGCAAATTGCTGCGCTAACCGTCAGTGGAAATAACACCGTGAGCCAACCCCGTATTCAGCGTCCCTTTTTTCGCCGAGGTCCCGATTACCGTTTTGGTGAAAATCAAAGCTTTGCCGATGTGCGCAATCAATTTGCACTGGCGGGAGTCAAGGTGGGGGCTTGGGTTACGAAAGAGGAGCAATACACGGCGGCGAACTTGGTGTTTGATGCACTGGCCGACCTGGCTTGGGTGATGAAGGTACCGCCGCAAACCCTCGGTTTACGCGGCCAATTGCAACTGGCATTCGGCACCCGTGGCCAGCGCCATGCCCAGGCTCACTATGAACCGGCTACCCGCATTTTAGCCTTGGCAAAAAATGCCGGGGCTGGCGCCTTAGCCCATGAGTTTTGGCATGCCTTTGACCACCATATTGCCGGTAAGCTCTACCTCGACGCTGGCCCTTGGCAGTTGGCCTCCCATCTTTGGCTAGAACGCGATTGTTACCAGCCGCATCCGCTGAATGACAAGCTCACCCGTCTCTTTGCTACCGTGCTGTTAAGCGCCGATAGCAACAAGCCCAGCGACTATATGTATCGCGCCATGGCATTGGATGAGCAGCGGCAAAGCCTCTATTTCAGCCAGCCCACGGAATTGATGGCCCGGGCCTTCGAAGCTTGGGTACAAGATAATGGTGAAGTGACAAACCACTACCTGGTTAGCGGCACCAAGCAAAGTGAGGCGGCGCGCCAAGGCGCCTTTCCCGAAGGAGCGCATCGCCGGCAATGTGCCAGTGCCTTTGCCAGCTACTTTACCGCCTTAGGCCAGGCCCTCAGCGGCGCATCAATATAAGACTCAAGGCACCAATCACTAATCCCCAAAAAGCGCTGCCAATTCCCCAAAGACTCATGCCAGAAGCGGTAACCAGAAAGGTAATAAGGGCAGGCTCTGCGGTTTTAACGTCAGCCAGAGCGCCCTTTAAACTGCTGCCGATGGTGGCGATTAATGCCAGGCCCGCCAGGCTCATCACCAGCGCCTTTGGCATCGCCGCAAAAAGCGCGACGATGCTGGCCCCAAAGATCCCCGCCAAAAGATAAAAGCCGCCCGCAGCCACCGCCGCTTTATAACGACTGGCACGCTGGCTACCCGCGTCCTCGCCCATGCAAATAGCCGCGGTAATGGCCGCCAGGTTAAAGGCAAAGCCACCGAAAGGTGCCAGCAGTAAATTAACCAAACCGGTACCGGTTAACACCTTGGAAATGGGCACATCAAACTGGTGGCTGCGCAGTACCGCCACCCCGGGCAGATTTTGGGACGCCATGGTAACCACAAAAAGCGGCAAGGCTACGCCAAGGGCACTAGCCCAAGAAAAGCGTGGCGTTAGCCAATGCGGCACCGCCAAAGACCAGTGCAAATTGGCGTGATCAAACAGCCCCAGCCCAAACGCCAACGCGGTGCCAGCCAGCAACACCAATAGCATCGAAAAACGCGGTAAAAACCGTTTGGCGAGCAAGTAAACCAGTAACATAACCCCCACCAGCAAAGGGCTTAGCGCCAGTTCTGTAAAAACGCCGATACCAAACTGCACCAAAATGCCCGCCAACATGGCGTTGGCAAGCGGCATGGGAATACGGTCCATGATCTTTTCAAACCAACCGGTCAAGCCACTGATTAAGATCAACAGCGCCGAAATAACAAAGGCGCCATAAGCCTCGGCCAGGCTATGCCCTGCCAACGCTGTTACCAGTAGCGCCGCACCGGGTGTTGACCAAGCGGTGAGTACCGGCACTTTATAACGAAGGGAGAACCCGGCGGAGGTGATGGCCATACCGAGCCCGAGCGCCAAGATCCAGGAGCCAATTTGCCCGTCACTGGCACCGGCAGCTTTGGCCGCCTGAAAAATGATGGCAACCGAGCTGGTAAAGCCGACCAATACCGCCACAAAGCCGGTTGTTATATGGCTTAACTCAAAACCTTTGCGGCTCATGGCCTCTCCTTGTACGCTATAACGCACAGACGGTATCACCGTGCGCTATAACGCACAAGCGGCAAATGAATCCACTAACACAACAAATTCAAGCGGTGCTCAAATCCGCTCGGGCCGATAAGGGCTGGAGCCTGAGCGTGGCGGCAGAAAAGACCGGCGTATCAAAAGCCATGCTTGGGCAAATTGAAAGGGGCGAGTCGAGCCCTACGGTGGCCACCCTTTGGAAACTCGCCACCGGCTTTGGCCTGTCCTTTTCGTCTTTTTTGCTGACTGGTTGCCCTTCGCCTTTACCCGACATCGACAAGATGAAGGTGGTGACCTTGTTCCCCTATAACCCACAGCTGGGTTTTGAGATGTTCGCCATCACGTTAGCCCCAGGCTTTCGTCGCCAGTCAGAGCCCCATGAGGCCGGGGTGGTGGAACATGTGATTGCCCTTGATGGGCCAATGGAAGTGCTACAAGCCGGCCAATGGCAAGCCCTAGAGGCAGGGGCCGGTTTACGTTTTGATGCCAGCCTTGAACATGGCTACGGTAACCCGGGGCCATTACCGGTGACCTTTCATAACGTGATTTGTTACCCTGGAAAAAACCCGGCCTAAGCCGGGTTTTTAGTTAATAACGGGGCCAGCCACTGGCATCCCAATTGAGGTTACTTATCAGTAACTTGGCGTTACCGCTGTCGGTGGCATCATAGGCATGGCGTACGATCACGCTGTTGCCAACAATGTCTTCACCGCCGGGCCCAACCCAGCGGTCATTACCGCCGTCTAACAAGCTGCCGCCGCCGTCCAGCATGTCAACCCCGTCTTTATCGACATAAGGCCCGGTAATACTGGTGCTGCGGCCGTAGCGAATTTGATAGGTGCTATCAACGCCCGCGCAGCAAATCCCGGTGGAGACAAAAAGGTAATAGTAACCATTTCGATAAGTGATTGATGGCGCTTCAATACCACCGGAACGGGTGGCAAGGCTATAAAGGCTACCGGTGGGTTTCATGGTGCCGCTGTTAAGGCGCGTTAACTTAATACCGGTATTCCAGGAGCCAAACACTAACCAGGGTTTGTTGTCTCGGTCGATCACCAAATCCGGGTCAATGGCGTTGTAGTCGTTACTGTCGGTGGTGTTAATCACCAAGCCTTCATCGGTCCAACTGTCGCTGGCCAGACTGGCGGCTGACAGCAGGCCAATAGCAGAGACTTTTGAGCCAAACGTAGACACCGCATAATAAAGCCACACTTTGCCGTTGTAGGCCTTCACATCCGGTGCCCAAACGTCAGTGCCACTTTGCTCTGGCACATAGTTGGCCCACCAACTTAAGCCACTGGGTAATACCGACGCCAGCGGATCCCAGGTCAGGCCGCCGTCATAAGAGACTTTACGGTAAATACCCGGCCCGGTTTGAAACTCGTACCAAATGCCGTTTTCTTCCATGGCGGTGGGGTCATGGGTGCCTAAATCGCCCGACAAAGGCCAATGGTAGGCAGCGCCCGTATCCAATGACTCGAAAGCCCAATGCTGAATATCAAGGCCGTTGTCGGTCCACTGCGACACATTGGCACCATCACTGGTATCCCAGTTATACACTTCCATCGCTTTGCCGGTGTAAGTGTTAAGCACCTTAAAAGTGCCATCACCTTGGTCGGTTAGCTGCCACTGCTGCAAGGTGGTGCCGTTAGCGGTCCACTGGCTGATATTGGCGCCATCGCTGGTATCCCAGTTATACACTTCCATGGCGCCGCCACCGGCAACGTTGGTAATGCGGTAGTTGCCGCTACCTAAGTAAGTCACGTTCCAGTGCTGGTTATCGGCGCCGGTGTCGCTGTATTGCAAAATATTGGTGCCGTCATCAGCGCTGCCGTAAAGGAGATCCAATACCTTACCGGTATATTTATTACGAATAACATAGGTGCCGTTATCCACTTGCTGCACCGCCACAGCGGCGCCAGCCAGGGGCACCAATAATAGCCAAAGTGCTTGGCGTTTTTTGCTGAACATAACCTTGGTTCCTTTCTCTGTTTTATCACTGCCTCATTGCAGTTCTGCACGCTAACCGGCGGTACTGCTCCCCCAACCGCACGGCTAACATTTATCAATATCGTAATACAAAATTAACAATTGGAGACTGGCGAATAAGACAGGGAAGGAACAACAAAAAAGCCGCTTTAAGCGGCTTTTTTAACTCAGCAGGGCATTAACTCTGGCAAGGTCTTGCGGCGTGTCGATGCCAGCCGGCGGTAGCTCACAGGCATCGGCAACAATAATTCGCTCACCGTGCCAAAGCACCCGCAGCTGCTCTAGCGCCTCTAACTTTTCCAAAGGACTGGCAGCGAGGCTGGCATAACGTGCTAAAAAGCCGGCGCGGTAGGCATAAATGCCAAGGTGGCGGCGCAGGAGACTGTCAGCCAGCTCTGGGCCCTTTCCGGCCAGCACTTTATCGCGCTGGGCAGGAATAGATGCCCGGCTAAAGTACAATGCAAAACCGGCTTTATCGGTAACCACTTTTACCGCATTGGGGTTCACCGCTTCTTCTTGGTCGCTGATAGGGGTGGCAAGGGTTGCCATCGCTGCTTGCGGATGGTCAGCCAGCAATTTGGCGACCTGGCGCACCACTGCCGTTGGGATAAGCGGCTCATCGCCTTGAATATTAACGATAATGGTATCGTCACTGAGCTTTAGGCGCCGGGCAACTTCCGCTAATCGGTCAGTACCAGACTCATGGTCCTTGGCGGTCATCATTACCTGGCCGCCAGCTTGGCTGACAGCGGCTTCAATACGCTCGTCGTCGGTTGCAACCCATACATCGTCAGCGCCAGCGGCGTTGGCTTTATCCAGCACATGCAGCACCATCGGCTTACCGGCAATATCCAGCAGCGGCTTGCCTGGCAAGCGGCTAGAGGCATAGCGGGCCGGAATAACGACGGTAAAGCTCAAGGCAGCACCTCATCTAAATCCATTTTGCGCGCTTCATCGGGCAGCATAACCGGAATGTCGCCGCGAATAGGGTATGCCAGCTTATCGAAGTGGCAGCACAGTTCTTGTTTTTCTTCGTCCAGTTTCAGTTTGCCCTTGCAAAGGGGGCAAGCAACAACATCGAGTAAGCGTTTATCAAAGGCCATGACGGCTCCTTAGGGTGTCCACTACCGCTTGACATAAATCCGGCCCGAAGGCGGCATCAACCGGCACATAATACCAATGGTCTTGCGCAAAGGCCTGACATTTGACCGCATCTTTCTCGGTCATCAGCAAGGGCCCTTGCAGGTGCTGAAAATCGTGTTCGCTAAACTGGTGGTGGTCGGCAAAGGCTAAGGTATTTTCAAGGGTAAGGTGGCGCTGGCGCAAACTGTTAAAAAAGCGCTCCGGGTTACCAATACCCGCCGCCGCTGTTACTGGCTGTGTTAAAGCGTCCCAGCTCACCACGGCGTCGTCTTTTACCCGCCGTGGCAGGCTTTGATTTAAGGTCATGGTAAATTGGCCGGCGCTGGCGTCGTTGCCATTAATCACAATAAAATCAGCATCATCGAGGCGCCAGGTGCCTTCGCGCAAAGGCCCTGACGGCATCAGATAGCCGTTACCGAATTGGCGCTGGCCATCAACCACCACAATCTCAATGTCCCTGTCTAAGGCGTAATGCTGAAGGCCGTCGTCACTGATAATAACGTCGAGTTCATGGTGGTTAAGCAACAGCTCAATGGCGGCGCGGCGATCGCCGCCAACCGCCATCGGCAGGCCGCTGCGTTTGGTGAGTAACCGGGCTTCGTCCCCTACCCGCTCGGCCTTTGCATCAGCGGTTACCAAGGCCGGGAACGGCCCTTTGGCGCCATAGCCACGGGCCAGTAGCGCCGGCTTTAAACCGGCCGCTTTTAAGCTTTCAGCCAGCGCCAACACCACCGGCGTTTTACCGTTACCGCCTACCGATAAGTTGCCAACCACAATCACCGGCACCGGTGCCCGGTAAACCTTTTTAATGCCGAGCCGAAACAATTGGCGGCGCAAGCTACTGACCAGCCAAAACAAGCCGGTAAGCGGTAGCAACGCAAAGGCCTGCCAGCCGGCGGGCCGATACCAAAAGTTCATTTAGCTTCCAAACTGCATTTTATAAAGGTTGGCGTAGGCGCCGTCTTTTGCCAACAGTTCACGGTGGGTGCCCTGCTCAATAATAACGCCGTTATCCATTACCAAAATCTGGTCGGCGTTTTCAATGGTGGACAGGCGGTGAGCAATCACCAAAGAGGTGCGATCCTTTTGCAAGGCTTCAAGCCCGGCCTGAATATGCCGTTCTGACTCGGTATCGAGCGCCGATGTTGCTTCGTCAAGGATCAGCAGCGGCGAATTACGCAATAGCGCCCTGGCAATGGCAATACGCTGGCGCTGGCCGCCGGAAAGCATCACCCCATTTTCGCCGATGACGGTATCAAGGCCTTCTGGCAGGCGCTCGATAAACTCCATGGCATGGGCGGTTTGCGCGGCGTTAATGATGTCTTCGCGGCTAACGTTTTCATCGTTGCCGTAAGCAATATTAGCGGCAACAGAATCGTTAAAGAGGTACACCTGCTGGCTGACCACCGCAAACTGGCGGCGCAGATCGCTAAGCTTATAATCGCGCAGGTCATGGCCATCAAGGCGAATATGGCCGCTGTCAATATCGTAAAAACGGGTTAGGAGCGAACTGACCGTGGTTTTACCAGACCCAGAGCGGCCAACCAAGGCCACGGTTTGCCCAGCGGGCACCGTAAAGCTGATGTTTTTAAGGGCCGGGTCGTCTTTGGACGGATAACGGAAGGTGACATCATCAAAGCTGATTTCGCCAGCGGGGCGCTGCTCTATGGTTAAGGTACCGTTGTCTACCTCAATGTCTTTATCTAAAACGCTGAAAATAGACTCAGCAGCAGCAATGCCCCGTTGCAATTCACCATTGACGTTGGTTAAGCGTTTTATAGGCCGCATCATCATCAGCATGGTGGTGATAAGACCTACGAAAGCGCCGACGGTCAGTGAACCTGATTCCGCTAAGGTGCCAGCGATATACAGCACCGCCGCCAAGCCAATACCGGCCATCAGCTGAATAAGCGCGTCAGAGCTTCCCTGGGTTGCCAATACCTTCATATTTTGCTGACGGTTGTTGTTGTTAATATCGTAAAACTGTTTTGATTCAGCATCTTCCGAGCCAAACAGTTTCATGACCTTGTTACCGCTCACCATTTGCTCAGATTTGGCGGTCACCCGGCCCATGGCGGTCTGGATCTTAAGGCCCAATTTACGAAACCGCGCCGACACCCGTTTCACCGAGAAGGCAATAGGCGGAATAACCAAGAAGAAAACCAATGACAACTGCCAGCTGTAGCTGAACATGGTGAACAGCAAAAACAGCACATAAGCACTTTCCCGCACCAGCACCAAAATGGCCTGGGTAACGGAATTGGCAACCAATTCAACATCAAAGGTAATTTTTGAGATCAAACTACCAGCCGTTGCCCTATCAAATTCTTTGATAGGAAAGCGTATGATTTTCTCAAACAGCTCTTGGCGCAACGAACGCACCACATGGCGCCCTACCCAAGCCAGGCCATAACTGGCCATAAAGGAGCTGGCTCCACGGGCAATAAACAGCACAATCACCACGATGGGCGCGATCACAAACATGTCGCTTTGCGGGTTGCTCATGCCGCTTTGGCCAGATGCAGCAACGTGAGTACCGAAGGACTTGTCCAAAAACGGCCCCATCAAACGCGCGAACAGGGCTTCAAAGCCGGCGTTAGATATCATCCCCACGATAGCCATCACCAAGCCCATACGGAATGGAACGGCATACTTAAGCAGGCGTTTGTATGTCCCTAAGCGAGACGACTGATTTTCAGACATGCTGTCAGCTCTTTGAATTCGAGGCCGCTAGTGTAGCCTTAGCGTCTGGCTACGCCAACCGCTGACCTCTCCCACCAAAAGCGCTTTAGGCCCTGGCAGTGATGATTTGAACAAAAAAGCGCCCCTTGGCGGCCAGTATCCCAAACTTCGGCGCCAACACTTCGATAGCGTGCCACCACCTCGGCCGCCGGAAAACCAAAGGCATTGGCGTAACCGGTGGAAAACACCGCTACCGCTGGCCTCACCTCGGCAACAAAACGCGAAGACGATGACGTTTTTGAGCCATGGTGCGGCACGGCTAGCCAATCTACCAGGGGCCAGTGGCGTTGTAATTCAACCGTTTGGCTGATATCCCCTGGCAGTAAAAACCGGTTTTTTCCTACCGTACCCCAAAGCACACAGGACTGGTCATTGTCACTCCCTTGCGCGGTGGGAGGCGGCCACAAGGTGGTAAGGGCACCACCCGCCCAAGCCCAGTGTTGCTGCCAAACACAATGCTGCTGGCCAGGTGTTGGCTGGCCGGCTAGCACTGGCGCCGCAAAGGCGGCCGCGCCGCCAACATGGTCTTTGTCTGCGTGGGATAACACCAGCAAGGCCAGGTTTTTATTTGCCGCTAAGGCTTTGGCTCCATCGGTTGCCCAAAGCCCCGGCCCGGTATCAACCAGCAGCATTTGCCCGCCGCTAATCAGCGCCGTGCTGGTGCCCTGCCCGACATCCAGAAACCATACCCCTTGCGGCATCGGCCTTATCCACCCAACCACTAACCAGGTAGCGGCTAACGCGGCACGGCTTTGGCGCCCCAAAGGTAAGGCGACCAGAACCGGCAGTAGCAATAGCCCTACCCAGGTACCCGGCAGTGCACCTTGCAATAGCCCCAGCCAGGCCATTAATAGCGTCAACAGGTGATTGGCAAGCCACCAAGGACCGGGCAGCAATAACCCCGCCAACAGCAGCGGCATCACCAGCAGACTCACCAAGGGCACCGCCAGCACATTGGCCAATAAACTAAAGGCCGGTAATTGGCCAAACAGCCACAACTGCAGTGGCCACATCAGCAAACTAAACCCCAGCTGCAAAACCCAAAGTGCCCGCAAACCGCGGCTGGGAAAGCGCCAAAGCACCAGTAAAATAAGTGCTACCGCCATAAAAGACAGCCACAGCCGGCTATCGAGTAACACCAGCGGATTAAGCGTTGCAAAGAGCGCCAATAACCCAAGCCAAAGCCGCCAGCCTTGCAGCGGTTGGCGCCAACCAAGCCACAGTACCCAGGCGCTTAATGCCACCAAGGCTCTAAGTGCAGGCGGTGCTAGCCCTGACTGCCAAGCATAAAGGCCAGCCATCACCAACCCGAGAAACCAGCCCCAGCGCCGGCCATTACCGGGCAACAAATGCCCCAGCCACAAGCCAAGGCTTGCGACCAGCGCCACATGTAAACCGGAGATAGCCAGTAAATGCGCGGTTCCTGTTTGCATTAATTGCTGGTTTTGCTCGCGGCTTATAAGGTGCCTGTCACCGGTGAGTAGCGCCAGCATCAAGCCTTGCTGGGAAAAAGGGGCAAGTTGTGTTTGTAAGTAATGATGCCAGCGGCTTTGCCAGTTCGCCGAACCGCTGACAGCCGCCACTGATTTCACGTAACCGACCGCCACCAGACCGGTGGCCGCATCACGCCGGGCATAACTGCGGCTGCCCGGATTGCGTCTATGCTCTAGGGGTTTGAGTTTGGCAACGGCATTAATGGTTTGGCCTGGCACCGGTTTAGGTGACGCGAGGTACCAGCCAAGGCGGGCAATAAATGGAGTGACCTTTTGTCCATCCACTTGTTTAATTTGAACATAAAGCGTTGTACCTGCTGCCAGCACCTGGCCGTTTATGCTATGGTCTTGTGCAGGCAGCGGCGGCCTTGGCACAGAAAGGCCCGACAGGCTGGAATAGCATATCCCTACCAGAAAAACCGCCAGGCAAAGCCTTTTCAAGTACAGCAATATCAAGGCCAGGCAACACAGCATGACCAAAATGAAGGCACTTGGAAGCTGCTCCCAGAACAATGGGGTTATCAGGCCCAGCAGCCAGCTCAGCAGAGGCAAGACTTTCATCCTTACGTGGTTTCCTGGAGTGAATAGACGTTCATGCCTAAGAAGACAATAAAGCGGTTTATGCCGGATCACGCCAAGATCCGTAACCATAAGCATTTGAAGATTTTTGGCAGTTTGGTCAATGAACCAAACTTGTGGTGCCTTAATCGCCGCAGCGCGGCAGGCGCATTCGCGGTAGGGTTGTTTTTCGCTTTTATTCCGGTGCCGTTTCAGATGTTGCTGGCTGCCGGAGGCGCCATCTTATTTAGGGTCAACCTGCCGTTATCCGTCGCCCTGGTTTGGCTGACGAACCCGGTGACGATGCCGCCAATTTTTTATGGCGTCTACAAGGTCGGTTCACTGATATTAGGACGTCACGGCGATAAGTTTCATTTTGAGCCAACCTGGGAATGGTTTACCCGCAGTATTGAAACCGTCGGCCCGGCTTTTATGCTTGGCTGTTTGGTCTGCGCCACAGTGGCAGCCATTATTGGCTACTTTGGTATTTTTTGGCTGTGGCGCTATTCGGTGGCCAGAAGCTGGCAAAAGCGCAAAGAAAAACGCCAGCACGATTAACGAAAAAAGCCCCGCTAAGCGGGGCTTTTTTACATGCCGGACAGCACTCTTGCTGGCTGCAGCCGCCCGGCCTTAAAGGCCGGATAAAGCGTGGCGACCAAGGCAATGGCCAGCGCCAAGGCGGCGGTGATTAGCACATCACCCACTTTGATTTGGGTGGGAATGGTGTCGGTAAAGTAAATGTCGCCTGGCAATACCGTTTTGCCGGTCAAATGCTGCCACCCCGATAAAATATCCGGCAGCGTCCAGGCTAACAGCAGCCCCAGCCCGATACCAATAAGCACCCCAACGCCGCCAAGAAAGCCGCCGCGCCACAAGAAAATGGCACTAATGGTTTTTTGCCGGCAACCAATGGAGCGCAGCATGGCAATTTGCGGCGCTTCTTCGCGCACCGTCACCATCAATAGCGAAATAATATTAAAGCTCGCCACCAGCATAATAAGCCCCACCACCAGGTAGATGATCACCCTCACCATTTGAATGTCTTGGTAAAGGTGACCTTGGGTGCGGGTCCAGTTATCCATATACAGCGCTTCATGGGCCTGAAAGCCAACGGTACGTGCCACGGTGTCAGCGGCAAAAACATCACGAATTTTTAGGCGTAGCCCTTGCGGCTGCTGGTTATCGTTCCATTGATTAGCAGTACTGAGCGGCATATAGGCCAGGCTGTAATCAAGCTGGCCGCCGATATTCAAAACGCCCACCAGGGTTAACTGGTGCCGCCTCGGCGTTGATAAGCCACCGCTACCGGGCGGCGCTACCAAAATACTGACCGAGTCCCCCACCTTGGCACCGAGCTTTTTAGCCAAGGCCTGCCCTAAAATCAGGCTGTTGCTTTTGGCTTCAAAGGCCTTGGTCATGGCCGGCGAAATAAACTGGCTTAGCCCCGACACCGCCTTTTCTTTTTTCAGACTAATGCCGCGCAGTACCAGCGCGTTTAAATGCGCACCGCTAACGGCTAAGGCATTGATGGTGCGAAAAGGCGCCACCGCTTCAACTTGCGGGTCTGATTTCGCCAGGGTTGCCAAGCTTTGTGGCCTTTTGAGCTCGCCGTCCATGGCAATAAGTTCAACCTGCGGTACTAACGACAAAAAGCGCTCGGTTAGCACTTTTTGAAAACCGTTCATCACACTTAGCACCAGCACTAAAACCAGGCAGCCAAGGGCAACACCGCTAACCGCAGCGATGCGCAAAAAACGTTGCAGACGATTAAAATGGCCCTGGCGAAACTGCCGCCAAGCCAGTTGCAAACTGAGCATCATGGTGTCTCCAGCACGCCCTTTTTAAGGGCCAGCACCCGGCTCATTTTCGCCGCTAAGGCGCGGTCGTGGGTGACCACCACAAAGGCAATGCCAAACTCTTGATTAAGCTCATTAATAAGTTGGTAAACCTGTTCGCCGCTGGTTTCATCAAGGTTGCCGGTGGGCTCATCGGCCAGCACCAGCCTTGGCGAATTCATCAGTGCCCTGGCAATGGCAACCCGCTGGCGCTCGCCCCCGGACAGGGCCGAAGGCCGGTGGTTTAGGCGGTGGCTAAGGCCAACTCGGTCCAGTAACATTTTGGCGCGCTCGCGTGCCTTGGCCGGGCTGTCGCCGAGAATAAGCCCCGGCATAGCGGCGTTTTCCAGTGCTGAAAATTCCGGCAACAGGTGGTGAAACTGGTAAACAAATCCCAAGTGCTGGTTACGGAACCGGCAGCGATGTTCTTCGTCCCAGGTCAGCATGTCTTCGCCATCAAAATGCAACTGGCCACTAGAGGGTTTATCCAAGGTTCCCATCAAATGCAGCAGTGTGCTTTTCCCCGAGCCTGACGAGCCGACAATGGCCAGGGTCTCTGCCGGTTCAACGGTTAAATTGACACCGCCAAGCACGGCCGTATCCATACCATCGTCGTGATAGATCTTGGTCAGTTGTTGACAACGAAGCACATTCAATCCTCTTCAACGGCCAGCCATGCTGGCCTTTTTTAATCGCGTTCTGATAGCACCACAGCCGGGTCAACCCTTGCTGCCCGGTGCGCTGGTGCCAAGGTAGCCAGGGCGCAAATGATCACCACAAAAAGCGCAATAAGGCCCATTTGCAGCGGGTCACGAATAACAGGCAGGCCATCGGGGCCGTACCCAAAAGCCATGCCACCAAGGCCAACCAAGTCCAGGAAGAAATTCAGATGCTCGGTAATAAAAAAGCCAAGGCTCAAACCCAGCACCGAGCCGACTAAACCGGTGCCAACCCCTTGGGCAACAAAAATGCGTTTTAAGGAGCGCGGCGTCATCCCAAGGCCGGCAAGTACCGCGATATCGCGGCGTTTATCCGACACCAGCATCGCCAAGGCCGCCAAAATATTAAATGCGGCCACCGCGATAATCAGCACTAGCAACAACGACATGGTGCGTTTTTCCTGGGCCACAGCAGCAAAAAAGTCGCCATAGCGAGCACGCCAGTCCCACAGCTGCTCGCCTTTTTTGGCTAAATGGCCAATATGGTCAATGGCAAAGGGGTCTTTTAAGGTCACTTTCAGTTTATCGACGCCCTGCGGGCTTTTGCCAAACAGGCGGCGCAGGTCTTGATAGTTGGTGATAGCTAAAACGTCGTTGAGTTCAGAGGCTAAGTCCACCACCGCAATCACCGTAAATTGGCGTTGGGCCGGTAAGCGGCCAAGGGGGGTGTAAAGGCTACGGCCAGGTAAATATACCCGCACCTTATCACCAACAAGTAAGCCCAACTTACGGGCCAGCCCAACCCCCAGTATCAGTTGATAATCACCTGCTTTGGGCACCAAGGCGTGGTCGGGCATCGTTTCGGTGGGCCAAAGGCCTTGTAGCCAGCCCCCTTGCAGGCCGCCTCGGCTTTGCAGCATGACTTCGCCGTCGATATAAGGGGCAACGCCGGTAACCTCTTTATTGGCTTTAAGTTGCTGGGCCCGCTGCTGCCAGTTGGCAAAGTCGCTGTCGGTGCTAACCAGCACATGGGGTACCCGGTCTAACAGGCGGCTTTTAAGTTGGTCTTGAAAGCCATTCATCACGCTTAGCACCACCATTAGCACCATCACCCCAAGGGTGACGCCAAAGAGTGCAAACAGATTAACGAAATTGGCAAAACCGCCCCGTTGACCGCGGAGCAGGTAGCGTGTGGCTATAAACAGTGAGGCAGGTCGGAACATCCCGTTATTAGAGGTTTTATTTGCGAAGGAAGTTACGGGATAATACGGGACTTATTTCAATATGAACAGCAACCTGCCATGGCCGACCGTCTTTTCGATGACTACTTCAGTGTCCGTTTGGCTTGCGAGGTCCACCTGGACTGGTTAAGCGATGATGCTGCCATACCCGATGCCAAGCAGCTGGCTGACGAATTGCCGCCACTGCGCCGCCAATTGGACTTAATCGCCGAGCAAGAACAAATGCTGTGGGCCGAGCTTAAAGACGAGCGCCAGTCACCGCAGGCACGCTTGCTGGACATCTACCGCCAGAAACTGGATTTGCTCGCGGACCAAGTCCTCACCCATAGTTTGGGCGAGCAGCAATGGCATAAAACCGTGCATTTCAGTGCCGGCGGCTTTTCAATTAATAAAGAAGCGGCGCAAGGCCAGATAGCCAGAGTAGTGTTAAGAATGCCTATCGGCCAAATTCAAGGCTACGTTAGCCTGGCTGGCCAGGATGAAGAACTAGCTTACTTTCAATATGTTACTTTGTTAGAGCCGGACCGGGAACGCTTGGTAAGGCTGGCTCTACAAACCCAAAGCGATCAATTACGCGCTCGGCGCGAGCGTCACGAGGAGAAGTCATAAGTGCAACGTCTGCTTGCTGAATGGGAAGGTCTGGACGGGGTTTTACTGACCTGGCCCCACAAAAACACCGACTGGGACTACATGCTTGACGAAGTCACGCCGCTGTATGAGGCCCTGGCCTATGTGATCAGCGACTACGCCGACGTGCTTATCGCCGCCCCCGAAGACGAGGTTGAGTCGATTAAAGAACGGCTATTGGCCCTTGGCATCAGCGATGATGCCTTTATGGTTTATGGCGTACCCAGCAACGACACCTGGGCCCGCGACCACGGCCCACTGACGGTGGAAACCCCAGAAGGGTTAAAGCTGCTTGATTACACCTTTACCGGCTGGGGCAATAAGTTCGACGCCAGCCTCGATAACCAAATTACCCAGCGCCTAAATCAACAAGGCGCCTTTGCGGTACCGGTGGAGAAAAAATCACTGGTACTGGAAGGCGGCGCTATCGAATTCGACGGTGACCGTACCTTGCTGGCCACCAGCGAGTGTCTTTTGAACCCCAACCGCAACCCGCAGTTTTCAAAAGCAGAAATAGAAGCGCAGCTGAAAGCCGACTTTGGCGCCGAGAAAATCAACTGGCTTAACCACGGTTACTTAGCCGGTGACGACACCGACAGCCACATCGACACCCTGGCGCGGCTTTGCCCTAATAACGTCATTGCCTACGTAAAATGCGATGACGAGCAAGACGAGCACTTCGAGGCGTTTCAAAAAATGGAAGCCGAGCTCGAAGCCATGACCGACGCCGACGGTAAACCTTACAAGCTGGTGCCACTGCCCTGGCCCTTTGAAGTGTACGACGACGAAGGCCAGCGCCTGCCCGCCACCTACGCCAACTTTTTGATTTGTAACGGCGCGGTGTTGGTTCCTGTCTACAATGACGACCGCGACGAAGAAGCCCTTGCCGCCATTAACGAAGCCTTCCCCGGCTTTGACATCGTCGGGCTTAACTGCCTGCCACTGATTAAACAACACGGCAGCCTGCATTGTGTCACCATGCAAATGCCGCAAGGCACCCTCAGCCTGCTGCCGCCGGGAGTAGAACTATGAGCACCCTGAATGTGGGCTTGGTGCAACACGCTTGCAGCGGCGATTTGCAACAAAACCTGGCCAAATCCATTGAAGGCATTACGGATGCCGCCGAGAACGGCGCCAAGCTGGTGGTGCTGCAAGAGCTGCACCGCAGCCTCTATTTTTGCCAGGTAGAAAGCACCGACCTTTTTGATTTGGCTGAACCCATTCCCGGCCCCAGCACCGAACTGTTCGGCGCCCTGGCCAAAGAACTGGGCATTGTGATTGTCACCAGCCTCTTTGAAAAACGTGCCCCCGGCCTTTATCACAATACCGCCGTGGTGCTGGAAAGCGATGGTTCTATTGCCGGAAAATACCGCAAGATGCATATCCCTGACGACCCGGGTTTTTACGAGAAGTTTTACTTTACGCCCGGTGATATGGGTTTTGAGCCTATTCAAACGTCAGTGGGTAAACTGGGCATTTTAGTGTGCTGGGATCAGTGGTTCCCGGAAGCAGCAAGGCTGATGGCCATGAGCGGCGCCGAACTGCTGATTTACCCCACCGCCATAGGCTGGAACCCGGACGACGACGAAGCCGAGCAAAACCGTCAGCGCGATGCCTGGGTCACCATTCAGCGCAGCCACGCCATTGCTAATGGCCTGCCGGTGGTCGCGGTCAACCGGGTTGGCCACGAGGCAGATCCGGCCGGTGGCCCTGGCACCGAATTTTGGGGCACCAGCTTTGTCGCAGGGCCGCAAGGTGAGTTTTTGTTTGAAGCCGACACCGAGTCTGAACTCAGTGTGGTGGTGCCAGTTGATTTAGCGCGTAGCGAGTCGGTGCGGCGTTGGTGGCCCTACCTTCGCGACCGCCGGGTTGACCATTACGGCGATTTGCTGAAACTTTACCGCGATTGATAAACCGGGGCTCATAGCGGCCCCGGTCTGCATAATTAAGTGATTGAACAAGACAGGACGTAATGAAGGCACTGGATCTACTGGCACTGCCAGAGCGTAGCGGCGACCGTCAACATTGGCTGAACCTGGCTGGCGACGCGCAAATACTGGCCATTTTAGACGCGGCAAAACGTCACCGGGGTTTTACCCTGCTGGTGACCAGCGACAGCCCCAGTGCCAACCGTTTGGTCGAAGCATTAAGCACCTTTAATGACGATGTGCAGCTGTTCCCCGACTGGGAAACCCTGCCCTACGACAACTTCTCGCCACACCAAGACATTATTTCCGCGCGCTTAACCGCCCTTTACCAGCTGCCCCGCAAGCAAAGTGGCATCATGGTGTTGCCGGTCACAACCTTGCTTGGCCGCATTGCCCCGCGTGGTTATGTGGATGGCGCAACCTTGCTCCTTAAAAAAGGTGATATCCGGCCACTGGAAACCCTGCGCGACCAATTGGTTGGCGCCGGTTATCGCCTGGTTGAACAGGTAATGGAACACGGCGAGTTCGCCGTACGCGGCGGCCTGATTGACCTCTACCCCATGGGTGAGTCCAGCCCTTATCGGGTCGATTTTTTTGACGACGAAGTCGACAGCCTGCGCCGCTTTGACCCCGAATCGCAACGCTCCACCGGCGAAGTCGATGACATTCGCCTGTTGCCTGGTCACGAGTTTCCGTTAACCGATATTGGCATTGAGCGATTTCGCAAAAATTTTCGGGCGCGTTTTGATGCGCCGATGGCGCCAGAGTCCTTATATCAGCAAGTGTCCAAGGGCCAGCAACCACCAGGCATTGAATATTACCTGCCGCTCTTTTTCGACGACACCGCCACCCTGTTTGATTACCTGCCAGACGCCAGCCAAGTGCTGACCATTGGCGACCTAGAAAGCGCCATGGCCGCCTTCTGGGCCGATTTAGAATACCGTTTCGAGGAGCGCCGCCATGACCGGCTGCGGCCCATTCTTGCCCCGAAAACGCTCTATTTAGAGCCGGCAGCTTGTTTTAGCGAACTCAACCACTACCCGCGGCTGGCGCTGCATCAAGGGGACAAAGTGGAAGGCAAAGGCGGCCAGCATGATGCCGGCGCCCTGCCCTTGCCAGAACTGGCCATTGATGCCAAAAGTGAAAAGCCACTGCACAAGCTCACTGACTGGCTAGCAAGCGATGCCAGAGCGGTGCTGTTTGTGGCGGAATCAGAGGGCCGCCGTGAGGCCTTGGCGGTGCTACTGGCCAAAGCCGGTATTCAGCCGTTACGTATTAAAAAGCTCGATGACTGGCTTGGCGGCCCCCAAACACAACACGGTATTTTGGTGGCACCACTCGAGGCAGGCTGTATTGTCCTCTATCAGGGCCACACCTTAAAACTGGTGCCCGAAGCGGTGCTAACCGGCCCAAGGGTGGTGCAGCGCAAACGCCGCAAAAAAAGTGAAGATGGCATCAACACCGACGCCATTATTCGTAACCTTGCCGAGCTTTCCATTGGCCAAAGCGTGGTGCACCGCCAACACGGTGTCGGCCTTTATATGGGCCTTGAAACCTTAAGCGCAGGCGGCATTGATACCGAATTTCTCATGCTCGAATACGCCAAGGGCGACAAGCTTTATGTGCCGGTGTCCTCCCTTAACCTTATTAGCCGTTACGCCGGCGCCGAAGAGCCGCCGCTGCACCGGTTAGGGGGTGAAACCTGGGAAAAAGCCCGCCGCAAAGCCGCCGAAAAAGTGCGGGATGTAGCGGCCGAGCTGCTGGATGTTTACGCCCGGCGTGAAGCCAAACCCGGCTTTGCCTTTCACTACGACGAAGAAGGTTACAGCGCCTTTGCCGCCGGTTTCCCGTTTGAAGAAACCGACGACCAGCAAGATGCTATTGATGCTGTTATTCGCGACATGACCAGCAAAAAAGCCATGGACCGCCTGGTTTGTGGCGATGTTGGCTTTGGCAAAACCGAAGTGGCGATGCGTGCGGCCTATATTGCGGTATCGAACAATCGCCAGGTGGCGGTATTGGTGCCCACCACCTTGCTGGCGCAGCAGCATTTTGAAAACTTTCGCGATCGCTTCGCCGATGTGCCGGTGCGTATTGAAGCCATATCCCGCTTCCAAAGCGCCGCCGAGCAAAAGGCCATTTTAAAAGACGCCGCCGAAGGTAAGGTTGATATTCTGATTGGCACCCATAAGCTGCTGCAAAAAGACGTTAGCTTTAAGCAGCTGGGGCTGCTGATTGTCGATGAAGAACACCGCTTTGGGGTACGCCAAAAAGACAGCATTAAAAAGCTGCGCGCCGAAGTGGATATTCTTACCCTTACCGCCACCCCTATTCCTCGCACCCTTAATATGGCGATGTCGGGCATGCGTGATTTATCGATTATTGCCACAGCGCCGGCACGGCGTTTGGCCATTAAAACCTTTGTGCGCGAGTTCGACAAAGCCCTGGTACGCGAAGCGGTGCTGAGGGAAATTCGCCGCGGCGGCCAGGTGTATTTCCTGCACAACGAAGTCGATACCATTGAAGACACCGCCAAGATGCTCGAAGAGCTGGTGCCTGAAGCACGGATCTCCATTGCCCACGGCCAAATGCGTGAGCGCGAACTGGAAAAAGTCATGGCAGACTTTTACCACCAGCGCCATAACCTCTTGGTCTGTACCACCATTATTGAAACCGGTATCGATGTGCCCACCGCCAACACCATTATTATGGACAGGGCCGATAACCTGGGCTTGGCGCAGCTGCACCAGTTGCGGGGCCGGGTGGGCCGTTCCCATCACCAGGCTTATGCCTACCTGATGACCCCTAACCCCAAACGCATGACCAAAGACGCCGTTAAGCGCCTGGACGCCATTTCGTCGCTGGAAGCCTTGGGCGCGGGCTTTTTACTGGCCACCCAGGATTTGGAAATTCGCGGCGCCGGGGAACTGCTGGGCGACGAGCAAAGTGGCCAAATTGCCGCCATTGGCTTTGATCTTTACATGGATATGCTCGATGAGGCCGTTGAGGCCTTAAAAGCCGGTAAAGAGCCAAGCCTTACCGGCGTGCTGGCTAACCAGTGTGAAGTTGACCTGCGCCTGCCAGCGCTGCTGCCGGCCGACTACATTGCCGATGTGGGTACCCGCCTGCAGCTTTATAAGCGCATTGCTTCGGCCCAAGACAGTGACGAGCTAAGAGAGCTAAACGTCGAACTGATTGACCGCTTTGGTCTGTTGCCTGATGCCGCCAAAAACCTGCTGGCGGTTACCGAACTGCGCCTGCAGGCCAACCGCCTTGGCCTAAGCCGGGTAGAAGCCTCAGCCAAAAGCGGTATCAGTATCGACTTTTCTGAACAAACCTCGGTTGACCCGGGTTATCTGATTAGCCTTTTACAACAAAAACCGTCACTCTATCGCCTCGATGGCCCCAGCCGATTTAAGGTTATGAAACAATTGGATGAACCGGCTAAACGCCTGGGTGACGTGCAGCAACTTCTGGAGGATCTGGCACAACATGCAAAAGCTGCTTAAGGGAGCGCTGCTACTGGCAGCGATGGTCGTTTCCACCCAAGTATTGGCTGCCGCGTCAGTATTTGACGTTGAAGTGGTGATCATCGCCCGCCAGGACAACAGTACCGAAACCTGGCCGCCACGGCCGCTGCCCACCGACAAAACCAACCCGCTGCTGGTTAATGCCATTAGCGCGCAGTGCCCGCCGCCTTGCAGCCAGATCCCAACCACCATTGTGGGCACCAGCAGCGATGACACCAGCCTGCCGCGCCTTCTCACCAGCGACGAGCTCAAACTCGACGATGCCGCCAGCAAATTAGCCAATTTGCCCGGCGGGCGGGTGCTGCTGCATACCGGTTGGCGCCTAGCCCCCAAACAGCCGCTTTATACTCAGCCGATGGCCATTGAAGCGGGCCGAGATTTGGGCGGTTATGTGCTGTCAGCGCCGGTGTCGTCAAGCACCTTACAGCAAGCCACGTCCCCGGTTGTAACGGATGCTGCCAGCCAAAACGTGGCGGCGCCAGCCGAGCCTGAAGGCCAGGTAAGCGGCGATATGCCTGCCAATACCCAAACCCTTAACGTACCCGCCATGGTGCCGGAGCTTAGCGGTGAAATTCAGGTGGCGTTAGATCACTACCTGTTGGTGGACATGGCCCTTGATTTAAAAACCGTGCAGGGCGATGGCAAACCGCTTTTGGTGAAAACCCTTCGCCAAAAGCGCCGCCTTAAAAGTGGCGAATGGCATTACTTTGACCACCCCGCCATGGGTGTGTTGATGCAAATAAGACCGGTCAAATAGTCACGATTCAAGAAAAGCGCCTCTCGAGGCGCTTTTTTTAAACAAAGGTAAAATCATTCTGAATAAACAAAGGAATGGCGCTTTTAGCGGCGAGGCATGTATGTAAAATGCCTGTAAATAAAAAAGGGTTGCCATGGCGCGGTTTGTTCTTGTTTTCATCCTCTTTAGCATTTCTCTGGGTGCACATGCGGTAACCCGGGTGGCGTTTTTGAGCCCCGGTTATGCCAACGAGCCTTATTGGGAAAATGTCGACAGCTTTCTGATTGCAGCCGCCAGCGATCTGGATGTGCAGGTTGAAATTGTACATTGCGACCGTGATGAGAAAAAAATGCTCGACCTCGCCGATTGGCTCATCCAGCGGCCCAACCCGCCCGATTACGTGTTAGCCGTTAACGAGAATGGCCTTGGGGTTGAGCTGGTTAAAAAATTCAATGCCGCCAAGATCCCCATTATGCTGGTGTTGAACGACTTAGATCAGCGCCAGCAGCAAAAGCTGGGCGTACCACGCCAGCGCTACCCTTATTGGCTAGGCATCTTGGTGCCAGACAACCTGCAAGCCGGGCAGCAATTAACCAGCGCCCTCTCTGGTATGCTCCCCGATAAAAAAACGGTGCCCTTGGTTGCCATCGCCGGTGACCGCTCAACCCCGGCGGGCCTTAATCGCCAAGCCGGTTTGTTATGGGCCACCCGAACCCACCACAAACTAAAACTCATGGCGCTGCGCTATGGCTTTTGGCAACAAGCCAGAGCTAACCGGCAAATGATGCAGCTGTTGGGCCTTTACCCTGATCTGCGCGTGGTCTGGACCGCGGATGACAACATGGCCTTTGGGGCTATCGATGCCCTACGCCAAGCCGGCCTTGAACCGGGCAAAGACGTTTTAGTCGGTACCTTTGCCAGCTCGGCAAAAGCGTTAAGGCTGCGCCGCTCCGGCGAGATCTCGGCCTTGGCCGGCGGCGCCTTTATGGCACCGGGTTTAGCACTGGCCTTATTGGTTGATTACCAAAATGGCTTTGACTTTGCCAACGACGATGGCCTCGTGCTCCACCTGCCGCTTTATCATTTACTGATCCCCGGCACACCGCTTTTTAACATGGTGGCATCACAGGATTGGTCAAAGGTAAACTTCCGAGCCATGAGTAAAGTGCATACCCCCTACCAAGGTCCTCACCACTTTGAATTGCAACTGAGAGCCACACCATGAGCCTAAAGCGCGTTCCGCTGGGTACCCGTTTTTTGTGGACAGTCATGCTCTACTCTTCGGTGCTGACACTGCTGTTTGTGCTGGTTAATCTCTATGCCCGCTATGACCAGGAAATGTCAGAACTACAGCAACGGGTAAAACGTGTAGAAACCACCGTCATGCCCGCCCTTCAACAGGCAGTATGGGACCTTGACCAACCGCAGCTTGAGCTGCAGCTTTTGGGTATCACCCGCATTCCGGATGTGGTGTCGGCACGCCTGGTAACCAGCGAAGGCTCCATTACCACCATCGGCCATCCCAACACCCGTGATAACAGCATTGTGATCCCGGTGCGCCGCGGCGGCCAGGAGCTTGGGCAACTGGATATTGGCGTGAGCTACCAGCGTATCTATGACGAACTGTGGCAACACGCCGAGGTGTTGGTACTCTCGCAGGGGGTGAGAACCTTTTTGGTATCGATGCTGTTGGTGGTGTTGGTTAACCGCATGATAACCCGTCACCTTGAAGATATTTCCGGGCAAATAAAAGACCATAAAAGCCGCTTTACCCTGGCCCGTAAACCGCAGCGAAATGACGAGCTCAGCACCCTGATTAACGCCCTTAATCAGTTATCAGCCGAGCGTGAGCAGCAGCTGTCAGCACTGGCTGAGTCAAAAGCGCAGCTCGATAACCAGCACCAGCTGCTAGAAAAAGAGGTGGCAGAACAAACCCAGGCGCTGCGCCAGGAAAACGACCTGGCGATTATGATGGGCGAGTTGGCCGCCAACCTGCTGGAGCAGCCTTATGAAAAGCTCGACCGCGGCCTGCAGCAAGCCGTTACCCTGATTGGCCGCCAGCTTGGGGTAAAGAGCGTTACCTTGTTTGAGCAGGTGTTAGTAAAAGCCCATTGGCCCACGTCCGAGCAGGTTTGGCCGCTTTGGAGCACGCTGCAAGCACAACAAGTGCTGCGTGATGGCCAACATTTTTACGACCAAGAGGCTGGCGTTTTGGCACTGCCGCTAAAAGATCAGGGCCTTAATCGCGGCGCGTTAATGGTGACGGGCAACATAGACAAAGTGTGGATGGAAAAATACTTCACCCATCTGCACCGCTTTACCTCTTTTGTTGCCGCGCTACTGGTGCGCCAACAGGCCACACAGCTGTTTACCCCCATTGAGTGGCAGCGCAAAAAACACAGCCTTTGGCAGGACGAAAAACGCGGCAAAACCGCCCTTGCTGCTATGGCGGACCAGCAGGCCCAGGCCGGTAGCTATTTAACGGTGTTGTTATGGGAATTTTCGGGCCAGGAGCCTATCACCGAACCGCAGTTAGCCGAGCTGCGCGCCACTATCAGCCATGGCATGCCGGATACGCTTTTTGTGCAGCTTTCAACCCGGTTATTGATGGTGGCCGTGGCGGGCACCGGCCCCCAAGCCATTAACACCTTGGTCAGCGCCTTGATGACTGACCTAAAAGTCGCCGCAGCCCCGCTTAAGGTCCGCGTTGGCGGCTTTTGTTTAAAATTTAAAGAGGCGCTGCCATACGACAAGCTGATAGACATGGCCGATGGCGCGCTGTTTCAAGCCCGCAATCAAGCAACTGGCTTAGTAATAGAAACCAACAATGACTGAGCCCGGGCCAAAGTCTGGGCGCTAACCTGCATCGCCCCTGCCCTTAAGGCATTAAACTCAACCGCCCCTTGCCCGGCCAAGGCCTGTAAAATAGCGGGATGATTGGCCGGTTCGTTACAACACAATAAAAGATCGCAGCCTGCATCACTGGCCGCTAACGCCCTTTCGGCAGGGCTACCCAGACTGTGGGCACCTTTCATGCTCAAATCATCGGAAAACAGCAAGCCACTGAAGGCAAGCTCACCTTTTAAGCGGTATTTTAACCACTTGGCCGAAGACGACGCCGGCTTATTGTCTAGCGCCGGGTAAATTACATGCGCTGGCATAACAGCATCGAGAATCCCTTCTTTGATGAGTATTTTAAAGGGTTGTTCGTCAAGGGCTGCAATGTCTGCCAACGGCCTTGGGTCAACAGCTTGGTGCAGGTGGGTGTCTTCTTTTACCTGGCCGTGGCCCGGGTAATGCTTGGCGCAGCTGGCCATCCCCGCCGCTTCCATGCCTTTAGCGTAGGCCCGTGCCAATTGGGTAACGGTAGCAATGTCAGCGCCGAAGGCTCTGTCACCAATAACACTTTGGTTTACGCCCAAATCCAGCACTGGCGCAAAACTCAAATCGACACCGACCTCGATAAGCTCTGCTGCCATCACCAGGCCGCAGCACCACGCCAAGTATTGGGCAACCACCTGGTTGTTGCCGGCCAGGGCAAGCAAGCTACCGGCGGCGGGCAAGCGGCTAAAGCCGCGGCGAAAGCGTTGTACCCGGCCACCTTCGTGGTCAACGGTCACTAAGATTGGCTTACCGGCGGCGGTGCGGCAGTCCAAGATCAGTTGTTTAAGCTGCTCAGGGTTGTCGTAATTTCGGCTAAATAAAATCAGGCCCGCGCAGGCAGGGTCTGCCAACCATTGGCGTTCGTCATGGCTAAGAGTGGTGGAGCGCAGATCAATTAACAGCTGGGCCATCCGGGCCTCCTGAACAAACTTTTCGCCAGTATACCAAGGCTTTGCTTAAACACAGGGCAACAAAAAGGCCGCCCGTAGGCGGCCTTTTAACAACAAGTGGCGTTACGCCGCACTAGACGGGCTTGCCCCCTCGGAGGACACACCCTGGCCTTCCAACACGCCAGGGGCGAAATGGTCAACCTGAATAGCTTGGTAGCGCAGTGCTTCGGCGTGGCGAATTTGCTCAGCTTCTTCCTGGCTAATGACCGCCGCTTCCAGGGCCAGTTCAATGGCTTGGTTGAAGGGAATACGCTTGGCAATGGTGCCGGCGCGCTGGGCCTTGATGATTTTTTTCTCAATGCCGGCAGCCCCTACCATCGCCAGGAAGGCACGTTCCATTACGCCCATGGCGTCGTTCTCTTCATCGGGAATGAACACCAAATGGGTCAAACGGTCACGGGCCACACCCGGTTGCATCAGCGCCGCGGCAATTTGCTCGCCAATCTTGTCGGACGGCATTTTGTAGTGATTACCGAACGGGAAGATAGCGCGTTTAAGTACTGCCGCCATAAAGCGACTGTCGAAGTTGGCAAAGAAGCCGTCAAAGGCAACGCCAATTTCATGCAGCAGCTTTTGCAGGCTGTAATGCACGTAAGGCAAATCGGCAACCTGGCGGCCTTCGTCTTCATAGCGTTTAAGCACGGCTGACGCCAAATAAAGGCTGGAAAGCACATCGCCTAACCGCGCTGACAAACGCTCGCGACGTTTCAGATCGCCGCCCAGCATCAGCATGGAGATATCCGCGCACAGTGCCAGGCCTTTCGACATCCGTGACAGCTGCTTGTAGTAACGCGCTGTTTCGCCAGAGACAGGCGCTTTATTAAAGGCAGCGCCGGTAAGGCCTTGGAACAAGGAGCCAAAGAAGTTGCCCATGCCAAAGCCGATATGTTTAACCAGCAGTTTATCGAAGGCTTTCAAACCTTCACTGGCATCGGGGTTAGCCGCCGCTTCCATTTCAGCAAAAACGTAAGGGTGGCAACGGGTCGCACCCTGACCAAAGATCATCAAGTTACGGGTCAGGATATTGGCGCCTTCAACAGTGATTGCCACCGGAATACCCAAATAGCCGTGGCCAAGGTAGTTTTGCGGGCCGAACTGAATACCTTTACCGGCATGAATGTCCATGGCGTGGTCCAGCACCTTACGGGCCCGCTCGGTCATGTGGTACTTGGCAATGGCGGTGATAACCGACGGGCTGAGGCCCATATCCAAGGCCGTTACCGTCAGGCGGCGGCTCGATTCCAGCACATAGGTGTCGGCACCAATCTCGG
This sequence comes from Gallaecimonas mangrovi, assembly GCF_003367375.1. GTDB lineage: Bacteria > Pseudomonadota > Gammaproteobacteria > Enterobacterales > Gallaecimonadaceae > Gallaecimonas > Gallaecimonas mangrovi. Next base: position 2,292,785 of record NZ_CP031416.1, read on the forward strand.
CCATGGCTTCTTGAATACCTTCGAAGCGACCAATAGACAGGCCAAACTGACGGCGTACATAGGCATAAGCCCCGGTCATACGCGCTGATACATGGCCAGTAGCGGTGCCAAGGGCCGGCAGGGAAATACCCCGGCCTGCTGATAAACATTCCACCAGCATCCGCCAGCCACGGCCAGCAAAGTCAGGGCCGCCAATGATCCAGTCGATAGGAATAAAGACATTCTCACCAAAGGTGGGGCCATTCATAAACGCCAAGCCCAGCGGGAAGTGACGGTCGCCAACACGCACCCCGGGGTGACTGGTCGGAATAAGGGCGCAGGTAATACCCAGCTCTTTTTTATCACCCAACAGGCCTTCAGGATCTTTGAGCTTAAAGGCCAGCCCCAGCACGGTGGCAACCGGCGCCAGAGTAATGTAGCGCTTGTTCCAGTTAAGGCGGATGCCAAGCACTTCTTTGCCTTCAAATTCGCCTTTGCAAACAATACCTTCGTCAGGAATTGCCCCAGCATCAGACCCCGCTTCCGGGCCAGTCAGGGCAAAACAGGGCACTTCGGTACCGTTAGCCAAACCCGGTAACCAGCGGTCTTTTTGCTCGTCGGTACCGTAGTGCATCAACAGCTCACCCGGGCCCAGAGAGTTAGGCACCATAACGGTGACCGCACAAGACAGCGAGCGAGTGGCAATACGCGAGACGATGGTCGAGTTGGCCACCGCCGAAAATTCACGGCCCCCAAAGGATTTGGGGATGATCATGGCAAAGAAGCCTTCTTTTTTCAGGAAGTCCCACACTTCCTTAGGCATGTCTTTGGTTTCATGAACAATTTTGTAATCATCCAGCATCTTAAGCAGTGTCTCAACTTGGTTGTCCAAGAAGGCCTGCTCATCGCTGGTGAGTTCGGAACGTTTGGTGTCCAGTAGCTTTTTCCAGTCAGGTTTGCCACGGAACAAGTCGCCATCCCACCAAACATCCCCCGCTTCCATCGCTTCCCTTTCGGTTTGCGATAATGGCGGCAAGATCTTTTTGAAGATGCCAAAGATGGGTTTAGTGATGAGATTGCGGCGGATATCCGGGACCCCGAGGATCACGGCAAGCGCCACCAGGATCAGCAACAGGAATACCATTTTCCTTTCCTCTTTATTGGTTAAGCTGCATCTTGTGAATTACCCACAGCCGCGGGCAATGGCGCTGTCATTGCTGAAGCAAGGTACGGCACCAGCCTGTGGATGAGGCTTTCAATACTGTTTTGCTCACCAAAATCGCTTTCGGCAATTTCAGTCAGCGCCATACTGGACGCCATGGTGAACACCACGGTGCCCAGGGTAAAATGCAACCGCCAGAACACCTCGTTGTCGGGGATGCCTGGTGTCGCTTTTTTTACAACCGCCATAAAAGCCCCCAACGCCTCACCGTATTGACTGGTGATAAAACGGCGAAGGTGCCCCTGTTTCTCTGTGTAGCCACGGCCCAACAGCTGCATAAAAGTGCCGGTACCGCCGGGCCGAAACTCCCCCAACGCCAACAGCGGTCCGATAAAAGCGCCAAACACCTCTTGCATCTGCACCTGCTCTTTAGCGAATTGCCCGTCCATTTCTGCCTTTAAGGCCGGCATAAAGGCATCCAAATAGCGAGCGATCACCGCCTGGATCAGGGCCTTTTTTGAACCAAAATGGTAGTTCACGGAGGCCAAATTGACTTCCGCTTCAGAGGTAATAAGACGCAAGGAGGTGTCGTTAAAGCCATGCTCGGCAAACAGCTGCTCAGCTACATCAAGGATCCGGGTTTTGGTATCGGGGCGACGGGTCATGGCAAACACCAGTATCAAACAGGTGTTTAAAATTTATGTTTACTCATCGGACTTGTCAAGAAGCTTATCTAACCGGCTAAAAAACAAACACAAAAGTTTTGATGTCAATAAATGAACTTATTAACGATGCTCCGGTCATAAAAAATGCACGGCAAGCGATACCCGTGCATTTTTAAGTTCTCTCCCTGGACCCGGTAAGCCCCAACCGTCAATAAGGCTTGCCGGTCTTTTTTTATGGGTTCTGGCTTCCACCTTTAAGCAAAGTTACTTGACCCTGATTAAACGCCATGGTCATTTATGCAGAGTTAATCTCTAAGTAGTTTGTTTAATAAGGAGAACCTATGCGTGCCAGTTGCTTGTTTCTGGTAGCCCTTTTCAGCCTGGCTGCCCAGGCCGCTACCTTAAATGACCAGTTTGATCGCAAAACTCAGGTTCCTGGGGATGCCAAAGCCATTTATTTCGCCGCCGACATGGACGCCAACGACCTCATCAAAGAGGCCTTTGGCAAAGATAAAGCGGACACCATGGCCAAAGCCGGTGTGCTCTATGTCGCCGATATATCGAAGATGCCCGGTTTGGTTTACAAACTCTTTGCCAAGCCAAAGATGAAAAAATACCCGTTTAGGATAGTGGTTGACCAAGAAGGTGATGTCACCAAAGACTGGCCCCGTGAAGAAGGTGCCGTAACGGTGATTAAAGGAAAAGAACATCAGTTTTGTAAGGATGTCACCTGTTTAAAAGACGCTCTACCTAACCACCCATAGTTAAAAAAGGGTGCCATTGGCACCCTTTTTTATTCCCTCTCTAGGCCGTTGTCATTCCCGGCAAAGACCGCCATGATGTTACCTCGCCTCTCATTACAGGCCTTTCTATACCGTGACCTTAGTCCTTTCTTCACTCCTTGCCAGCCCTTCGTTGTGCCGCACTCTGGAAAGCTGGCTGCAAGGCCCGCAAGCCTTGGAACGCTGGGCCGGCCCAAACCTTAAGGCGGGGTTTGAACTGGCCGATTTAGGCTTTAAGGAAGGGCAAAGCTATGCTGGTTTTGTGAACGAGCAATGGGTCGCCTTTGGGCAAATCGCCCCTCGCCATGGCCGCTTGCACCTGTCCAGGTTAATTATCCGCCCCGACTTTCGCGGTTATGGTTTGGGTAACCAATGGGTGCGGGCACTGCTCAGTACCGCCCCCACCACGGCCTTTGGCCTTAATGTTTACCCAGGCAACCAAGCCGCCGTGCGCTGCTATCAGCGCTTAGGCTTTATAAAAGACAACCGTTACGCCCAACACGCCGGGGTTGATTACTACTGGCTTAACCAGGCAGCACCTAGCTAAGTAAGCACTGTTATGACAAGGCGAGATATTGTGTCGCTCTGATACCCTGTCAATGCTGATTTTGTCTTTGCCGAGGACCCGATGCGGCCTGCCCTTCACTTCCTTTTTTGCCTACTGCTGTTGCTGAGCGGTGCCAGCCAGGCAGAGCCAATCAACCGCCCGCATACCACTGTTGCTCTCAAAGCCAACCTAAGCACCTTTGTCCCCGGTAAATCCTTTTGGGTTGCGGTGCATTTTCGTCCTGATGCGCACTGGTACACCCATTGGCAAAACCCTGGCAACTGGGGCTTTGCTCCGCATCTTGATTGGCAGCTGCCTGATGGTTGGAAAGCGGGTGCTATCCATTGGCAAGTGCCGAAAACCATTACCATAGCGGGCAAAACACATTTCGGTTTCGAGGGTCCATCAAGCCTGCTGGTGCAACTTACGCCCCCCGAAAACGCCAGCAATCTAACCCTAAAAGCCAAGCTGTCTTGGCTGGTCTGCCAAGAAACCTGCCTGCCAGAAAAGGCGCTATTAACCCTGCCGCTTACCGCTGGCAGCGCTATTCAAAGCGCCAACAGCGGCTTTTTTGCCGAGGCATTGGCAAAGCTGCCGTCGCCTTTGCCTGGCAGGGGCAAAATGCAAATCGAAAAAGACGTGGTGTCCTTTTCGCTAAAGGTGCCTGAGCTGGCAGGCCAACCCACGCAAGTCTTTGTTACCAGCAACAACTTGGTGGATAACAACGCCCAACCACAACAAATATGGCAAGGCGATACCTTGCTGATATCCTTACCCAAAAGCCCCTATTTCAACCAACTGCCTACCGCTCCCAAGGTGCTGCTGACTACCCCCGACCAAGCCTTACTGGTTACCATGGCCGCATCCGACACTGCCGCCCGTTACCCAAGCCTTTGGCTTATCTGCCTTATGGCTTTTGCTGGCGGGCTTGTGCTTAACCTTGTGCCTTGGGTATTGCCGGTACTGGTTATTAAGGCGCTGAAATGTAAAAGAGACCCGGGCTTTGGCTATCTTGCCGGGGTACTGATTAGCCTGTGGGCTCTTACCCTTACGCTGTGGTTACTACACCAAGGCAGCGAAGCGCCAGACTGGGGTTTTAACTGGCGATCCCCGGTATGGGTCGCTTTGCAGGCCAGTATTTTTGCCATCCTCGGGTTGGGGCTTATCGGTAAAGTAGGCCGGAACGCCTTTAAAGGCGTTAGCCAGCGGCTACTGCGCCAGCAACCGCTGGCGTCGTTTTTAACCGGCTTGCTGGCCGTTGTCGTGGCAAGCCCCAGCACGGCTTTACTGCCCAACCCAGGCATTGATCTCACCCAAAGTCTGTGGCCACTGCTAGCGGTGTGCAGCGCACTTGGGGTCGGCTTTGCATTGCCAATGCTGCTACTTAATAAGCTGCCCGCTCTTCATAGCCGGCTACCCAAACCGGGGCCGTGGATAACAAAAGCCTATGTGGTGTTGGCCTTGCCATTGCTACTGAGTGCCATTTGGCTACTTTGGGTACTCAACAACCTCAATGGCCAAGCCTTTGGTCTTCTGGCAACCTGGGTAGTGGGTGTTGCTATTTGGCTGCTGCCATGGCGGCTTTGTCGGTGGCTGGCGTGGCTACCGATGCTGGTTGTCGCGCTTTTGCCACTTTGGCACCAGGCCTCACCGCCACAGTCGCTAGCCTTTGATGAATCGACCTTGAAAACGCGCTTAAGCCAGCACCGGCCGGTACTGGTCAACATCACCGCCGATTGGTGCATTAGCTGCAAAGTGAACGAAAGTACCACCTTATCAAGTGAAGAAACCCGCGCCCTTTTCGCGCTGTATGATGTGACTTACCTTAAAGGTGACGGGACTAGTCAGAGCCCGGTGATTCGCCGTTTTTTGGCCGGGTTTCACCGCACCACGGTGCCACTTTATGTGCTCTACGACCAGCAAGGTGCGCCACATATTTTGCCGCAGCTGTTAAGCCCACAAATACTTGCCGCCGCGCTAAAACGCCACCTTGAAGCCAGCGCAAAAAATAAATAGCGAAGATTTAAGGCGATGCAGCCCCTGCCACCGCGCGCCCTTGGCATTCTCGCCTACCTTGCCTTGCGCTTTGAATGGCGGCTGGCAACCGGGGCCTTACTGGCACTGCTGCACGATATTATCTTGGTACTCGGGGTGTTTTCGCTATGTGGTTTTAGCTTTGACTTAACGGTACTGGCCGCCCTGTTGGCGGTGATGGGCTATTCGGTGAACGACTCTATTGTGGTGGCCGACAGGCTGCGTGAATACCTGGGCCGCCGCCAAAAAATGCCGGTGGCGCGCTGCGTTGATAACGCTATCCGTTCTACCTTTTCCCGTACCTTGGTTACCTCTGGTACCACGCTTTTTACGGCTGGCGCCATTTTACTGCTCGGCGGCCCGCCGCTTTTTGGCTTCGCCCTCACCCTGTTTGTGGGAATAATGGTCGGCACTTGGTCGTCTATCTTTGTCGCCGCCACCCTCGGTGAGCTGTTTGGCGTAAAACCCCAGCATTACCGCAAAAAAGCCAGGTTACCCAAAGAAGGTGAACCGCTAACGGCAGCGCAGCGTCAATAACCCCTGCCCGGCCAATAGCCGGGCTTTTTTTTGTGCCAACTTTTCGCTGAAAGCCGTTTTTTGTGTGCTCGCTTCAAACTAAAACAAAAAAACTGGCGTCATGCAGGAACAACCCTCAAATTCCCCTACTGTTATCTGAGTGCGAAAAATCAGAGTCAGGCAATGGACATGCCCAACACACATCAAGGAGCGATTTATGTATAACAACTTTGCACAATTTTTTGTGGATATTTTACCCCGGCTGCCAGCCGCTAATCAGTTTGTTCATGCAAACCGATGCTGGCAGGTATATCAAAACGCCAGAGACGCCGACCTCAATATGCTCGCCATGGGCCGGCTCAATGCCCTTGGCAATGCTGAAATAAACAACCTTGGCGCCACCAATACCACAGGCAGGGGAAGCATCCTCCGGGATGCAAACTGGAGTATCCAGATGAATGATGCCTGGGTATTAGGCGGTATACACGGCCTGCGTGAATTCCACCTCGCGTCAGCTACAACAGATGGCAACATCATCAATATGAATTACCAACTTCACCAAGATCCGGAAATGATCTTCACGGTGACCGGCCGAGAACTTTTTGGCCTGACCACCTGTGGCTACAGTATCTACCATGAGTCAGATACTTTCGGTACGGTGCTGACCTGCACCCAACCAAACGTTGCCAACCGTGCTCGCTTCCAAGATTACTGGGACGAAGTCAGAGCAGCAGCCATAGCGATGACGAACTAAGTCATAAAAAAACGCCCGGCCAATAGCCGGGCTTTTTTTATTGCAATATCGCTTTTAAATAGCCGCCGCCGAGCTGGCGCATTTGCCGCTCTACCCAGCTCACCCGCTGGCGAAGGTAAGGGGTTAAATGGTTAGGGTCGCGGCTACGCGGGCTTGGCAGTAACACCGCTAATCTGGCGGCTTCATCCGTGGTTAAATAACGGGCCGATTTGCCAAAGTAGTGGCGGCTGGCCGCTTCCACGCCATAGATGCCTTTACCAAATTCAGCGACGTTTAAATACACCTCTAAAATGCGCTTTTTACCCCAGATAGCTTCCAGACTCACCGCCAAGGCGGCTTCCAGGCCCTTGCGGATAAAGCTGCGCCCTGGCCACAGCAATAAGTTTTTCGCGGTTTGCTGGGTAATGGTACTGGCGCCGCGCAGGCCATCGCCGTCATCAAACTGGTCAATGGCTTTACTGATGGCGGTAAAATCAATACCGAAATGGTTGGGAAAGCGCTGATCTTCAGATGCCACTACCGCCAGCGGCATTTGTGGCGGCAGGCTGTCGATGCTGACCCAATGCTGGGTTACCGGGTAAGGGCTTTGCAGCATAAAGGCGGTGGTCGGTGGCGGGACAAAGCGCAATAACAACAGCAGCAACGCCAGCACAACCAGCAAGCGCCAAAACACAAACCAAACCCAACCGAAAAAACCACGCCTGCTTTTTGCCATTCACTGATCCCAGGATTTATGCTGAGAGCCAATTGTAAACGCTGGAGGTAAGGCTATGAAAATCAATTATCTCGGTGTTCAGCCATGGTGAGTATTGCCAGTTGTCAGTACCGGGTTGAAAAGCCAAGCACCCTTGCCGATTGGGCCAACAAGCAAGCGCAGTTAGTGGCAAAAGCGGACGGCGACTTATTACTGTTCCCCGAATATGCCAGCCTTGAAATGCTGGCTTGGCAACCGGGCCGCATCGCCAAAAGCTTAAGCCGCTGCCTGAATGCCATGCAGCAGCAGCGAGGGCTTTTTGTGGAAACCTACCGCGCCCTGTCGGGGGGCTTTAATAAAGGCATTATTGCCCCCAGTTTTCCGTGGCAATTAGACGATGGCCGCGTGGTTAATCGCGCCTGGTACCTGGAAGGCGGCGAGGTAAAAGGCTATAGCGACAAGCAAATAATGACCCGCTTTGAACACGAGCGCTGGCAGATAAGCCCTGGCGAGCCGCCCTCGGTGCTGGATTTTCGCGGCCTGAAATTTGCCGTACAGATTTGTTATGACGTGGAGTTTCCGATGCTGTCGCGCCACCTTATCGACCACGGCGCCGAGCTCATATTGGTGCCTTCTTGCACCGATACCCTAGCAGGCTTTCACCGGGTACGTATTGGCTGCCAGGCCCGCGCCCTTGAAAACCAAACTCTGGTGGTGCAAAGCCCGATTGTTGGTGAAGCGCCTTATGCCCCCGCCATCTTTAAAAATCAGGGCAAAGCCGGCTTTTTTACCGCCCCTGACTATGGCTTGCCCGACAACGGCATTTTGGCCGAATCCCAGGAGCTGATCCCCGCCAGTAGCCAGTGGCTAACCCAGCAACTGGATATCACCGCCTTGGCGAAGGTAAAAGAAGAAGGCCAAGTGCTCAATGCTGCAGATTGGCCAAAACAGTTTGAAAGGTAAAAGAAAACCGGGCCTAGGCCCGGTTTAACATCAAGCGTTATCGGGTAGCGCTTGACTGGTTGGGGATTCCGGTTCGTCGTCGTCCACCAGCTCTGGCTTTTTGCGCAACAGCAGCCACGCCAGTACCACCAAGGATGAGGCAATACCAATAGGGCCCGCTATCGACAGTGGCAGATGGAAACCAATATCAGCAGAGAACAGGTAGGCGTTCACCACCCCGGTCATAAAGACCGCCGGAATGGTGCACACCCAGTGGAATTTACCCTGGCGATGCAACCAGGCGGCTGCGGCCCACAGCATCATCACCGCTGTCATTTGGTTGGCCCAACCGAAGTAGCGCCAAATAACGTTAAAATCCATTTTGCTGATAATAAAGCCCACTGCGAACAAAGGCAGTGCGATCAGCAAGCGCTTGATGATGGGCTTTTGGTCAAAGTTTAAGAAATCAGACAAAATTAACCGGGCAGCGCGAAAAGAGGTGTCACCCGAGGTAATAGGCAGCACCACCACACCCAAAATGGCCAGTACGCCGCCCACCGAACCCAGCAGGGAGGTAGACACTTGGTTTACCACCGCCGAAGGGCCGCCAGAGGCCAAGGTAGCCTGCAACTCTTCAGGGCTGTGATAGAAAGACATGCCAAGGGTTGCCCAAATCATGGCAATAACCCCTTCACCAATCATGGCGCCGTAGAACACAAAGCGGCCATTGCTTTCGTTTTCAACGCAGCGCGCCATCAGTGGCGACTGGGTAGCGTGGAAGCCTGACAAGGCGCCACAAGCGATGGTAATAAACAGCAGCGGCCAGATAGGCAGGCCTTTGGGGTGCATATTCTCAAGGCTCACGCCGGAAGAATAGAAGCTGTGGCCACTGACAATAAGCCCAATCAGCAGACCAAAAGACATGAACACCAGCAGCGCCCCGAAGATGGGGTAAAAGCGGCCGATGATTTTATCAATGGGCACAATGGTGGCCAGCATGTAGTAGCCGAAGATAATCGCCACCCACACCGGTACTGATGTATCTGACAAGTTACCCAGCAGCTTGGCTGGCCCCAAGGTGAATACCACCCCGACAAGCAGCAGCAGGATAACGGCAAAACCGTTCATAAAATGCTTGGCACCTTTGCCAAGCTCGCGGCCTACCACCGTTGGCACCGAGGCACCGCCAGCACGAACCGACATCATGCCTGAGAAGTAGTCATGCACGGCGCCCGCGAAAATGGACCCAAGCACAATCCACAACAAAGCAACGGGACCGTAAAGGGCACCCAAGATGGGACCGAAGATAGGGCCAAGGCCAGCAATATTAAGAAGCTGCACCAGGTACACCTTCTTGGTAGACATCGGCACATAGTCCACACCGTCATTATTCGCAATGGCGGGGGTTGGCCGTGCAGGCCGAATGCCGAAGATACGCTCGATGATTTTTCCGTAGATGAAGTATCCGGCGATGAGGGTAACAACGCCGAGAAGGAACCAAAGCATAAGGTTCTCCTATTTTTTGTTTGAGAAGAACCTATATTCCGTTGACGCTTACGTCACCTTTAATATTCCTGAGCGGTCGTAAACGGAAGCTGAGTGGTCACGGTTAAATTGGCAACAGGTATTTTTCTTTTAACAGCTTCAAGTAACGGCGAGACACGGGCACCTTGGTGGCAAAGTGGGTTTCAATTTCGGCGCCGCTGTCTTTAATGGCAATAGCTTTAATGGCGTCGGGGTTAACCAGGTACTGGCGATGCACTCGCAGTAGCGGCAACCTGGCTTCAAGGGTTTTAAGGGGCAGTTGGCAGTGCAGCAATTCCCCTTGCGACACCACTTGGGTACCGGTCAAATCAACATAGGCACAATCGATGTCTTTCGGCGCCACCAGCCGCACCGTACTGCCTTGATAACAGGCAAGCCGCTCAAGGGGGCTGTCATCACTTTGCGCCTGAATAACATTATCCAAGCGTTTGATGGTTTTGGTGAGCCGTTCCGGGTCAACGGGTTTGAGCAGGTAATCAAGGGCGGCTTCGTCAAAGGCGTCCAGCGCATATTGCTGGTGGGCGGTCACAAACACCAAGGCCGGACGCGGCTCAGGCAGTAAACTGGAGACTTCCACCCCCGAAAGCCCGGGCATGTCCACATCTAAAAACACCACATCAGGGGCCAACTCGCGGGCTTTTAACAGGCCATCTTTACCATTGCCCGCTTCGCCAACAACCTTCACACCACCCACTTCTTCTAACAGTGCGGCCAGCTCTTCACGCGCCAGCGGTTCGTCATCGACTAACAATGCCCGGATCATGGCAACACCCCTTTTGGCCAACTCAGTTCTGCCCGGGTGTATTGCCCCGGTTCGTGGTGGAGCTGAAGTGTACAGGATACCCCCAAGGCGGCAAAGCGCTCACGCACCAGTGTTAAGCCAAGGCCGTCGTTCTTCACCGGCGCTCTGGCGGCGCTGTCTTCAATGAAAATTCGCACCTCTCGGCCGACAAGCTCGGCGACCAATTTGACACTACCGCCCTCCTCGGCCTGGCTAATGCCATGCTTAATGGCGTTCTCTACCAGTGTTTGCACCGCAAGTGCTGGCACCTTTTCACCTTCAAGGTCTACCGCCAGTTCGGCGCTGTAACTAAGCCGGTCACCAAAGCGCACCTTTTCAATGGCCAGGTAGTGGTCGATGTGCGCAAACTCTTCAGCCAGGGTAACGGTGACACTGTGGCGGCCAAGGTTACCGCGCAAAAAGCCGGCCAAATGCACAATCAGCTCACGGGCCTTTTTGGCATCGCGGCGCAGCACCGCCGCCACCGTATTAAGGCTATTAAAAAGGAAATGCGGGTTGACCTTGGCCTCCAGTGCCCTAAGTTCGGCTTCTGCCAGCAAGGCCCGGTTGGCTTGTAATTGGTCGTGCAATAACTGGTTGGATAAAACCCCCGCTATCCCTACCCCGAGACTGCGGTTGAGGTTTCGAAACAGCTTGCGCTTGGGTTCGTAAAGCTTAATGGTGCCCACCACCTCTTTTTCGCCTTTGAGCGGTACCACCAGTGACGAGCCCAATTCGCAGTCAGCGCGAATAGAGCAGCGATAAGGCGTCGATAAGCCATCGGCAAATACCACCCGGTTAAAACGGATGGCATCCAAGGTAATGGATGACGATATTGGCCGGCCGACCTTGTGATGGTCTGCGCCCATACCGGTAAAGGCCAGAATGTGTTCCCGGTCGGTAATGGCCACCGCCGCCACCCCGGTTTCGTCTTTAACTATCTCAGCAATGGTATTGGCCGACTTGGCGTTAAAGCCTTGCTCCAACACGCCAACGCAGCGCCTGGCAATACGTAACGCCCGGTCGGAAATGGTGGCAGCCAGTTCTTCGGCGCGAAACTTGGCGTCGCGAATAAAGCTCATAAATAATGCCGCGCCGGTGGCATTGGCCAGCATCATCGGCAGCGCTATCACCTCTACCAGCGCTTTGGCTTTATCAAAGGGGTGGGCCACGATAAGAATAATGGCCATTTGGCAACCTTCGGCAAAGAGCCCCAAAAAGAACGCCTGCCAAGGGTTAAAAATACGCTCGGTTTGCCCGCAGCGCTGCCAAAAGGCATGTATAAGGCCGCCTAGAAAGCCTTCCCAGGTGGTAGAAATAGCGCAAGCCACATCGGTAAACCCGCCCATGGAAAAGCGGTGCAAACCGCCGGTAAGCCCGACGGCAATGCCCACGAAGGGCCCGCCCAACAAGCCACCTAAAATCGCACCAATAGCACGGGTATTGGCCACCGCCCCCAGGGTTTGCTGGCCAAAATAGGTGCCCATGATGCAAAAACCCGAGAAAATGGCATACACCATCAGCTTATGGATAGGCCAGCTCGACAAGCTGGCCAGCGGCCGAAACAGCGGGGTTTTAGAAAACACATAAACGATCAGCAGATACACACTCATCTGCTGAAAAAGCGGCAGCACCAGTTGCACTTAGGGGTTCCCGTAAATCAGGGTTTTCTCTTCGGTCCGGGTTTTATAGCCCCGGTACATGCCTTCGGTATTAAAAGGCTGGCTGATGCTACCATCGGCGCCCATTACGATCACCCCACCGGTGCCACCCAGTTGCGCCAAGCGGCCGTGGATCACCTCATCGGCGGCGGTCTTAATGTCTTTGCCCTGATAGCGCACCCGCGCACATATATCCGCGGCAATGTTGAGGCGAATAAAGTATTCGCCGTGGCCGGTGGACGAGACCGCGCAAACGCCATTTTCGGCGTAGGTGCCAGCGCCAATGATCGGCGAGTCGCCAATGCGGCCATAACGTTTGGCAGTCATACCGCCGGTCGAGGTGGCCGCCGCCAAGTTACCGCTGCTGTCCAGGGCCACAGCGCCAACGGTGCCGTACTTATAATCCCCTTCCAGATAATCGCGGGCTTGATAACCGCCCTTTTCGGCAATGTCTTGCTTGGCTTTTTCCAATGCCTTTTTACGCGACTCGGTATCAAAATAATGGTTATCCACCAGCTCTAAACCTTCGGCTTTGGCAAAGGCGTCTGCGCCCTCCCCTGACAGCATCACGTGTGGGCTATCCACCATCACCTTGTAGGCCGCTGTTATCGGATGCTTAACAGTTTTGACCCCGGCCACAGCCCCGGCATTGAGGGTTTTGCCGTCCATGATGGACGCATCCAGTTCATGTTCGCCGTCAAAGTTATAAACGGCTCCTTTACCGGCGTTAAACAGCTCGGAGTTTTCCATGACCATAATGGCCGCCTGCACCGCATCAAGGCTGCGGCCGCCCTTTTCCAGCACGGCATAGCCTGCATCCAGCGCTTCTTGCAGTTTGGCGTGGTAGGCCTTTTCCTGCTCTGGCGTTAAGCTGGCGCGGGTAATGGTGCCAGCACCGCCATGGATGGCAATAGCAATTGGCTTATCATCAGCCGCTTGCGCGCTGGCCGACGCCCCCGCTAAAAGCAGGCTGCTCAGCAAGGTTTTCATGGATGTTCTCCTCTGGGTTTTCGCCATCTTTTCAATCCCTTTGTGTTTAAACAAGTGCTTCGTGGCCAGCGGTCTTGGGCTACGCCCGAGCGGCGGTTTCGCCGCTTTTACGGCTTGCTGCTTAGCTGCCATTAAAATACGAAATGGCCATTGATAACTGGCGCTTTAACCCGTGTTTTAACCATTAGGCGGTTTTTTGGCATTACGTCGCCTTAAAAAAGCCCTTAAGCGCTTTATAAAGGGTGTTGTGGCCCGCCCGGCGCCGGGTTTTGGCAAGGGGGTGTTTAATCAGGCTCAAGTCGTGGTCGTCACCCAGCAGATCCCCCAGTTTTTTGAGCAGGTTTTGGGTGTCACTGGCATTAAGCCAGGTTGCCAGGGCTTCCATAATTTTCAGGTGTTTACGAAGCTGGTGTAGCGCCCGGGGCTTGGGGTGGCGGCAAGCAAAGGCTTTTTTATAGTGCCGTTTGGCCCACTGCCGATGCTGGCAATAGCAGCTGAGCAGTGCATCCACCGTCGGCACGGCAGCGCCCTCGAGGGCCTTATATAAGCCGCTGACACTGACGTTAGGCTCGGGTGTTAACGGCAGCTCGGCCAGATGCAATAGCTTTTGCCAATGGCGGCGCACCTGCTGGTCACGGCTGGCGTTGGTGCGTTTTCGAAAGCCTTTAGCCTTACCTGCCAGCATTACATTGCCGGTAGCCGTGGCCCAAGCTTCGGCCTGCTTCGCCACTTTACGGCGCTGATGCAAGTCGCCATTTTTAAGGCGCTCTAGCATGAGCGCCTTGGCAGGAAAGTTGTCCATAACCTCACACCTTCACAAAAACACCAACCCCATTAGACAAAAGGATAAAGGTAGCTTTTCGGCCACCATGCTAAATCTTCGTCATCGCCCTAAACGGAGTTCATTCTTGATGGCCGCCCCCTTGGACAGTCTTTTTAAAGGCGCATCTCAGCCACCGCTGTTGTTTCAAACCATTGGTGACTGCCTCAAGGAGAAGGCAAAGGCCCACCCTAACCGTTTGGCGGTGGTGGTGCGGCATCAAGACATCCGTTGGAACTACCGCCAGCTTCTGGAACAAGTAGACCGCTTAGCAGTTGGCTTGTATCGCCTGGGTATTGAAAAAGGTGACCGTGTCGGCATTTGGGCACCCAATTGTTACCAATGGCTATTGGTACAGTTTGCCACGGCGCGGCTGGGGGCGATCATGGTGTGTATCAATCCCAACTACCAAAAGCTCGAACTGGCTTACGCCCTCAATAAAGCCCAATGCAAAGCACTGGTTTGCGCAGAAGGCTTTCGCAGCAACAATTACCTTGCCATGCTCGATGAGCTTGCCCCAGAGCTGCGCCGTACCACCTCGGGTAAAGCGTTAAAAGCCAAAGCCTTACCGCACCTTCGCCACGTTATCACCCTTGGCAAGGCCAACGCCGGTTATCTGGCTTTTGACTGGCTAATGACCGACTTTAGTGCCGGAGAGCGTGCCCAGCTGGACACCCTGGAGCTTAGCCCCGGCGACCCAATTAATATTCAATTTACCTCCGGCACCACCGGTAGCCCGAAAGGGGCAACACTGTCGCATTTTAATATTCTCAACAACGCCGCCCAGGTTGGCGATGCCATGGGGCTGGGCGGCCAGGACAAACTCTGTATTCCGGTGCCGCTGTATCATTGCTTTGGTATGGTGCTGGGCAGTTTACTGTGTGTGGTAAGGGGCGCCGCCGCGGTGCTACCCAGTGAGTCTTTTATCGCCAGCGCTACCTTGCAAGCAGTAGCGGAAGAAAAATGCACCGCGCTCCATGGCGTGCCCACCATGTTTATCGCCCTGCTCGAAGATCCCCAGTTTGCCGACTATGACATTTCTAGCCTGCGTACCGGCGTGATGGCAGGCTCAAGCTGCCCGGAAACCTTGATGAAAAAAGTGATGGGGCCGCTGCATCTGCCAGAAATTCTCATTGGCTACGGGCAAACCGAGTCCAGCCCATTAACCACATTACCCGCCGCGACGACCCGGTCAGTAAACGCATTACCAGCGTTGGCCGCGCCAGTGCCCACCAGGAAGTCAAAATCGTTGATTACATGGGCCGCACCGTGCCACGGGGAGAAAGGGGGAGATCTGTAACCGCGGCTATGCGGTAATGCTGGGTTACTGGGACGATCCGGAAAAAACCAACGACACCATCGACAACTATGGTTGGCTGCATTCGGGGGATCTGGGCGTAATGGACAACGACGGTTACGTTGAAGTGGTGGGCCGATTAAAAGACATGATCATCCGCGGCGGTGAAAACATCTATCCGCGTGAAGTGGAAGCGTGTTTTTACCAGCACCCGGCGGTGCAAGATGTACAGGTGTTTGGCATTCCCGATGAGCGCTTCGGCGAAACCGTCTGCGCCTGGGTCCAGGTAAAACGCGGCCAACAGCTCGATGCCGACACCCTGATAAGCTTTGCCAAACCGCTGCTGGCCCACTTTAAAATTCCCCAGCACTTTCACTTTGTTGAAAACTACCCGATGACGGTGACCGGTAAGGTGCAGAAATTCAAAATGCGGGAAATGATGTTGACCGCTCTCAAAGATGCGGCAAAAAGTCGCTAACGGGCGCTCTGCATCATGGCGCTGTCACTTGGTGGTGATAAAGTAACGCTTTTGGCTGTTTTGGAAATTTTCATGCGTAAGTCTTTTCTGGCACTGGCCTTTTTAAGCCTCAGTGCCCATGCCGAGTTTTCTATTCCCGGCTTTGAACTCGTTCACACCGTACCGGTAGAAACCGACCTTGCCACCCCTGATCTGCGTGGGCCAACCGAGGTTTGGTGCCAGCTGTTCGATAGCGCAAAAAAAACCATCGATATCGCCCAGTTTTATGTGTCCGGCAAACCCGGCGAGCCACTGGAAACCGTCATTAACCACCTCAAAGCGGCCAGCGATCGCGGGGTGAAAATTCGTTTCCTGCTCGACAAGCATGGCCTTGGCATTTCTGAAAAGGCCACCGTTGCCAAACTCAAAGCCATTCCTAACCTCACCTTCAAACTCATTGACTACAGCAAAGTGGGCGGCGGCATTATCCACGCCAAATACTTTGTGGTAGATGGTAAGGAAGCCTACGTTGGCAGCCAGAACTTTGACTGGCGCTCCTTAAAAGAGATCCATGAAGCAGGCCTTAGAGTCACCGACACCAAGGTGGCCAAGCAAATGCAGGCCATTTTCAATGTTGACTGGCACGCCCAGCAGCTGATTGCTGAAGGTAAAAAAGTACCGGTACTAAACCACCAGGTAGTGCATGCCGACGAGTCACAAACCAGTTATCTGGTCGCCAGCCCCAATGCCTATAACCCGCCCGGCGTTGGTGATTCTGAAACTGAACTGCCAAAACTGCTGGCCAAGGCCAAAAAGGAAGTGCTGGTACAGGTAATGGAATATGCGCCGCTGTCTTACGCGCCGGGTATTCGCCCTTACTATGCAGTCATTGACGATGCCATTCGTGCTACCGCCCAGCGCGGCGTTAAAGTCAAAATGCTGGTGGCAGACTGGAATACCAAAGAGCCGGAGATAAGCTACCTAAAAAGCTTGGAAGTGCTGCCTAACGTTGAAATCAAGATTGTTAGCATTCCCGAGGCAAAAGAAGGCTTTATTCCCTATGCACGGGTGATCCACACCAAAGCCATGGACATCGACGACAAAATTGCCTGGGTTGGCACCAGCAACTGGGAAGGCGGTTACATGGATAACTCCCGTAACCTGGAAGTGGTGATGCAAGACCCGAAAATGGCCAAACGCATCGGCGAAATGGCGCGCCAGTTATGGAATAGCCCTTACGCGAAAAAGCTGGATATTAATAAAACCTATCCGCGCCCACACCCCGGCTCTGCCAAATAAAAATCATACAATTAAAAAAGGCACCGCGAGGTGCCTTTTTTATTAAACACAACTAGCCGTTACCGGGCTATAAATCAAAATAAAACACTCTTGGTATTTATTTACGCCAAGTCAGTATTCGCCAATTCTTTTAAAGCAAAACGCCCACGCTCGGCAACAGCCTCGGCTTTATCTTCAGCAAAGCGTTTCGCGTATTGAACCGCTTGTGATTTTATATCGCTTAGCTGCCGAATTAAAAATTCTGCGCCAACGCGGCGGACTTTTGATGAGGGGTCATCCGCTGCTTTAGCCAATAACAGGGTAAATGGCAGCGACACGCTTATCGCCCTGCTGGCAACCACCGCTTCTAGTCTGCCAAGACAATAGGCTTTGTCGGTCCAGACCCATTGTCGCCCATCAAGCCAGGTAACTTCCTGGGCGAACAAGCTGCGATACGCCTTGGCGCGCACCGCCGGTTGCACCGCCCTTTCGGCAATTTTTGCCAGGTAACCGTCGATGGCGCTAAGGCGGCCAAGCTGCATCAATAGCAGGGGCATTGGCCCGGCGGCAGATGCCATAAGCTGCTCAACCAAACAACTGATAATATTGGGTTTTGCGGTCATTTCTAGCAAAACCTGCTTGTCTTGCGCCTTAATTCGGCCCCAAGAAGTCCAGCTGGAAAAGACCGCCATCAGTGCTTTTACCACCTCTTGTTCTGGCATGCTCTCGGCCAGCACCGGCAAGGCATCGCGGGCGGCCGCTCTGACATTGGGCACCCAATCGTTGAGCCTTCTGAGCGCCAAACAAAAGAAAAAGGCGTTAGGGGCGGCGCCGGTCAGTTGCTCTAGTGCCTGCTGGCGCCAAAAGCCGTTAGCGCTAATCACATCTAACCAGGTAAGCGGCCGCGTGTGGCGGTAGCCATGGCTGGCTTCAGGGTGAAAGTTATCGCGAATGAGGCGCTCCCAATAATCAAATTGATTTAAGGGTAACGGTGACGTTAACTCAATAATTTCAGCCATATTGGCCTGCGCCTGATCATGGCTAATAACGGCGCTAGACAACCGCTTGACCGCGGCGACAATCTCTTCTTTCCTTGCCTGGGAATTTTCCAAAAAAACATCCTGTTTTGATTAAAACATCTATTGCATTCTTCGTTAGTGAAAAACACCGCGACTTGTCAGGGCGCTAAAATTCAGGTATCAAATTAATAAACCGCTATTTTATTCACCAAGGAGAATCTTCAATTTACCACCCCCAAGCTGAACATACTTGGATACCAAGTCGTATTAACCCCGTTTGTTTCAAAGCTCGCAGTCAGATATTGACGCTATCGTTTTACCCCAGCACAGAATTTAAAAGCGATAAAATTCGCCGCTAACATCCAACGATATCCCCTATATTTGATAAGCCCATTTTGCTTGTTACCGTATTTTTGGGAGCCTAGTAGATGACACAACAACAACAGACATCCACCCCAGCAGCGAATAACGGCGCCAAAGGCCGCCGTAACCTTCGCCACATTCCCCCGGCAGCGCACCATGTTAGAGGTTGGCGTTACTTTGCGGGTCTTTTTGGCGGCGAGCACATCGCTGCTACCGAATTTGTGATTGGTGTGACTTTCGTCACCATGGGCGTCGGTACCAAAGAACTGCTGCTGGGCCTGTTGATTGGTAACTTATTGGCGGTGGCCAGTTGGGTGCTGGTGACCACGCCCATTGCCGTTGAAACTCGCCGCTCGCTGTTTAGCTACCTTGAACAGATTACCGGCCCCTATTTCAGTAAAATCTATAACAGCGCTATTTTGCTGTTCTACGGCGCCCTGGCCGCCGCCATGATCACGGTGTCAGCCTATTCGGTGCGTTTTGCCTTGCACCTGCCAGTGCAATTAGCCCCCTACCCCACCTCATTCGCCTTTGTCCTGGTGACCTTGGTGCTTGCCGCTGTGGTGGTGATTGTTGCGGCCAGGGGGTTCGAGTCCATGGCCAACTTTGCAACGATTTGCTCGCCCTGGATGCTAACCTGCTTTATCTGCGGCGCCGCTATTGCCCTGCCTACCCTTGCCCATCATGTGGGGGGTAGCACCGGTATTCACAGCTTTGCAGGCTTTATCGATGTGGCCCACCAAACCATTTGGACCGGCACCACCCCCGAGGGTAAACCCGGGATCTCTACCTGGGAGGTTGCGGCCTTTGCCTGGGCCAACGGCGCCATGGTGCACCTGGGGCTGATTGATATGGCCACCTTCCGCTTTGCTCACCGTAAATGGTACGGCGTTTTCTCCGGTATCGGTATGTTCCTTGGCCACTACATTGGCTGGATCTGTGCCGGCCTAATGGGCGCCGGTGCCGCGGTATTAGTGGGTAAATCCTTAACCCATTTGGATTCTGCCGATGTAGCGTTTGCCACCTTGGGTTATGTAGGCCTTGGCGCGGTGATTTGCGCCGGTTGGACAACCGCTAACGCCTGTCTTTACCGCGCCGGTTTAGCGGGCAGCAAGTTAATGCCGTCAAAGTCTCGCGCCAAGGTAACGGCCATTGTTGGCGTTGTTATCTCCATCGCCGCTTGTTTTCCCTTTGTGGCGCAATCGGTGATGCCGCTAACGGTGTATGGCGCGATTTTATTGTGCCCGGTTGGCGCCATTACCATTGCCGAACATTACCTGCTGCCCAAGTTGGGGCTTACCCGTTACTGGTCTCGCTATCTTGGCCAGCGCTTAAACTACGCGGCCCTTCTGGCCTGGGCCTTGGCCCTGGTGTTTGCCGTGGTGGTGATGCTAACCGGCGCGTTGAGCTTTTATTTCATCTTTGTGCCGGAATATCTGTTGGCGCTGGTTATTTACCCGCTGCTGGCCAACTTTATGGGCGCTCGTGATTCCTGGCCGGCCGATGAAACCCGCCAGGCCCAGCGCGAACAGCTACTGATTGATTTTGAGAAAAATCGCTTAGCAGAAGGCCTGGATGACGACAGCGACGAAGATCCATCGCAGCTGCATACCGCTCGTATAGCCAAGGTATTACTGGTTGGCGCCGGTGGCGTGTTGGTGTTTATGGTGGTGCTGGCCTTTAGGCTGCTGGTAAGCGCGCCGGAGCCGTCATTGCTACCGACCATGCAGCAAGACTACTTTGTTAGCGCCATTGCCCTGACCTTTGCCTACTTTGTGCTGGCGATGGTGGCCATGCGCGTTACCGATGGCCCCTCTGACGATTAATAGCGGTTTACAGGCATAAAAAAAGCGCGGCCCAAGCCGCGCTTTTTCTTTAATAAGGCTTATTTAACCTGCACTTGCGGGCGGCCGGGCTGGCTCCATTCGGTATGGAATTTTTTGCCTTGGGGCTTATCGGTACGCTCATAGGTGTGGGCACCAAAATAATCGCGCTGGCCCTGCAGCAAATTCGCCGGCAGGGTTTCACTGCGGTACGAGTCGTAATAGTTAAGGGCCGATGAAAAACCACCGCAAGGAATGCCCATCAAGGTGGCATTGGCAATAGCGCGGCGCCAGTTACCTTGGTACTGGGCAATTTGCTCGGCAAAATACGGCGCCAGCAGCAGGTTGGCCAAGTCTTCGGTTTGTTCGTAAGCCTCGGTTATCGACTGCAAGAAAGACGCGCGAATAATGCAGCCTGCCCGCCAAATCTTGGCAATACCGGCAAAGTCGAGCTTCCAGCCCTGCTCTTTTGACGCCATCGCCATCAGTTGGAAACCCTGGGCATAGGCACACATTTTTGAGCAATACAGGGCGTCGTGCAGCGCTTCAATGGCAGCGGCTTTTTCTTGCTCGCTGACCGCAGCTGGCGCCGGGCCTTTGAGTACCTTTGAGGCGGCAACCCGTTCGCTTTTCAGGCTGGAAATACTGCGGGCAAAAACCGCTTGGGTAATGGTTTGCGCCGGGCTGCCCACTTGCAGCGCGCCTACCGCCGTCCAAAGGCCGGTGCCTTTTTGGCCGGCACGGTCGAGAATAACGTCCACCAGCGGCTGGCCGGTTTCGCCATCGTCCATGTCCAGCACTTCGGCACTGATCTCCATCAGGTAGCTATTAAGTAGCCCCTGGTTCCACTGGCGGAAAATACCGGCAATGGCTTTTGGCGCCAACCCCAAGCCTTCGCGCATCACATTGTAGGCTTCGCAAATAAGCTGCATGTCGGCATATTCAATTCCGTTATGCACCATTTTTACGTAGTGGCCAGCGCCCACAGGGCCAATGTAAGTAGCGCAGGGCTCACCTTCTTTCACCGGTTTACCGGGCGTAGAAGATTCAATGGGTTTGCCGGTTTTTGGGTCCACTTTGGCGGCAATGTCTTTTAGGACATTGGCAATGCGGCTCCAAGCATAGGGGTCGCCAGACGGCATCAACGATGGCCCAAACCGCGCCCCCACTTCACCACCGGAAACAGCGGTAGAGAAGAAAATAAACTTGCCTTTATAAGTGGCTTCACGCTCTAAAGAGTCGGTCCACAGGCTATTACCGGTATCAACGATAATGTCGTCAGCACCAATACCGGCATTAATCAGGTGGCGGCAAACATGGTCAACCGGTTCACCGGCCGGTACCGACAGC
Source organism: Gallaecimonas mangrovi (assembly GCF_003367375.1). Lineage (GTDB taxonomy): Bacteria > Pseudomonadota > Gammaproteobacteria > Enterobacterales > Gallaecimonadaceae > Gallaecimonas > Gallaecimonas mangrovi. Next base: position 2,314,244 of record NZ_CP031416.1, read on the forward strand.
ATGATGATCCGTGGCTGCGCCAGCTTACTCAGTAATTCGGTGTACGATCGGCAGGCAACAACACGGGGAGCCTGCTCGCCTCTTTCCTCATTGTCTTGTTCAATAATGGCATCAACCTTGGCTTGGTCGAGATCGAAACAAGCCACTTTATAACCGTTATCAGCCAGGTTCAGGGTCAGGTTTTTGCCCATAACACCCAAGCCGATAAAGCCGATGTCACACAATGAGTTATCTTTGACCATTTAAAAAAATCCTACTGTTTTCCAGGGACCACTTTTAGCTGGGGGCGGATTATACACATTCTGGCGCCTTTGTTTTTTAATTCGCGTCAAGCTTTCCCTGAGCGAAGCGAACGGTTGGTGTTGCCCCCTCAATGGTTTTAACCAGAGTGCCTTGGCCAAAAGGCGCTAGCGAGTAAAAATCCAATGTGGTTAAGCATTACTCAGCCAAATAAGCGGCGAAATGGCGGTGAATAAAGTCGGCCAGTTGCGGGGTATGGGTAAGCGGCTTTATTGCACGCGCAATATCTTGCGGCGGGTGCTGCGCCCCTAAATTATTGAGCACCGCTTGTTGGGTTACCACATCGCTACTTTTAAGGACGGTAAGGAAGGTTTTCGGGCACTGGATAAGCGCATTTGCATTCATTGCAGCAAGGTATTCAAGCTGCGCCGCCTGGTACTCTTTTGACGCCGACAGCGAAAACAGCCGGCGAAAAATGGCTTTATCGTGGCATTGCTCTTGGCTTATCGCATTGCTCTTGGCTTGGTCGCCATCATTGGCAAAAACGGGGCTCACTGTTAGCGCTAACAGCAGCGCCGCATAACATGTTGGGCTCATTTAATCGCCTTAAAAACAGCCATGGGGGTAAACGCTATCAGGCAATGCTGTGGGCAGTTTGCCTTGGTTATTAAAGCTGCTCGGGCCACTGCCGATACAGAAAACACGCTGAAAAATAAACGCTTGCAAGGACGGCCGTTTCGCAAACGGCTTGGTGATATGGCTATATAACGACGGTGCGCGCCAGCAGCTTTAGTATCTTGGCAAGTTAGCCGGTGTTTGTGGCGCTATTCACTGCCAGCTCATCAGCTTAATGACACCATTGTTGATTGGGCTATTCTTAACGGCCTACGCAATTAAAAATCACTCACCTTTGGCTTTGCGCATTTTATCTGCCAAAAAGGTGCCCTTCTAGCCCCGTGCCAACACGCATTGGCCAATTAATGAAGTGATGACCATGTTTAATAAAGCACTGCGAAAAGAACACGAGGCAGCACTGGCACAGTTATCAGAATTCAAGCAGGTGTTTGATAGTCTGAGCACGGAAATGCTGCACTGGGAGCTCGATGGCAAAGGGGTCATAACCTCTATCAACTCGCTGGTAGAAAAAGAGCTTTCCCATGCCCCCACGCACTACATTGGTAAAAAATTTACCGACTGCGTGCCTAGCGATGTACGAAGCACCAACCATTACCGCGAACTGACCCAGGCCATTGGCCAGTTAAAGCACTGGGCCGGTGCCGTTGAATTGGCCTCGGGCAGCAGTGTGGCTTGGGTGCGGGTCATTTTACAGCCGGTAACCGACGCCAAAGGCCAATGCAAGAAAATTGATATTTTTGGCAGCAACCTCACCCGCACCATTGAAACCTCAAAACAAAACGAAGACTTGTTAAATGCCCTGGATAGGTCGATGGCCAGCATCGAGTTCAAGCCAAGCGGGGAAATTTTAACAGCCAATAAATTGTTCTTGCAGGCAGTGGGTTATGACCTGAAAGAAATTAAAGGTAAGCACCACCGTATTTTTTGCGAAAAGGCCTACACCGACAGCTCCGACTACAAGCATTTTTGGCAAAAGCTTAACGAAGGCCGCTTTTTTAGCGACCGCTATAAAAGGCTGGACAAATTTGGCCGCGCCGTTTGGTTAGAGGCCTCCTACAATCCGGTGTTCGACAAGCAGGGCAAGCTCTATAAAATCGTTAAGTTTGCCACCAACATTACCCAGCAAGTTGAACAAGAACACCAAGTTCAACAGGCCGCCAAGCTGGCATCGGCCATGTCTATCGAAACCGGCAAGCATTCGCTTAAAAGTAAGCAACTCATGGACAACACGGTGCGGGCCCTGGAAAACTTGACCCGCCAGATGACCAAAGCCTCAGATGAAATTACCGGTCTTGAACAGCAAGCGTCATCGCTGAGCCAAATGGTGAGCACCATCAGTGCCATTGCCGACCAAACCAACTTGCTGGCCCTTAATGCCGCCATTGAAGCGGCCAGAGCCGGCGAGCAAGGCCGCGGCTTTGCGGTGGTGGCCGATGAAGTACGGGAGCTTGCCTCCCGCACCTCCCGTTCGACTTCCGAGATAATGAAAGTGTTCTCGGACAACGACCAGTCCACCAAAAAAGCGGTGCAAACCATCAGTGAAGGGTTGCCGATATTGACGGAGGTCAGTGAACACATTGAAGCCACAAAAGGCGCCATTGCCGACATTGAAGCAGGCTCGCGGCAGGTTATTGATGCGGTAGAGCAGCTTTCTAATATCGAGCTTTAATAGCAAAAGAGCCTAAGCCCTGGCGGGCTTAGGCTCTTTAAACCACTGTAAACCGGCGCCTTACAGCTCGCCGTCGTAGTAATCCAAATTCTCACCTGCCCTGACCATTTGCTCGAAATCGCGCTTACCGCGCTTACCCACCATGGTTTTTACTTTCTGCGAGTCCGGGTATTCACACACATCAACGGCTTCATGGGTGCTAAGGCTCAGGTATTTTAAGTCCTGTTGACTGGTATTGATGATTTGATGCGCCACTTCCGGGCCACCGGGCGGGCAAGCAATGATGTCGTGCTTTTTTATGGGGTAGCTTTTATCGCCAAAACGCAACGTACCCTCGCCTTCCAAAATCAGGAACATCTCTTCACTGGCGCGGTGGCTATGAAAGGGGCACACCCTTTTATTGGGCGCCAGTATGGTGACGCTGTAACCAAGCTTCTGCGCACCGATGTGGCCACTAACGGCGGCGTAACGTTCACCAAAAGGCCCCTTGTCAGTGGTTTCATAATTGGTGAGTTCATCAAGATTAATAAAAGGCTTCATACGTTTACCTTGGCTTGTTTTAAGGCTGGCACTGCATTACATATTCATGCTCATCGTCAGACAGCACCACAAAACCCAGCCGGGCATAAAGCGCTTTCGCAGGGTTATTTTTAAGCACGCTCAGCACTATCGCCGCACCTTTGCGGCGGGCCTCATCTTTTAGGGACATGATCAGGCGGCTGGCAATTTGGCGGTTTTGCATGTCCGGATGCAGCTGAATTTGTATCAGCTGGTAGTGATTATCCGCCGCCTCAAAGCGCGCCTTAAAAAGCCCAACCGGCCTGTCGCCGACCATAACAATTTGGGCGCTGTCAAAGCCATAGCGAATACGGCGCAAATAAGCGTCTTTGCTGGTCGCCATGCCTAATTGCAGCAGGTAGGGCTTCATGGTGAGGTCGCGAAGCGCCAGTAAAAAAGTAAGGTCGGCATCGGTTGCCTTGCGCAGCCAATAGGGCATATCGGCTCCTTAACTACCGAAAGTCATTTGCATTTCTATCAGTTGATGGCCACCCACCACTTCAACATCGCGCACATAGCGAAAACCAAAAGCCTGGTAATAGTCTTTAAGGTATTGGTGCGCATGAAGCTCTACCGACACCGCCGCCAACTGCCGGGCGTGGGCCAATAGCGCCGCCATCATTTGTTTGGCAACCCCTTTTCCCCGCTAAGACGGTACAACCGCCACCCGGGCAATAACACCATGCCCGTTATCACCAATAACCAAGCGCGCCGTTGCCACCGCTTGATTGTGGTCGGTAACCAACACGTGATGCGCAATGGCGTCTAAACCATCACGGTCTAACGCTGGCGGTATCCCTTGCTCGTATACAAATACCTGCTGGCGAATACGCTGCGCCGCACCAACCAAGGCCTGGCTTTTGCCTATCTCAATATTCATCACAACGCCAATAAGTCCCTCGCGGCCGAGGCAGTTGCTCGGCCAACGGTGTCTCGTGTTATTTGGCTAAATCCATTCTTGCTTGTCTGCCGCCACCGTTACTTCACTTTGAAGTTCGCCGGTATGAGCGGTCGATGAAGGTTCAACCATCATAAAATGGGTATCAGGCTCTGCTTTGGGGCAATGTTCAACACCTTTAGGAACCACGTACATTTCCCCGGCATTTAATACAATATTTCCACTTCTTAACTGCAAGGTCAGTTGACCTTTGAACACGATAAATAATTCATCTTCGTTAGCATGTGCATGCCAAACAAGTTCACCTGTACCTTTAGCAATCTTGACTAATTGACCATTTGATTCGGCTAGTATTTTTGGCGTCCATTGCTCTGAAAACAGCCCGAACTTTTCACTAATGTTAATTTTATTCAATGCCTTCTCCCAAGCGTATAACGTTGCCAACCGAGGCCAGAGTGCAGCGAAATGGTACTTCAGCCCCGCTTACAGATGCTGGTGTGGTCATGATGTTTATCCAATACAGCGAACACGCAGTTATTGTTAAACGGCCAGCTGTTACTGTATCGGCGATACGCAATCGAAGCTACTGCGCAGCCGCGCCTTATTGTGAACATACGGGATGAAATGGCCAGCTGTTGGCGAAGTGACGCCACCAAGCAGCAGTGAGTGCCGTGTATCAGTTTGGCCTTTAACGTCTTAAGGAAGGGTTCTATTTCGCTATTGCCTGTACCAAGGCCCCCACCGACGACCCGCAGTCGGCTCACTGATAGTCTCGCTCGCCTCTAAATTGCGTTTCTAATGGCAAATACGCTATCAGCGTAAAGCAAACACCCTAAAAGGCTGACGAATACACCACTGTCGAAGCAATTCGAAAACTGGCTTTTGAGTTACTCAGAAAATGGGCGTCCCGTGTTATTTTTATTTGCTACCTACCTTTATGTTGATTAAAACCATCTTTCACCCAATAAATTGCCTTCGGGACTAAAGGCGGGATTAAAAAAGCAATCGGGATACCAGCAATGAACGTTAACCAGTCTCCACTACGATGCATGCGAGAAAAGCCATCGGATGAAAACAATACAAGCAACACCCAGGATATGACAAACAAAATTGATAATACTGTCACGAGCCTTTTTACGCCTTCTGAGCGTTGATTCATCTTGATTTTTCTTCTTTACAAATAACGCTATCATCTAGCAAAAAAAGGACATCCACTTCTACACTTTTTTAATACTCAGAAGATGGATGTCCCTTTTATTTTTCCTTCGTTTAAATGCCGGTTCGCGCACCGGCAGGCGCGTAACTTTCTTGCTTGGCCAAGAAAGTCACCAAAGAAAGCCACCCCGGCGTTACGCGGTGTCCGACCTTCTGGTCGTTTGCCGCTGACCGCTGCACACGCGTTCCAGACGCGTCTTCCGCTCTTTCGGCATCCTTGCCTCAAGCCAGCTCCCTCTTCCGTCAGTTCGGCGCTGCACTTAAAGGGGCCCCAACAGCGGCTGACTTCGTTAGGGTTTTGATTTTATTGAAATATATAAGTGGGTGTCCCGTGTTATTGTGTTATTCAGGATTTAGGAAACAACGCCCTTTATGAATTAACAGAACGCCACAGCCGCTTGTTAGTTTTGCATTGGATTTCTATTAAATGCTGACCGAATTAGCCCTAATCCAGCTACTGTGAACAGACCAGATGCAAACCGATCCACCCAATGAGCGATTTTTTGATAACCATTCATGACGCCATTAATTGAAAACAATAATGAATACATTACATTAACGAAAAAACCCACCAACATGCATGTAAGCACCGCAGCAACTAGTGAAATCGCGTCACTACTAGCACCAGTGCCAACAGACAACGCAGCCATCCATGCAATCACAGTCTTAGGATTGGATGAATTCAGAACAAAGCCTCGAAGAAACCACTTGGAATACCCAATCGCTTTACAATCATTTTTAGATTTTGCCGACGTTGATTTAAAAGACGACTTAAACGAAAGATAAGCCAACCATAAAAGATATATTCCTCCGGCTAATTTGAGGAACATAAGTAGATAGACCGAGCCTTGTAAAATGACTCCCAACCCACTCGCTGCGACGATACCCCATAATAAAAGCCCCATCGAAAGGCCCGCACCATAAACAAGGCTTACTTTTCTGCCTTTGCTCATTGCTATTGTGGCGTTGGATATGTTTGCGGGCCCCGGTGAAACTGCCACGATAAAAAATGCAAACCCTATGTAAACCAACGATAGGACATCAATCATAATTTTCACCCTCCATATTCAATTCGTTACATTCACGGCACCCCAAAAATAACGCCGTAGTAAGGAGCTATTTTGAGCGCAGCGAGAAATAGTCCCACTGCCTTGGTTTGTTATGCACGCCTACGCCAAGATCCCGTTTAATACCATGCCGGGCATAAAGAAAGTAATAGCCATGATACCAGAACCGGTCAGCACAAAAGCAATTGCACAAAATGAAGCCTGCAACGCAAATACCGATGGTTTAGCCGATACGCTTCGCTGATATGCAGCATACGCCAAAATGCCAGCATTTTTTATAGAAGCTAGTTTTCCAGAAGCCGAAGCAATGAAAGGTGTAAGACTAGCGAAGATAAGCGCAAACGCTACTTCCATACCACCAAGATTAAGGAGAAACGCGATCTCCGGGAGAATAGCTGCGCCGATAACCAGTGATATGCCAATAATGGCACGCTGAAAATTTGTCAATTCATTCCATGATTTCATAAATATCCTTAAAGTACATACGCCGCTAGCAGAGGCAGAAAAGGAAGACAAATGACATCCACTTCTACACTTTTTAATACTCAGAAGATGGATGATGTGATGGACGCCCCTCCGTTCGGCGTCAAAGCGCCACAATGAGGATGTAAACCACTCATCTGAAGGAGCGTCCATCATGAATACTAGGATCGCTGGTATCGACTTCCTCTCAGTGAGTTAGTGATGCGTGTCCGTTAAAGCGGGTGAAGTCCAGTGTCCGATAAAGCGGGTGAGGTCCAAGTCCCTCTTGAACGCTTTGTTATAACGTTTTTTCCACCGAAATCAGCCAACTAGGAACATTTTCTCTAAACCAATTGAAGTACATAGAGGCTGATGATTTACCTCGACGCGTCAAGATATTAGTGACTTCGACAACTAGCCAAACTATCGCAAGAATCAAATGTCTTTGCAGTTTTTCTTGGGACAACTTGGAAGAGTATTGGACGTATTTTTCTACTATTGACTCATAATCACGGCTTGTTCCTAAACCTCTAACCAAAGGAGCCAAATCAATTGCAGGACTACCAAAACCAAACCGCTCCCAGTCAAACAAAACAAGTTCGCCATTATCTCTAGTCCCCCAGTTCCCCTCATTGCTATCGCCCGATATTAGTCCTTTAAAGTCGAATAATTCGAATGATAAATGCTGAATAGTTCTTATAGAATCTTGGGTTACCTCAGGCAAGTTTAATCTACTCAATGCAAGTTCAGTAGAGCGTGAATCCCAAGCGTGGTTCTTTACTGGAAACTGTGGCTGGAACTCCGAATTATGAATGAACGCTAATTGCTCAAAAGTACTTTTATTAGCGTGTAGACCATCGAGCGTAATACTATGGGGAATGTACTCAATAACTAAGTTATTGCCACTAATATTAAGTAGTTTGGGAGTATTTACACCATCTAATGCCTCTGCTGCAAACTGATAAAAATTAAGTTCAACATCAGATGCCTCTCCTTTATAAATACAAGGCTCGCCCTCAAATTCCTCAATTGAAACATGAGCCGCCCCCATTTTGGATAAGTCTTGTTTTTCCATATGCTTCCCTGCGTTATAACGCTCCGCACAAAGGCCGATAAAAAAGAGCAGCGTTTTAGCGGTCCAGTGGAGGCCCCTATGGCCGGAACGAGTTTGGTGCGGCTTGTTAAGGCCGCTGGCTAAAAAGACTTTCATATACAGTCTCTTGTTGGTACAAGGCATCCAATACTGCCTCTACTTGATTCTTGATATCACTGACACTTGGACAATTATCTATATTATTCTGAACTATAACCGGAGCTCGAAATTCAGCAGATTGTTCGTAGTAAACTTTTGCATCCAGCACTCCCAAATCTGAGTGTGCCATAACCTGATTTCTCAATTCGAGTAATCTACTATGAAATTTTTCACACTTATCCGTGACACTAGGCAATGGTAACTTGTATCGCTCACTTATATTTATTTGAGAAATAGTGAATGGTTTGCAATATTCCACAATCACCATTCTATATGCGGCACTCCAAATGGCACTGCCTGGAGGAGTGCTCTCAAGTTCACAGAGAGTTCTCCAAGCGCGATTCAAGCTCGTAATTGACTCTTGATAATGAACGTACTCTTCGTCCAAGTTCATTTTTAGCCTTAACGCCGCAAGCAGCGGCGAGAGTTAGCGAGTCCTGCACCGAAGGTGCGATGCTGACTTGCTTTGTTATGTTTACTTGATGTAAACAATGACAACTTGGGCGATTCCTACTAAAACTAGGGCGCCAGTTAACAAGTTCAGCGCAAAAGCAACTTTGCTAGAAGACTTTGAAGATTCTTTAAAAGTATTTTCTAAACTTTCCATTCTGGAATTTAGCTGCTCAAGCGCATTATTAACTTTGCGAGTTGCATTAGTTTGCATCTCTAATGCGACTTGAATATCTTCAGTGCTTCGAACAATTATTCCTGCTTTTTGTTGCTCATGGATTCGCGAGCCAGGTTGAGCAGTGCCTGCCATCTCATCCAATATTTCGGATTTTGTTTTTCCTTGAACGTGACTCATGAACTTAAACCTTCCTTGTGAACATAACGCTTGCAACAGCAGCAAATTAAGAGCCTACGCGATTAATTTGTCTGATGATTGCTCTTGTTATGTGATTTATCGTACTGGCTGAATATTATTGAGTTCTTGATAAAAAGTTCTGATGACATCACATGGCGCTCGAAATCTTATATCAATCAATTTATCACCCTGCATTTCTTTTCTTCGCTCATCGGTTGCTAAATCATATTCAATTTCAGTAGCTAAATATTCAAGACCAGACTCTTCCGAGTAGTCAGATCCGTCTGAAAGTGTCAGAAAATCAAGCAATTCTTGACTATTAGCTCGTTTTGCAACAATAGCATCAAGCAGTCTAGGGTTAAGAACTTTCATCAAACAAACCAGTGCCATAATATCCTGATAAAAATCACTCATGGCTTCATTTCTCGAATTTTCCATGATTGCAAAATAAGTTAAAATTCTTTCAATATCTCTAAAAGAAGGCTTAATATGCTTTACAAGTAATTTAAGCATATTTGCAGCGGTGTCATTACTGATTGCTCGCCCATCCATCATCAATTTAAACGAGTTTTTCAGGTATTCAACTCCATCGTCTTGCTGAAATTTTCCTGAAGATCGAGGCAAAGATAACCAAACATTGATAAATTTTTGTAAATAAGTAACTGAATCAATTCCGTTCCCGTAGCGACACTTAACTGATTCTTCAAGTTGCTTTCTATTCATTACGAGTAAAAAAGTGATTCCGGGAACAGAGAACAAATGTTTTATATTTTCTATAAGCTCTAATGCAAAATCAGGTCTACAACGATCTAGTTCATCTATAACAAATACGATCCGTTTTCCTTCAGTATGATTTAATGCGATATCAGACAAAAAGGATTTAAAATTTTTTAAAGCCAATTTATCTGCTTTAGAACTATCAAACTTGGATGAGATAACAGAATCTACTTGCTCAGATACCAATGTTGATAAATCTTTTTCAACTAAATCAAGAGCCGTACCATCAATAATGCCAGCTGTACCAACACGAATACCTGTTTTAATTAATCCCCTACTGAAAGTTTTAAAAACCTGTGCTGCTTTTTCTTTGAATTCCTGTTTTTTATTTTCTTCCCTATCTTCCAATAATTCATATATTTCTGATGCTAATGCCAAAAAAGGCTCTTTTTGATAATCATTTTCAAATGCATCAAAGTAAATTGTTTCTAGTGGTACTTCTCGATGATAATAATTTTCGCTAGACCACATTTTTATAAATGTACTTTTACCTTCGCCCCATTGTGCATCTAACGCTAAAACTAGGTTCTCATTAGAATTATTTATCAAATTGTATAATCGATTACCAAATTCTTTTCGATGGAATAAATCCTTTTCTGGAGAAAACCCTTCGCTTTCATCAATTTCTAATTCTGGTACTGTTAATCTCATAACTGACATCCTTGAATCACATAACAGTTTTATTAGCGAGCGCGCTCGCTTTCACTCATCAGATCAGTTGCTATTTGCTATGCTAACCAACTGATATCCCTATTTATTCTCTACTCATACAGTTTCTTTGACTCGATGAAACCGAGCGGTCTCGTTTTTATGCGAGACATGCGCTCGTTATCATCACATCGGATGAGGTAAATCATATTATTTTTTAGCAACTTATTACTGGTCGTTCCAGTAAAAGCGAGCCTAGCGCGTTGTCACAATAGCCCTGTTTAGATAGGCGCATCAGATAAACTGTATATAAACACAGTAAACTAAGAAGCATCCCCCTTCTAATCGCCCCCAACGAAGCTACCCGCTCTTTTGCCCCTTAAGTGCAGCGCTTTGCTGGCGGGAGTGAAGGGGCAGCTGAGACAGGGATGTCGAAGCAGGTGAGTACGCGTCGGGACACGCGTATGAACCGGTGAACCGAGAACGACCAGAAGCAAAGATATCGCGGAACGTGGGCGATGGTTTTGCCAACTTTTGCCGAAACAAAAGTTGGGCAAAACAAAGGACATCCACTTCTATTAGAGTGCAACGGAAAGGCGGTCCGGTAGAGGTCCATAGGGCCGGAACGAACTGGAACGATTGGTTATGCAGCCGGCTCCTCGTAAATGATCTCAATTTCTCCAACGATATTGTCGTTGAAGTTTTCTAGGTCCTCTGCGGGAATCCACCACTCTGTGTGGTGCCTGCCACCAACTTGCTCAATACGGTATTTCTCGACGAACTCACGTCTTACCCTAAATCTAGTGACGTACCCTTTGCCGAATTGAGATACATTCCATTTGTTGACCTCGATGGCATAGGCCTCGTTTGTCACCGGATAGAAAATGGGTTGTTCAGGAAGCCTTGGAGGCCACCTTTTGAACCCGCTCTCCGCCACATGATCCAGTTCCTTTTGACCGCAAGGGCGATACATTGTTATCAGTTCTTCTTCACTCAATTCTGGATATCTCCCTTGTATAACAGTTTTATTAGCGAGCACACTCGCTATCATCACATCGGACAAAACGCGTAAAGCAAAGCCTGCCGCTAACACCGCTCTTATTGCCCGTTAAGTACAGCGCCTCGCGTGAAGGAATGGTAGAAAAAGGACATCCACTTCAAAAATTTTATAAAATCAAAACCTTAACGAAGCCTCCAGCTCTTGGGCCCCCTTTAAGCGAAGCGCTGAGCGGGAAGGAACGTGAGTGGGCACGAGGCACGGATGCCGAGTGAGCGGAAGAAGGGCAGGATGCCCGTGTGCAGCGACCACGTTAAGTGACTGGGAGCAAAGCAACAGCGTAGCGCCGGGGTGGCCTTCTTTGGTTACTTTCTTGGCCAAGCAAGAAAGTAACGCGCCCGCCGGTGCGCAAACCGGCATATAGAACAACTCGCAAAGAAAAATGAACGTAATAAAATCAGAGGCCTATACACATTGCTCTAAGAACCAACACCCACGCTACCGCCCTTGAGTTACAGCTCCCAAATGCTGATAGCGTCCTTGTCATCACGTGGTCCAGCGCTGGAAACCACCACCCAACATAAACCTCACTTAAACAGCCTTAACCACCACAAATCAAGTCACAAATAGCAAAAATCCGGCATTGCTCCTGCCGGATTTAATTTAGAAAGCAATGACTAACAGCGCCGCCTTTTAAAAACGAAACTGCGCCATTTCACCATCCAGCTCCTCGGCCACCTTGGCAATATGCCCGGCCCCTTTGCGGGAAGCCGCCGCCATATCTGACAAGGTATCGGCAGAATGCTTAACCTGGTCGGTATTGCGGGTAATTTCCTCCGACACCTGCTTTTGCTGCTCGGCCGCAGAGGCAATTTGCACCGCCTTATCACTGATACGGGCAATGGAGGCGGTAATGCCCTCCAAGCTGTGGCTGACCGATTCAGCATCGATAACACTGCTGGATGCCAGTTCCTGGCTTTTATCCATACCCACCACCGCTTTTTGGGTACTCGATTGCAGCTGCTCAATCATTTTTTGAATTTCTTCAGTGGCATTGTGGGTGCGCTGCGACAATACCCGCACCTCATCGGCCACCACCGCAAAGCCGCGGCCCTGGTCACCGGCCCTGGCCGCCTCAATGGCGGCATTAAGGGCCAGCAAATTGGTTTGCTCGGCCACCCCCTGAATGGTGGTTAAAATGCCACTGATTTGCTCGGCATTGGCACTCAGTTCGTTAATCACCCCGGTGGAGCTTTCAATTTCTTTGGCCAGCGACAAAATGGAATTGCGGTTACGCACCACCAACTGCATGCCTTCTTTACAATCGCTATTGGAGCCATTGGCCATCTCAGCCACTTCATCGGCGTGGCGGGCAACATCGACCGCCGAAGCCGCCAGTTCGTGCATGGCGCTAACCACCGCCGTGAGTTCACTTTGCTGACGGGCAATTTCTTCGTTAACGGTTTCAACATGGCCACGGCTTTTCGCCGATTCCTGCCCCAAGCGCTTGGCGGCATCGGCCACACGCTGCATGATGGGGCCGATATGTTCAATAAAGGTATTGAAGTTACGGGCGATAAGGCCCATTTCGTCGTTGCTTTTTACCGCCAGGCGGCGGGTAAGGTCGCCCTCGCCTTTGGCGATATCGTAAAGCGCATCTGACACATCGCTTAAGGGTTTCAGTAGCCGCGTAACACCAATAACCGACAGCAACACAAAAACCACCAGCACCGAAATGCCCGCTACCAGCGAATGCACCAACAGATTGTCTAACGAGGCATAAATCTCGGCCGGGTCAACCAGGGAAATAAGATACCAGTCGCTGCCGTCCACCTTGGTGACCTTGGCCTGTTTCGGCTCACCAGCAAGGCTCACGTCGGTCAGTTTTTTGTCTGCGGCCAGGGTGCCCAAGCTGCTGGCATTAATGCCAGAAACCAAATTGTTGAAGGATTTAAGAATGCTATTGCCGTCACGATAGGCAATAACCTGGCCTTTACCGTTAACCAGCATGGCGGCGCCGTCTTTACCCAGGTTCATGTCCAGCACCGTTTTAACGATATCGGTAATAAACACATCACCGCCATAAACGCCTTTGCGGCCCGTGGCGTCTTGGCCTGGGGTGGCAACGGTTATCACCAAATTGCCGGTGCTGGCATCAATGTAGGGTTCGGTTACCGACGTAGCGCCATTTTGCTCGGCAAGCTGATACCAGGGGCGTTTACGCGGGTCGTAACCGGGGGGCGATTGCTGGTCGTCGCTATAGTTCATTTGGCCATCGCTGTAGCCGGCGTAGGTAACAGCAAAGCCGCCAGCGTCAGCGGCGAGGCCTAACTCTTTATGCAGCTGCGTGGCCGATGGGCTGGCTTTAGCCAAACTGGCAATGGTGTTGCGCTTGTTTTTCAGCCAGGTCTCAATTCTGAGCGCCGCTTGGTCGTTAATAAAAACCACCCGGCTTTGGCTTTCTTTTTGAATATTGGCGTGCAGCCGCAGATAGGTAGAAGTGGTGAGGGTCACGGTCACAATCAGCACCACAAGGCTGACAAAAGCTAACAGTTTTTTCTTCAGTGTCATGAGAACGTCCAAGTACGCATTTAACCGCTAGAGATAAAACCCGGGCCGCCACTCTTGACGGCTGCTGCCCCACAGCGCCGGTTATCCCACCTTAAAGTTACCCCTGGCTACGCCAGGCATCTTGGCCATTCTGTACCTCTAAATGGCCTTATTGGGCTTGTTATCTCAAGGATCGGCGGCAAAGCTCTACTCTTTAGCCTTGGATTTATTGATTTTTCAGAAGCTGTGACCCTTGCCTCATATAGCCACACAAAGGACAGGGGTATGTGCTATAGTCCGGCCTCATTTTTTTGGACCCGACCGATGAGCCTGGAAAATACCCTTAACGAACGCAGCCAAGGCCAGTGCGAGCTGTGCAGCAGCCAAAACGGCCTTGCCCCTTATTTAGTGCCGGCGAGCAGCCAGGATGACGCCGACGCCCATGTGTTGCTGTGCGACAAATGTTTAAGTGAAATCGAGCAGCCAGAAGACGTTAACCATTGGCGCTGCCTGAACGACAGCATGTGGAGCCAAGTGCCCGCCGTGCAGGTGTTGGCCTGGCGTCAGTTAAAGCGCCTGAGCGGCGAAGTGTGGGCTCGGGATCTGCTGGATATGCTGTATCTGGACGACGCCACCTTAAAATGGGCCGAAGCCGGTATCAGCGATGACGACAACGAGCCAACCCTCGACAGCAACGGTACTGCCCTAACCGAAGGCGATTCGGTCACCCTGATTAAAGATTTGGACGTAAAAGGCGCCGGTTTCACCGCAAAACGCGGCACCTTGGTAAAAGACATTCGCTTGACCAATAACCCCAAGCATATCGAGGGGAAAGTGAATGGCGTGCAAATAGTGCTGGTGGCTGCCTTTCTGAAAAAGGCCTAAAAAAAGCGGCGAAAAGCCGCTTTTTTCGCTTTTATTGACCCAAAGCAGGTAAAAACACCGGTTTTCCCCTACGCTAAAGGCTTATTGCTGACAGTTGGGGAATGCAGTGCCACGTTCATTTACCCCAAGGATGACCACGCATCGCTGTATCTTGGGGGCAATCTTTATCGCTTGCCTTTTCGTCAGCTTACCAAGCCTGGCTTGGCTGCCTGGCAGCATGTCGGCAGGCGAAGCCATTGCTGTATCGCCCTCCCCCGCCACCACGGTGGCCGACCCTGCTAATACCCCACAAGATAGCCGTCGCCAGTTCAGTGCCTTTTTTGTCGGCATTATTATTCTGCAAGCCTTTATTATTGCCGGTTTACTGACCTGGCGGCGCCACCAGCAAGACAAAGTGCACCAAGCCTTCTTGCTGGGTAACGTTATTAGCGCCGCCGAAGATTTTGCCATTATTAGCGTTGATACCCGCGCCCGAATAACCCTTTTTAGTAAAGGGGCCGAGAAAATGCTCGGCTACAAAGCCAGCGAAGTAAAAGGTAAACACCCGGAATACTTTCACCTGGCAAGTGAAGTAAAAGCGCGGTTAGCCCAATTTAATGAAGGGCGAGCAACGCCGCTTACCAGCGTTGAGCTGTTCGTGGAATCGGCGCGGCTGCATGGCAGTGAAACCCGCGAATGGGTGTACGTACACAAGGACGGCCATTCGTTCCCAGTTACCATTGTCGTAACCCCTATCCTGGACAATCAGCACCGCATTACCGGCTATTTGGGCATTGCCAGGGATATTTCCCACGAAAAGGCCGCCGAACTTGCCCTTCGTAAAAGTAAACAACAATACCGTTCGGTGATCAGCGCCATGAGCGAAGGCGTGGTTATGCAAGATAAAAGCGGCCATTACATTGCCACCAACCAAGCTGCCGAAAGCATTCTGGGCCTGAGCGACGAGCAAATAAAAGCTCGCTCGGCCTTTGATGACTGGCAAGCCATTGACGAAAAAGGCCAACCCTTTCCAGAGCACCTACATCCTACCAATCAAACCCTGGCCAGCGGTAAACCCATGCACAACGTGCTGATGGGCATGCCACAGCCAGACGGCCAGATGCGCTGGCTTTCCATTAATACCGAGCCGGTTTTTGAAGCTGGCGACAAGGTGCCACAAGCGGTGGTGGCCACCTTTGTCGATATTACCGAACGCAAAGCCATTGACGACAAACTGCGGCTGTCGGCCCAGGTATTTGCCAACAGTTATGAAGGCATCATGATCACCAGTGCCGAGAACCGCATTATTGAGGTCAACCCGGCCTTTACCCGCATTACTGGCTACAGCGCCGAGGAAGTGCTGGGTAAAAAGCCCAGCCTGTTGTCGTCAGGCCGCCAGGATGACGACTTTTACAAAAACATGTGGCAAGACCTGCATGAACAAGGTGTTTGGCACGGCGAAATTTGGAACCGGCGTAAATCGGGTGAGATTTATGCTGAGCTGCTGGCGTTATCAACCATTAAAGATAAACAGGGCCAGGTGATTAATTACATTGGGGTGTTCTCGGATATTAACCAGCTCAAGGCCCATGAGCGGGAACTCGACCTTATCGCCCATTACGACCCCTTGACGGGCCTGCCGAACCGGCGCTTATTAAACGACCTTCTCGACCGGCAACTGGCCTATACCCGCCGCCGCCAGCAAGGCTTTGCGGTGGTGTTTATTGATCTTGACGGTTTTAAACCGGTCAACGACCAGTTTGGCCACCAGGCCGGTGATGAATTGCTGGTCAGCATTGCCCAGCGCTTAAAGCTCGCCCTTCGCGATTGCGACGTGGTAGCACGCCTTGGCGGTGACGAATTTGTGGTATTACTCAGCGAAATAAACGCCATCAGTGATATCACCCAGTCCCTTAGCCGTATTCAAAGCGTGATTAACGAACCGGTGGCAGTAGCCAGCGGAAATGTGGTGTCGGTGTCGGCCAGTATCGGCGTGACCAGCTACCCGGAAGACGGCGCCGACCCTGAAATTTTGCTGCGCCACGCCGACCAGGCCATGTACAAGGCCAAGCAGGCCGGTAAAAACCAATACCACCTTTTTGATGCCGAGCGCGACCGCCAGGTGCAAGGTTTTCAAAACTGGCTAAGCCAGCTTGATAGCGCCATCAATAATGGCCAGCTGCATTTGTATTATCAGCCGCGGGTGGACTTACTGACCGGCAAGGTAGAAGGCTGCGAGGCATTGCTGCGTTGGCAGCACCCCATTGAAGGCTTAAAAGTACCGGGAGACTTTTTGCCGCAACTTCTTAATACCGAGTTGGCGATAAAACTGGGTAACTGGGTGCTGCGCTCTGCATTGGCGCAGCTGGCCCAGTGGCAGGCACAAGGGCTGGCCTTGAGCTTGTCGGTTAATATTAGCCACAACCACCTGTTAAGAAGCGATTTTGCTGAAACCTTAGCGGCTACTCTGGCCGAATACCCAGAGGTCGCCCCCAGTAAGTTAGAGCTAGAAATTGTCGAAGCGACAGCACTGCCCGAGCTGGAACGCATTACCACTAACCTGGCGCAAAGCCGCTTGTTAGGGGTGAAAACCGCCCTTGACGATTTTGGCACCGGCTATGCGTCGTTAACCTACATGCGCTCGCTGCCTCTAGACAGCATTAAAATCGACCAGAGCGTGGTGGCAACCATGCTTGAAGACCCTAACAACATCAGCGTGATTGAAAACGTCATTGCCATGGCCAAGGCCTTTAACCGCCAAGTGGTCGCCGAAGGGGTGGAAACTCTGCAACAAACCCGCGCGTTATTGCAGCTGGGCTGTAGCAAGGTGCAGGGCTATAACATTGCCAAACCCATGCCCGCCGATGCCCTGCCGGCCTGGCTGGCCAATTGGCAAAGCCGGCCACTGTCACCGCCAAACGTAACTGCCGCAGCAATAGAGCTGCCCCTTAATGCGGCGGCAGCTGCGCACCGCCGCTGGCTGGAAAAATGCCTGCAGTGGCTTGGCTCAAGCCACTATAACGGCGCCGAAAAGCTACCGTATTGTGGCTTAGACAAATGGCTGCAAAGCGCAGGCATGGCCCGCTACGGGCACCTGCAAGCCTTTGCCGACCTGGCGCCACAGCTGGCCAGTTGCCATGAAGCGCTAAAACAGCTGCAACTGATAAAACACCACAGCCCAGGCCCGGTAACAGCAATGGAAAGTCAGCCCTTGCAGCAGGCAGGCGAGCGCTTTTTAGCCACTCTAAACCGGCTACATCAGCAATGGGACCAAGAAAGCCAAGCCAGCTAACTAGGGCGCGTTGCTCAGTAGCTGGCTTAGCCAGTCACTAAAGACCTGCAATCTTTTACTTAAATGCCGCCGGTGTGGATAAAGCAGCCACAGCGGCATTGGCGGCGGCACATAGTCGGTCAGTATCGGAATTAACTGCTGGCTTTCGGGTAAATCGTGGTGGGCCAATCGCGGCCGCTGAATAATGCCAAGCCCGGCCAGGCAGGCTTGCAGGTAGGCCTCAGCCGAGTTCACCGTTACCCGGCTCGCCATCGGCAGCGTTTTACGTTCGCCTTGCCACTGGTATTCAAACTCCCCCTGGCTGTTATCGAGCATTTGCGTGTAATGCACCACTTGATGCTTGGCCAAATCCTCTAGGGTTTCGGGCTTACCAAAACGGGCAATATAGGCGGGGCTGGCAAAATTCATTTGCGGTATGTCCAACAGATGCCGGGCAATCACCCCTTGGTCACGTACCGGCCCGCCGCGCACCACTGCATCAAAGCCTTCAGACACCATATCAACCCGCCGATCGGTACAAGACAGCTCCACGTCCAAGCCGGGGTGGGCCTCTAAAAAAGCCGGTAAATGCGGCAATACCGGGTTTTTGGCAAGGCCGGTTGGCATATCAATGCGCAGCTTGCCGGTCAGCGCCGCTTCACTGGTTTTAAACAGACTTTCCAGCTCCTGCACTTCATCAAGCATCTGTTGGCAACGCAGGTAAAACTGCTGGCCGTCCAGCGTTAACGACACGCTACGGGTGGTGCGCTGCAACAGTCGCGCCCCCGCCCACCGCTCTAACTGCGCTACCCGGTTAGAGACATGGGTTTTCGACAGCGCCAAGTCATTGGCCGCTTGGGTAAAGCTTTGGGATTCGGCAACCCGCATAAAGATCTGCATGGCATTAAGGGGATCTTGCATCGGCATTGTCCGCTTTGAGCTAACACTGCTTGCAGTATGCCTTTATTTATCACACGAGCAACTACCAATAAGCTGACCAGCGTCAATCAGGAGGAAGTGATTATGTCTAGTAACCCTATCGTTGTTATTACCGGTGGTAGCCGCGGCCTGGGCCGCGATACCGCCTTAACCCTGGCCAAACGCAATGTTGACGTTATTTTCACCTACCACAGTAACGAAGCGGCGGCCAAAGAGACCTTGGCTGACATCGAAGGCGCCGGTGCCAAAGGTGCCTTTTTGCAACTAGATACCGGCAATACCAGCCAATTTCCGGCCTTTATTACCGAGCTTAAAGCCCTACTGGCCGACAAATGGCAAGGGCAGCCACTGACCTATCTGGTCAATAACGCCGGTACCTCTTTGCATGTGCCGATGATGGCCGGCACCGAAAGCCAGTTTGATGAAGCGATGAACGTACACGTTAAGGGCGTTTATTTTCTCACCCAAGCCCTGGTGCCGATGCTGTGTGATGGCGGCGCCATCGTGCATATTTCTAGCGGCCTAACCCGGGTCACTATTCCTGAAAGTGGCATTTACGCCGCCATGAAAGGCGCCGTTGAAGTGCTTAGTCGCTACTGGGCCAAAGAACTGGCCGAGCGGCAAATTCGCGTTAACACCCTGGCTCCAGGCGCCATTGCTACCGACTTTTCCGGCGGTATGGTGCGGGATAACGAAACGGTGCATAACATGGTGAAAAGCGTGACGGCCCTTGGCCGTGTTGGCCAGGCAACCGACATTGGCAAAGCGGTGGCGATGTTGCTGTCTGACGACAGCGGCTGGATCACCGGCCAGCGGCTGGAAGCCTCAGGCGGCTTGGTATTGTAAAAAAAGCCGGTTTAACCGGCCTTTTTTATGGCTTGAGCTTTTCAATATCCATATCGGCGCAATAGAGCGAGCGATACGGCTGCCGGCTATCAAAAGCCGGCACCAACTGCGTTAACTGCAAGCTATAACCTTGAAAATAAACCGGATTTACATCATCACTGTAAAGTAAGAACACATCTGGCGCCAAGCCGCCCTTACTGACAGACACCTTTAACTGCCCCTGGCACTGGCTGCCGGGGCCACAACGCGGGTCAACGCTGATGTCTTCAAAGCGGATGTAAAGGTCTTCCCCTTGCACTGCCACTTGCTGGCCAAGAGACACACTAAAAGGGCCAAGGGTGACTTCACTGCGGCTGGCTTTCTGACAGTCGCTAATAACCGGTGCCAAGGGTTTAGCGGCCGCGACCTTGGGTGCAGGCTCCGGCGGCGGCGTTGATGTTTGGCTACAAGCCGTCAGCAGCACGGCGGTAAAAATCAGTACAGGTTTCATAGGGCAACTCGGGTTATGCCGTTAGGTTTTAGCCTAGCCAGCAATAGCCAAGTTGCCCATATATCCACTAAAAATGCCGTTAGGCCGGGAAAGACTTCCCTAAATTACGGTGCGCTATACGCAGCGCCAAGGTCGCAAAAGTTGCAGCAACAAAAGACAGTGCCATGGTAACGGCCAGGCTCGACAGCACTACCGCCATGGCTAAACCGTGGCTTTGGATCATCATCCAGGAACCGGGAAACTGCACCAGCAAGGTAATAAAAACCGTGCCAAATACCGCTTTAATCCGCTCGTTCTTGGTAAACAAACGCCCTTCTTTGCGGCAAAAAGCGCTGCCTGCCAGTAAGGTCGCCACAAATTGCACGGCGTAAACCAACAATACATGGCCATTGAGTTTCAGCACCAAGCAAAAGCCAATAGTGATGGCTGCCAGTAGCAACAACCACATAAAAAACCGTACAAAAAAACCGGTTAGGGTCATATTAAATCCTCTGTCTTGCCCTGACATTGGCCAGGTAGTTACCGGGGGTTAAGCCAGTAACGGCTTTAAAATCATGAATAAAATGCGCCTGATCGCTATAACCGTTGGCCATGGCTACCGATGTCGCCAAAGCCCCGGCTTTAAGCTGTTGGCGGGCAACAGCCACCCGGCAAAGACGGCTGTACTGCTTGGCGCCAAGCCCCACCTGGCGTTTAAATTGGCGCTCTGTCTGGCGCAGGCTAAGGCCAATATCCCGACTTAAAGCGCCAATACTGCCCTGCCCTTGCTGGCGATGAATAGCCGCCAGCATATGTTGCACCGGCGGCGTTATCGGCGTGCCAGAGCTTAGGGCGTTTAACAGCCACGCTTCCATAACAGCTTGTTGCTGCGCCCAAGGCTCGGCCAATTGCCAGGCCAAGGCCTGATGCGTTGCCAAGGTACTCGCCGCGATACCCACACCGCTAAAGGCGCTGAGGTTATCCCCTAAAAACAGGCCGCCAACGCCCGGTAAAAAACGCACACCAAACACCTTGGTTCGGCCGGTGACGGCCAGCTGAGTGCTGGTTAATACCGGCGTACTACAAAGCGCTGCCTGTGGCAGCGGTTGGCCATTGGCCAGTAACGGCGCGCCAAAATTAAACAGCAAACCTCTGGCGCCGTCAGGGTGCAACAGCTGTGTGGGTACCTCGTCGCCAGTTTGCCACCACCAAAAACATTGCACGTAAGCAACCAGTGCCTGGCAGGGACGGCGCGCGCTAAAGCCGCTAAGGGCTGTTGAAGGTAGTGGTTTCATAGCGCGGCCAGTGTAGCGCTAAATAGCCGATGTCGAAAATCTACAATACCGGCAACGGGCGGCACCCTAGAGTGTTGGCACTCGATACAATCAATGGAGCCAAGCCGATGAGAATGAACTACCGCACCGCTTCCCCTGAGGCCTTTGCCGCCATGATGGGGTTAGGCAGCTATTTAGAAAAGCAAAGCCAAGAGCCGGACGGCATTGATAAACCGCTTTTGGAGCTTGTTAAAATTCGCGTTTCGCAGCTTAACCATTGTGCCTTTTGCCTCGACATGCACACCAAGGCCGCCAGGATGTTGGGGGAAACCGAGCAGCGCCTTTATACCTTGAGTGCGTGGCGGGAAGCGGCGCTTTTTAGTGACCGCGAAAAAGCGGCCTTGGCCTGGGCTGAGGCCAACACCTGTTTGACCCAGGGCGATGTTAGTGACGCGCTTTATCACACCTTGCGCCAGCACTTTTCGGCCAAGCAGCTAACCGACCTAACCCTGGCCATTGCTGCCATTAACGCCTGGAACCGCTTTGGCGTGAGCTTTCGTACCGAGCTTGGCAAGCTATAAAAAAGGGCCTTTTGGCCCTTATTTTTTTGCCACCGTACAAACGCGGTCGCCGTAGTAGTCGTCGGCAAAGTTACACACCAGCGCTTGTGGCGCCTGGCCGGGGAACAAACGTTTTACGAAATGGACCAGCTGGCTCATTGCTATTCTCCTTGAATTAAAGCAAGAATATAGCGATTAAAAACCGGCTTTTTAATTCATAAAAACAGATAAGCGTTATCGCGTTCCCTGCCGACGTACCAACAAGGCCATGGCCACCAAGGCCCAGCCATTAAGCAATAGCTCAAGGGCAATGAACATACCGATAACCCAAAGCCCCGATTCTGGCCAGCCGCTTAAAATCAGCAGCGCCAGCACCAGCCCCAACAGCCCACTAACAAAGGGCCAAATATATTGATGAAAAGCCCGCAAGTGAAAGGCCAGCCACAAGCGAATAACCGCGACAAAACCGATGCCAAGGGCAATAAGTAGCGTCAGTGCTGATGCTGCAGCCATGGGAGCCAACAGCAAATAAAGCCCCAGCAGCGCGTAAAGCACCCCCACCGTTACCACCAACCGGTTAGTAGGTTGTGCCCGCCGCCCCTGCAGCACTTGCAAAGCGCCACCTATCAGCAGCAGTACCCCGAAATACAACATGCTGGTCAGGGTTAAAAAGCTGGCCATACCCAGCCCAAGTACCCCAAGCACCACGAACACCAACCCCAGCCCGAGTAACCAGCGCCAGTTCAATTGCCACTGCTGAATAAAAGGCGATACCGGTAACATCCTATCCTCCTAAAGCACATGCCAAACGATGCCTAAAAAAGGCCCTTTAAATGACAAAATACGGATAACTGACAAGAGGTTAACCTTAACGGTTATCTCGCCAGCGCTGGTAGCTTAACCACCAAAATACCACCGTGACATAAGGGATAAGCAGCGCCATATAAACCAACCACCAACAGGCCACAAAAATCAGCACCAGCGATAACCACGCCACTTGCCCGTTGCAATGTAAGGCGCAGTGGTCATTGAGCTGCCAAAACAGGCTAAGCAAACCAAAGGCCAGCGGTACCGCCAGTACCGACAGCAGCACAATGCCTGCGATAAAACAGCGCAGCCCAGGCACCTTGGGATCGGGTCCAAACTGGCTTTCTCTGTTTTTCATGGTGGTCCCACTGCCGGCTTTCAAGGCCAGCGATGTTGCCGTTATGACTCTGAAGGTATGCCAAAGGCAAAAATGAGCGCGCAAAGGCATGTCAGTAGTGCAAAGCCGGCCAAATAACGCCCCCGCTTGGGCATAGCTCGGCGCTGCCAGGCCACCACAAAGGCGACGCTGCATTGCAGCATGTAAAACAGCGCAAAGGCCCGAGAGGCGTAGGCGATGATCTCATTAACGTTGGTCCGCCAAGTCAGCATCACCGTAATAATAATGATGGCCAAATAGGCGTAACGTACCGGCAGTTTTTTATGGGCAATGTCTTCAATTAACCCGCCGGCGCCGGAGGTGTCAGCCACGGCGGCGCTAAATTGACTGCCAATGGCGGCAATGGCTATCAATAACGGCAGCAAGCTTGCCACCGGCACTATCATGCTGGTGATAGCGGTGACATCGGCGGTCATTTTGCCGTGAAAAAGCACCGTTGCCAGGCCAATAAAAAGTAAATAAATGGCCGCCGACACCTGCTGCGCCGTGCGCATGGTTTTAATACGTTCATCACGGCCGTGCTGGTCTTGTAAGTAGCGGGAGGTTTCAAAGCCCTGCACCACAATCAATAGTCCCAGCAATACCCGCAGATCATGCAGGTCGATGCCGGTATCCATATTGGCCAAATGCCATTGACCACTGAAAAGCAGCTTGAGGTTATAAACTACCAGCCCCACCAGCAGCGCCGCTATCATTCCCAGGTTAAGGCTAACCGCGTAGCTTTCAACCTTCTCCAGCTCTCCCAAACCACGCCACATACCAATGCTGCCAATCACCAGCAACAACACTGTGGTAATGGCATGGGCTGCCATGACATTTTCAATACCAAAGGCCTTTAATAAAAAGGCGGCCAATAGCTGCAGGTAATAGGTAACGGAAATAAAATAGGCGCCCGCCAAGACAATGCGCGACAAAAAGGCAATGTCTTGGGCCGGGCCATGGCCGGCATTTTCGATAGGTTCAAAGTAGCGAATGTTAAAGCGAATGGCCCAGCCAACACCGTAAGCCAGCACCAGCAACACCGCCATACACCACAAGGCCAGGTTACCAACGGTAATGGCCAACAGCGGCGCACTCACTAAAAAACCACTGCCCATAATGGAAGCCAAAGGGGTAACGGTTGCTTTCCAAGAAGATGAACCCGCTAAGCGCGGTGAAAAGGCAAGGTAAGCAGCAACCGCCAAGGCGATCAGCAAAAGGACGAGGTTAAGCATCTGGCCTACTCCGTATGGCGAAGGCCCCTACTTTACCCCAGAGCGGTAAATAAATCATTGAAGTGAAAGGCTTAGCTCTGTAACAAAGCGTCTGGCGAGCACCTGAACCAAACGCCAATGGCGCTCGCAACCTAAAGCATGGCCCCCTACACTGCTTAACCACCCTCGGCTTTAAAGAGACAAGGCATGCTAAGCAGCAACGACTATTTCGACGGTAACGTTAAATCCATTGGTTTTACCAACAGTGAAGGCCGCGCCACCCTCGGCGTAATGGCGCCCGGCAGTTACCGCTTTGACACCAACCAACCGGAAGAAATGGTGGTGGTTAGCGGCGCCCTTACCGTGCTGCTGCCAGGCCAGCAACAATGGCAAGAATTCAAAGCCGGCAGCCGCTTCAATGTACCGGGCAATAGCGCCTTTGACTTAAAAATCGCCGAGGCATCTGCGTACCTTTGCCGGTATCTGTAATACCAAAAGGCCGCGCTTTGCGGCCTTTTTTAATATTGCAGCTGCCCGGCCAGTTGCACCAGCACCGCCCCAACCTGTTCTAATACCGCCGGTTTCGATTCGGCACTGGTCATCGACAAGGCAATGCCCGCCACCGGTTTACCATTGGCGTCCAATACCGGCGCCCCCAGGCACACCATGCCGTCGCGCACCTCGCCGTTATCCAGCGCAAACCCCTGCTTGAGCCAGCGCGCCACTTGCGCTTCAAAGGCATTGGCGTCTTTAACGCTGTGCTCGGTAAGGGGCTCGGCCCAGTGCTGGCGCAAAAACTGCTCGCGTTCCTGGCTGCCCATGGCGCTAAGCATGGCCTTGCCGGTGGCGGTATAAATGGCGGGCAAGCGCATCCCCAGCTGAAAGGTAAAACCGAGCGGTTTGGCAGCATTGCGACAGGCCAAATACACCACATCCCCCCCCGACAGCGCCGACAGGGTCAAGGTGTAATCGTCCAGGCGATTATCGGCTGCCAGCAGCTGATTAAACTCCCCCGCCAGGGACGAGCGGCGCATAAAGGCTGCACTCCAGCGCAGCGCCCCCGGGCCCATGTCAAAACCGCCGCCAACCGCCCGCAGCAACCCCAGTTCACACAAGGTGTCGCAGATGCCGTGCACCGAGCTTTTCGGCAGTTTTAATTGCCGCGCTAATGCTGAAACACCGGGGTTAGTATTATTTTCAGCAATAAAATCAAGAATAAGCGCTGCGCGCTCAATGGCGGGCACCAAACGTTTGGCGGTTTGCGGGGCGTCGGGCACGGGTCCTCCGGTTGACAGCATCAGCGACACTGCCGTAGTCTACATTCAATATTTAGAACAACGTTCAATATATGGAACGATGTTAACTCTGTCAAGCTCACTGGGAGGCACCATGCTCAACTTACAAGACCCGTCATTGCTAAAAACGCGCTGCTTGGTTAATGGTCACTGGGTCGGCGCCGCCTCTGGTGACAACATTGAGGTGACCAATCCGGCAGACAGTAGCGTAGTGGGCACAGTGCCTAACCTCAGCCCGGAAGAAATGCCAGATGTGATTGCCGCTTCTGCCAAAGCGCAGGCCGAGTGGGCACGCTGGGCCGCAAAAGACCGCGCCGCCGTATTGCGCCGCTGGTTTGAATTAATGCACCAGCACGCCGACGATCTGGCGCTAATTATGACCTCGGAACAAGGCAAACCCCTAAGCGAGGCCAAGGGCGAAATTCTCTACGCCGCCTCGTTTATTGAGTGGTTCGCCGAAGAGGCAAAACGCATCTACGGCGAAACCATTCCCGCCCCCAAAAACGACCAGCGCATTACGGTGCTGCGCCAACCCATTGGCGTAACGGCGGCCATTACGCCGTGGAACTTTCCGGCAGCGATGATCACCCGTAAAGCGGCGCCTGCCTTGGCGGCTGGCTGCTCGATGATAGTACGCCCGGCGGATTTAACGCCGTTATCGGCGCTGGCCCTTGGCGAACTCGCCCAGCGTGCGGGCGTTCCGGCGGGCGTGTTGCAAATAGTCACAGGCCCGGCCAAGGCAATCGGGCAAGTGCTGACCGATTCAGACACGGTGCGCAAACTGTCTTTTACCGGCTCAACCGAAGTGGGCCGCCAGCTGATGGGCCAATGCGCGCCAACCATAAAGAAGTTGTCTTTAGAGCTCGGCGGCAACGCGCCCTTTATCGTTTTCGACGATGCCGATCTCGATAAAGCCGTGGCTGGCGCCATGACGTCAAAATACCGCAATGCCGGTCAAACCTGCGTTTGCGCTAACCGTATTTTGGTGCAGCGCAGCGTCTATGATGCCTTTACCGCCAAACTGACCGAAAAAGTGAAGGCGCTAAAAGTGGGTAATGGCCTGGAAGCCGGCACCGACATTGGCCCGATGATCGAAGCCAAAGCGCTGGATAAAGTTGAAGATCACATCAAAGACGCCGTCAGCAAAGGCGCCACCTTGGTTCAAGGCGGTAAGCGTTTGGGCGGCCTTTATTTTGAGCCCGCGATACTGACCGGTGTGACCACTGACATGAAAGTCGCCCAGGAAGAAACCTTTGGCCCCATGGCGCCATTGTTCGCCTTTGATACCGAGCAAGAGGCCATTGCCATGGCCAACGACACCATTTTCGGCCTGGCCGCTTACTTTTACACCAACGACTATGGCCGTATGGTGCGGGTGTCTGAGCAGCTGGAATACGGCATGGTTGGCCATAACACCGGCCTTATTTCTAACGAAGTGGCGCCTTTTGGCGGTGTTAAACAATCTGGCCTTGGCCGCGAAGGTTCGCGCCACGGTATTGATGAGTATCTGGAACTCAAATACATCTGCAGCGCCATTTAAAGTCAGCAACTCGCTGCGGTTGCACTTTTTTACGGGAGTTCATTATGTCAGAGCCGATACGCGCTTTTAGTTTTCAGTCCCCCGGTGCCATGCATGTGGAATGGGGCGCCAATAAACGCTTGGGCGAGTTGCTTGCCGGTTGGTTCAGCCAGCGCCGCGTCTTAATTGTTACCGACAAATTTTTGCATCAAAACGGCTTGCTAGAGCCCGCCAAAGCCGCCCTTGAAAAGGCCGGCTTTGCCATTACCGTGTTTGATGATGTGGTGGCCGACCCGCCAGATAGCCTGATTCACCGCTGCACCGAAAAAGGCCAAGCCGCAGGGTGCGACCTGGTGATTGGTCTTGGCGGCGGCTCGTCCATGGACATTGCCAAGCTGGTGGCGGTCATGCTGGTGTCAGAGCAGCCACTAAGCGCCTTGTATGGCATTGGTAAGGTACAGGGCCAGCGCTTAGCACTGCTGCAAATCCCCACCACCGCTGGTACCGGCTCGGAAGTCACCAACATCACCATTCTTACCACCGGTGAAACCACCAAAATGGGGGTGGTGGCTGACCAGCTTTATGCTGACCGGGTATTGCTGGACGCCGAGCTCACCACCGGCCTGCCAGCAATGGCAACAGCGGCTACCGGTATCGATGCCATGGTGCATGCCATTGAGTCTTATACCTCGGTGCACAAAAAGAACCCGTTGTCAGACGCCTTTGCCCGCGAGGCTTTAAAACTGCTGACCCAAAACCTGGTTACCGCCTGCACCGACGGCAATAACCGCCCGGCCCGTGAGGCAATGCTGCTGGGGGCAAATCTTGCCGGCCAGGCCTTTGCCAACAGCCCGGTGGCGGCGGTTCATGCCCTGGCTTACCCCCTTGGCGGCCATTTTCACCTCTCCCACGGTTTAACCAACGCCTTGATGCTAGGGCCGGTGCTGCGCTTTAACCTGCAACAAGCAGCGCCACTTTATGCCGAACTGGCCGATGTGGTTCTCGGCCCAGGGGCCGGCGACGTGCAAAGCCGCAGCCTGGCCTTTGTGCGCTTTATGGAAAAGCTGATGGACGATTCTGGCGCCCCAAGGCGGCTTAGGGATGTCAACATTCCCAAAGACAGCCTGCCGATGCTGGCCAAAGATGCCATGGCCCAAAGCCGGTTGCTGGTCAATAACCCGGTAGCGGTAACCGAAGCCGACGCTTTAGCGCTTTATCAAGAAGCCTATTAGTTATCCCCGCTGATGGTTTGGCGGCCAAGTGCCGCCTTTTTTCGTTCGATTTTTGGCAAAAGACCGTTGCGTGGGCCTGATGCTTAGCCGTGCTAAAGTGCGTCGTTGCCTTTGCGCTGAGGAGGATCAAACCCTGATGGACAGACGTACCGCCACCGCCTTGTTAGCGGCCGGAGCCATGTTTATGGAGATCCTCGACTCTACGGTTATCACCACCGCCCTGCCGGTTATCGCCAAGAATTTTCATACCGCTGCCGCGCATTTGTCGCTGGGGGTGTCGGCTTATTTAGTGGCGTTAACCGTCTTTATTCCCATCAGTGGTTGGGCGGCTGAGCGTTTTGGCCCAATGCGGATATTTGGTTTGGCCATTGCGGTGTTTTGTTTGTCATCAGCGCTTTGCGCCCTTTGCGACAATCTCACCAGCTTTACTTTCGCCCGAATTCTGCAAGGGCTGGGCGGCGCCATGATGGTGCCAGTGGGCCGTTTGGTGGTGCTACGCAACATTCCCAAAAACGACATTGTGCGGATGACCGCCATTCTTACCTGGCCCGTGCTGGTAGCCCCGCTGTTAGGGCCGGTGGTGGGCGGCTGGATAGCCACCCACTGGAGCTGGCAGTGGATCTTTTTACTGAACCTGCCGCTGGGACTGGTGGCGCTGATTTTCGCGTTGCTGCTGATAGAACCTAGCGAGCCGACAAAGCAGCGCTTTGATACCAAAGGCTTTATTTTGAGTGGCTTGGGTTTTGGCCTCTTTATGGCCGGCATTGAAGCCTGTAGCCGCCGTGACATTTCACTGCTGCTGTCCATCGGTCTGTTGCTGGCCGGTATTTTGCTGCTGCTGGCCACCCTTTATTACTTAAAACAGGCGAAAAACCCGCTCTTTAATCTGGCGCCCTTTGCCACCCAAACCTTTATGGCCGCCGCCACCGGGGGGTCACTGTTTCGTATTGCCATTGCCGGGGTGCCTTTTGTCTTGCCGCTGATGTTTCAGCTGGGTTTTGGCTACAGCGCCGTCAAGGCCGGTTCGCTGCTGCTGTGGCTATTTGCCGGTAATCTCTGCATGAAACCGGCCACTACCTGGTTTGTGAACCGCTTTGGCTTTAAAAAAATCCTGACCATCAACGGCCTGATGGTGACCTGCGGTTTTGCGGTGATCACCCTTTTCACTCAGCACCCCCCCGAGTGGCTGGTGATACTGGTGCTGTTTGTCAGTGGCATGAACCGCTCGATGCAATTTAGCGCCTTAAACACCCTGTGCTATGCCGACATTCCCCACAGCCAGATGCGCGACGCCAATACCCTGCAATCGGTGTTGCAACAAATGAACATCGGTACCGGAATAGCGGTGGGTGCCCTGACCTTGTCTATTGCCGCCGCCATTTTGGGCATTGATACCGACGCTCTGACCCCAAAGGCGTTCCAAATTGCCTTTGCGCTGCTGGCGCTGCTGTCATTGATGGCCATTGTTGATGCGCTGCGTTTACCCAAAGACGCCGGCAGTTCGGTGCTAAAAAGCCGCGCGGCCAAGGCATAAAAAAGGCGCCTAAGGCGCCTTTTTTAGTTAGCCAATACCGCTTTGGAAAATTCGGCTAACGCATGCTGCCAGTCTTCTTTAGGCAGGGCGTCAAAGGCTTCACCGATGGTGAGTTCACACCACAGGCCATTCGCCTCAGTACGATATGGCGGCGTGATGGGCGCCAGTGAATGCTGCTGCATCCAGGCGCTGGCCTTTTCAAAAAAGGTCGCAGGCTCGGTGCTGATATGGAGCCTGAACATATTGGTTTGCGGCGTCGCCGGCCAAGTCGTCACCCCCGGTAACTGATTGAGCTTTTCTGCCAACCATTTGGCGTTATCCAGCCGCTTTGGCATTTGCGGTAAATGCTCGGCCAGCCCTTCCCGCGCCGCCACCACATAAGGCGCCAGGCTATAAAGGTTGCCGCCGCTGCGGCGTAGCCACACTTTCGCTTCGTCAATAAAGCCTTTGTCAGCCGCGAGCACTGCCCCGGCAATGCCGCCCAAGTCTTTGTAGAAACTCACGTAAACCGAGTCAAACAAGGCTGAGATCTCCGCCAGCGACTTGCCATAAGCCCCCGGGCATTGCCATAGCCGTGCGCCGTCCAGGTGCAGCCTTACGTTCTGCTCCCTCGCCCACTGGCTTTGCGCCACCAAGGCCTGCCAATCCGGCAGCTGGCCACCAATTTCACGCATCGGCAATTCCAGTATCAAGGCTGCCAGTGGTTGCTGGCTATGGGCTGCAGCCATCTCGGCCAAGGTGGGCACCTGGTCGGCATCGCCAATCAGTGCGCTGCTTAAACCATAAAGCGCCTGATAAGCATTTTGCTCATGCAGCACCAAATGGCTGGTGGGGTGCAAACCAATGTGGTTATTGCCCTGCTCTTGGCACCATATTTTCATGGCCATGCATTGCGCCATGGTGCCACTGGGCAGAAACAGCGCCGCTTCTTTACCCAATAATTGCGCCACCTGTTCTTCAAAGCCGTTAATTAGCTCGCCGCTGCCGTAAACATCAAAGCTTTCATCGGCTGAGGTGGCATCACTGAGGTACTGAAAGGTGTCTTTTAAGGAGAGTTTCTGGTTGCCTGCCAGGCGGTAGCGACAACGATTAAAAGCGGTTTTATAGGCGGCAAGGAGGTCTTTCATCACACTCTTCTTATTGGTTATAACGGCCAGTAACGGACAAATTAATGCATTTGATTATATCGAAAAAGCCAAATGCCAACTGTTAGCCAGCACCCAAAGCAGATTATTGCCTGCCTTGATAAGGGTGTTGGCGGGCGCACTGATACAGCGCCAGGTAATTGTAGATATTAAATTCCTGCGGGTCGGTATCGCTGTCCATTTGCCCAAGCGGCTGCTGCTGGCATTGCTGCTGGTACCACTGGGCGCTCTCTTCACTGCGATATTTGCTTAAAAAATAGGCCCGGGCCGCCTCGCTTTGCTGACGTTCACATTGTGCCAGCGCCGCCTTGGTGCGCGGTTTGGTGGCCACCACACACAGGGCATTGGCACCATCAACCGCCTGATAGTTTTCACGGTTAAAGGCTTTTAGCAGGCTTAAAGGAATGGCGTGCTGGTAAGTTTGCACATAATCGTCGGTGTGGCGCAGGCAAAGATAGAGGGTTTTATTACTCAAATAACCGTTTACCGGCTCCAGGGTTTTACGGCACAGGGTTTCGATATTTTTAAGGCCAGGATTTTTGTTTTCAGCGGCAAAGAAATACAGCAGTTTTTGGCTATAGGGGGCAATCAGTGCCTCGCAGCGCTGCTGCTTGTCTTTTGAAGACTGAAAAGTGCAGTAATTTTGCTGGCCGGTTCTCGCCTCGGCAATGTACTGCTGAGCCTGCTGCTCTGGCGTTAGCGGCGCCTTAGCGGTTTTTGCGCTGTGGCTGGCACAGCCACCCAGCAGTACCAACACCAATAACCAAAATGCTTTCACCCGCCGTCTCCTTAAACGAGGTCTTCAACCTTACGCCGCCAGTTGTCGTTGGAGAGCAAGGTGGTGCGATAAACCTTAAGGTGCTGACAACCGTCAATGCTTTTTAAGGTATTTTTGATGGTGGCCACCAGCGGCTCTGGCAGCCAGGGGCTCAGCACCACCCGTTCGATGGCGCTAATGGGAAAGGGCACCGCCTTTACAGCTTGCGCCGTTTTTGACTCAAAGATCACCCGAAATTCCTTTTCATCCCGGTAAGGGTAGCGCTTTAAAAACGGCACTTCCTCCAGCTGCAAGGCGTCACTGTCACGCATTTCTTTGTACTGCACCTCGCCCCAGCGTAGCCCCAGCCCCTCAAAAGCGCTGACTAAGGCGTCCCGGTGAAACCGAATACAAACCCCGGAGCTGCCGTGGGAAAAAACGCTCCAGTGGTGGTAAGTCTCGTATTTGGTGGTAAAGCACAGCGCTAACAACGTATTGAGTTGGCGCTTTTGCTTATAAATCGACATGAAGTAAACGTCGTTTTTGTCGTCCCAATGGCCCGGATCGAGCAGCACTAAACGTTGGTGGGTCAAAATATCCAGCAAGGCGGCAAGGTCGGTATATCGATGCAGTAACTTCAACGACGCCAAGGCAAAATCCTTGTTTAGCAAACAGCAAAAAAGCCACTGTAACAAAAACCTTGGCGGCTGTACGCCACCCATTTCACATGATAAACAGCGGCTTAAATACCACCGCCGTATTCGAACTCTTCGTCGCTAAAGCTTTGGTCCATGTCCATGGACGGCTTTTCAGAGCGTGGCCGCCCCAAAATCTTCGCCGGAACGCCCGCGGCAGTGGTGTGCGGCGGCACCGCTTTTAACACCACCGAGCCGGCGCCAATTTTCGCGCCCTTGCCCACTTCGATATTGCCTAAAATTTTGGCGCCAGCGCCAATCAGTACTCCTTCGCGAATTTTCGGGTGGCGGTCGCCGCAGGTTTTGCCGGTGCCGCCCAGAGTGACCGATTGCAAAATGGACACATCGTCCTCTACCACCGCCGTCTCACCGATAACAATGCCGGTAGCATGGTCGAGCATGATGCCTTTGCCGATGCGGGCGGCGGGGTGAATATCCACCGCAAAGGTTACCGAAATTTCGTTTTGCAAATACACCGCCAACGACTGCCTACCCTGGCGCCACAGCCAGTGAGCAATGCGATAAGCCTGCAAGGCGTGAAATCCTTTCAAATACAACAGCGGCGTTGAGTATTTATCGATGGCCGGGTCACGCTCGCGCACCGCTTCAATATCAAAAGCGGCAGAAACAATCATGCCGGGGTCCTGGCGATAGGCTTCCTCGACGATATCGCGGATAGCTATGGCAGGCATTATGGGGTTAGCCAGTTTATTGGCCAGCATATAACTTAAGGCGCTGCCCAGACCGTCGTGCTTGAGTAAGGTCGCGTGGTAAAAACTGGCCAGCATCGGCTCACATTCCACCAGCGCCTTGGCTTCATCTGTAATGTGTTGCCAAACCAATGCTAATTCGTCTACCGACATAACCCTTGCTCCTGCTACTGCGCGTCTGGAATTTTTATCGTTCTCTATGGCTGCCACTATACTGAAAAGGCATTTTCGTCGCAGCAGAAGAGCACCCAGATGTTAAAAACCACTGTGTTACTGATTTTTAGCTTTATTTTGGTTGCTAACACCGCCCTTGCCGCCCCCATGAAATACATCTATCACCCGCCAGAGGCCACTGACGACAGTCGCTACGACTACCCCTGGGCCCTGTTGAAACTGGCGCTGGAACAAACCCGCGCGGAATATGGCGACTACATTTTGGAAGCCGCCCCCATCGTCATGAACGAAAAACGCCAATACCAAGAACTCAGGGTTGGCTCTGACACCATTACGGTGATGATTGCCACCGCCAATAAAGACAAAGAGCGGCAATTAATACCGGTACGCATTCCCCTCGATAAAGGCCTGTTGGGTTACCGGGTATTACTGATTGACAAGCGCCGACAGCAGGAGTTTTCCCAAATTCAAACCCTTGAGCAGTTAAAGCCCCTTGTCGTCGGCCAAGGCGTGGGCTGGCAGGATGTAGAGGTATGGGAAAACAACGGCTTTAAGGTGATAGAAGGCACCAGCTACCCGGGCCTTTTCTATATGCTGGTAAGTGGTCGCTACGACTTTTTTTCCAGGGGTATTGTTGAAGTCATTGATGAATACAATCGCTACAAAAACAAACTGCCCAATCTCGCGGTTGAAGAGTCCTTGCTGATTTATTACCCCTGGCCGCAGTATTTTTACTTTACCCATTCCGATGCTGGCCAAAGGCGCGCAGAACGGGTGGAAAAAGGCCTGCGGGCAGTCTTTAAAAACCCGATGCTGTTCAACCCGCTATTTAACCGCTATCACGCCGAAGCGCTGAACCGCTATGACTTTAAGCTCCGTAAGGTTTTGTATTTAAAAAACCCGATGCTGTCGGACGAAACGCCCCTTGACGACCCGCTGCTGTGGCTAAACCCGCTGCAATTTAACGCCAGCAATAACGCTGGCCGCTAGCATAAAAAAAGGCCCTTAACGGGCCCTTTTTTATGGGTGGGTGTTAAAAAATGGCAAGGTCGTGTTCGGGAGCATGGTTTGTGGCAATTGGCCGTCCCACTTTTCGGCCTTGGTCAGCTCAATCAATTCCTTGTTTTGGGCCAGGGCATTAGCGCGGCTTTTAATGGCAGCCGCTTCGGCTTCACCCTTGATGCGAATGGCTTCCGCCTCGGCCTTGGCCCGGGCCAGCTGCGAGTCGGCTTCGGCCTGCGCTTTGGTTACCGCAATTTGCGCGCTCACCCGCTCTTTCTCTAAGTTTTGCTTTTGGGTTTGCACTTCCACTTCGGCGCGCATTCTGTCTTCTACCGATTTTTCATAGGCCGAAGAAAAGTCGATATTTTCAATCTGCACCGAGCTGATTTCGATAGGGCCTTTAACCGCCGCCTTAATGGCGTTGGTAACATCAAATACAAACTTCACCCGCTCTTGCACCGCCGAAATGGCCGTGTATTGGCCAAAGATGTTTTCAACCTGGGTTGGCACGGCGCGGTCAACCAAGCGGTTTACCATGGCATCAATGCTTTTAAAGTTGGCATACACCTCGGCCACTTTGTCTTGCGGCACCCGGAAGGTGACCGAAGCGCGAATGGTCGCCGGTTGCTGGTCGCGGCTATAAGCCTGCAAGCGCTGGTAACTCACGGTGTGGGTTTGGGTGGAAATTTTAACAATTTTATCGATAAGCGGGACCTTTAAACCCAGGCCCGGCCCAGCGGTGCCGACAATTCGGCCATTGCGAAGGTGTACGCCGCGCTCGCCCTGGTCAACGGTAAACCAGCTGCCATAAGCAATAACGATGATAGCCAGCACAATGATACCAGCGATGAATTTACCCATACTCAAACGCTGTACTTTTAAAGGAGTTGCCATTGGGATCCATTCCTTTTGTTTTGTTATTCCAAGGAGGCGAAAGCATGCCTTACCGGGATGTTAAACAAAAGCGGCCGCAACCCCTAATTTGTTAAAAAGTTATGCAAGTACCGCTTTCATAACCGTCGCAAAGCGGGCACTGGCCTTGGCAAAACCGGGGTGTTCACCGTTTTTTACCACGCAGCGCCCAGCGACAAAGACTTTGTCAATGTGGCGATCGCCACCGCCAAACAGCCAGCGACCAAGGCGCTGGCCGGGCGCTACCGCCAGCCAAGGGGAATCTTTCAGTACCAGCCAATCGGCCCGGTAACCTGCAGCCAGGCTCCCCATCAATACGCCACAGGCCTGAGCGCCGCCCTCAGCGGCTTGCTGCCAAAGGTTATCGGCAACCGCGGGCTGCGCGGCTGACACCAAGCGGTTGCGGCGCTGGTCGCGAAGCCGCTGGCCATATTCGAGCCAGCGCAGTTCTTCCAAGGCACTCACCGACACATGGCTGTCAGAGCCAATGCCCAAACGCCCGCCTCTTGCCAACAGTTCGGTAGCCGGAAAAATGCCGTCGCCCAAGTTGGCTTCGGTGCTGGGGCAAATACCCACCACCGCCTGGCTTTGGGCAATGTTGGCAAGCTCGTGCAAGTTAACGTGGGTGGCGTGCACCAAACACCAGCGCTTATCGATTTCAAGCTGCTGGTAAAGGTATTGCAGCGGCCGCTGGCCACACCAGGCCTGGCAATCATCCACTTCCTTTTGTTGCTCACTGATATGAATATGCACCGGCAAGCGGTTGTCGGTGGCCGCAAGCACGGCTTTTATTTGGCAAATTTCAACCGCCCTTAGGGAGTGAAAACACAGCCCCACTTGTGCAAGCGGGTGTTGGCGATCGCTATAAAGCCTTTGAAAGCGCTCAAGATATTGCTCGGTACTTTGAATGAAACGGCGCTGGTGGGCCAGCGGCGGCGCACTGCCAAAACCGCTGTAACTATAAAGCACCGGCAATAAGGTTTGGCCAATACCGGCCTCAAAGGCCGCCGCGCGCAGCGCCTGCGCCATGGCGTCGTCGCTATAGGGCTGGCCCTTGGGGTCGTGATGCAGATAGTTAAATTCTGCCACCTGGGTGTAGCCGCCCTGCAGCAGGTCCATGTACAGGTAGCTGGCAATGGCCTCAACCTGCTCGGGGGTCAGTTTGGCCACCAACTGGTACATTTGTTCGCGCCAGGTCCAAAAGCTGTCCTGGCTGTCACCGGCTATTTCACCAAGCCCCGCCATGGCCCGCTGAAAGGCATGGGAATGTAAATTGGCCATGGCAGGAATAACGGTACCCAAGCGCACCGCATCGGCAGGACAGGGGCTATTGGCGCTAAGGCTGCGGATAAAACCGCTGCCATCAACGTCAATCAGTACATCGCTTTGCCAGCCTTCCGGCAGTTTGGCGCTCGCGCAAAAATAACGGGGCATGCTTGAACCTTGGCGCAGTCACTTGTATATACAAGGCAATATACTCGTACCTTATTCATACGCAAGCAAAGGTGACCCATGACCCCCTTTCGCTATACCGGTGGCCGCATTCCGTTACTGATAAGCGTGCCCCATGCTGGCACCGCCCTGCCTGGTGAGATAAAAAACGGACTCAGCGATAACGCCCAGCCCCTGCCCGACACCGACTGGCATGTTGAACGGCTGTATGATTTTGCCAATCAGCTTGGCGCGCACATGCTGGTGGCCAACTATTCACGCTTTGTGGTGGACCTTAACCGCCCCGCCGATGACCAGCCGCTATACAGCAGTGCTACCACAGGCCTGTTCCCCGAGACCCTGTTTGATGGCAGCGCCACCTTTTTGCCCGGTAAAGCGCCAAGCGCTGCTGAGCGCCAGGGCTATCTGGACCACATTTGGCGGCCCTATCATTTAAAACTCCAGCAAACCCTGGATGAGCTTAAAGCCGAGTTCGGCTATGCCCTGTTGTTCGACGCCCACTCCATTGCCTCGGTGGTGCCGCGGCTGTTTGACGGCAAATTGCCTGACTTAAACCTCGGCACTAACGATGGGCAAAGCCTTGATAGCCCGCTTGAGCAAGCACTGCGGGACTATTGCCAAAGCCAAAGCCGGTTTTCCTGGGTGCTAAATGGCCGCTTTAAAGGCGGCTACATTACCCGCGCTTACGGAAAGCCTGAGCAAAAGCAACAGGCGCTGCAGCTGGAACTGGCCCAGTGCAATTACATGCAGGAGACCGCGCCCTTTGCCTGGCGCCAGGACCAAGCCGAGCAACTGATCCCTGTATTAACAGGCCTAATAAGCCAATACCTTGCAAGCGCCAAGCAGCTTTATCAGCCATAAAAAAAGGCCGCTGCAGCGGCCTTTTTCAGCTTAGGACGCAGCCGCGTCCATAAAGGGATAATCGGTGTAGCCTTTGGGCCCTGGCGAATACAAAGTGCTTTCGTCCAAGGGATTAAGGGCAACCCCGGCTTTCACCCTTGCCGGAAAGTCAGGGGTTGAGATAAAGCTTTTACCAAAGGCCACCGAGTCGGCACCCTCACTGGCAACAAGCGCCGCCGCTTCTTCGGCGCTATAGCCCATGTTGACCATCAAATGGCCCTGGTAATGGCTGCGGGCAATGGGCAGTACCTCACCGTGCTGCTGGCCGAAAAAGTCAGCGCGCATCACGTGCAAATACGCCAGGTTAAAAGGCGTTAAATGCTTGGCCAAAAATGCCATCCAGGCCAATGGGTCACTGTCTTTCATGCTGTTAAAGCTGTTGAGCGGTGACAGGCGCAGGCCTACTTTGTCGCTACCAATCTCGTCGCAAACCGCCGTTAGCACTTCGGTGAGAAAACGGGCTCGATTTTCCAGGCTGCCACCGTATTCGTCGCTACGCTGGTTGGCGCTGTCGCGCAGGAATTGATCAATCAAATAACCATTGGCGCCGTGCACTTCAACACCGTCGAAACCGGCTGCGATGGCATTGGCCGCGCCGCGGCGAAAGTCGTCAACAATGGCGGCGATTTCGTCTTTGCTCAGTTCACGGGGCACGGTGTAAGGCTTTTTGCCTTGTGGGGTGTGGGTGACATCGTCAATGGCGATGGCGCTTGGTGCTACGGCATCGTTACCGCCATTTAACAGCGGATGGGCGGCGCGGCCAGCGTGCCAGATTTGCAAAAAGATTTTGCCACCGGCTTTATGCACCGCTTCGGTGGTGAGCTTCCAGCCGTCGATTTGTTGCTGGCTGTAAATACCCGGATCGTCACCAAAAGCGGAAGTACCGGGGGTAACCATGCTGCACTCGGTGATCAACAAGCCAGCACTGGCTCGCTGGCTATAATATTCGGCCATTAAGGCATTCGGCAGGTGGCCTGGGGCGCGAGCACGGGTAAGAGGCGCCATCACAAAGCGGTTGGCCAGGGTTGTTTTTCCCAAAGAAACGGGCGTAAAAAGCGATGAAGTATCAGACATACAGATTCCGTTGAGGTTGGGAGAGATGAACCCAAGACATGGGGCTTGCCGTTTATAAAATCAAGGCGGGGCCTGTTATTGCCCCTGCTTTTTTGAATAAAGCCGGTAGACAAGTGCCAACAAAAGGCACATAACGCCAGGCAGCACCAAGGCGCCATAGCGGAAATGGTCGA
Organism: Gallaecimonas mangrovi; assembly: GCF_003367375.1. Lineage (GTDB taxonomy): Bacteria > Pseudomonadota > Gammaproteobacteria > Enterobacterales > Gallaecimonadaceae > Gallaecimonas > Gallaecimonas mangrovi. The sequence goes on from NZ_CP031416.1 coordinate 2,353,212, forward strand.
ACAACAGCGCACCCACACCGCCGCCCAGCATGAAGCCGAAGATGATCATCAAAAACAGTTTCAGTTTGCGCCTATCAAAGGCTTCGCCGCGCAGCAGTGCCCCCAGCATCAGCCCTAAGTCGGTAAAAATACCGGTTAAGTGGGTGGTGCGTACCACAGCGCCGCTATAGGTGGTAGCCAGGGCATTTTGCAGGCCACAAGCCGCTGCCGCTGCAAGATAGGCCCAAGGCGAATGCAGATTAAAAAGATAAAGGGCCAGGAAGATAAAAGCCGCTTCCAGCACTAAGGCGGTGTCGTAATGGCGGCCCAGTTGCAAGGTGGTATCGTGCAGCATCACCCCCGATAGCGCCGCCCCCAACACAAAGGCGGCAACAATACCGGTTAAATGCAAAATGGTGGCCGCTTCCAATTCGCCAATCGCCGACCCGAGCAGGGTGGCCGTACCGGACAGGTGAGAAACCGATTGATGGGCAAACCCGACCAGCGCAATGGCGTTAATCAACCCGGCCACCAAGGCCAGCAACAATGCACCGTATTCAATCCACTTGGGCAGCCTGGAAATCACACCTAACCCCTTGTTAAGCCTTCGCCGATTGAGGCTACCACAAGGGGCTGAAACAGTGCATGTGATTACTGATAGCGGTTTTGGTAGGCGTCCTTGGCGGCAGTGGTAAATTGCTCGACATCTTGCCCCAAACGGTGGAAGCGATAGGCCACTTTTTGCTCGCCAAACTCGCGTTCAAGCTGTTGCCAGTCGTTGCGAGACATCACCAGAAAGGTTTTATCGCTGCTGTGCCAACTGTCGATGCAATAGCGCAGCTCGTAGGCCGGCTCAATGGCGCGGTTTAAATCCAAAAAGGCCCGCAGTGGGTCGACCTCTTCAGCAAAGTTTTCGATGGGCTGGCGCACATCATCAAATAAAATTTCCAAACCGCCGTTATCCGTTGCCACCAGCGACAGTGGCGGCAGGCTAAACTGCCGCGCCACCATGTCCCAAGCCACATCAATGGCGTCGCCTGAAGATAAAAAGGCGGCGGGCTGCTTAAGGATAATGTCCCAGCTGTCTTTGTCGGCAGTTAGCGCCACCATGCTGGCGGCAATCTTTCGAAGGGCGGGGTTAGTTTGGGTGTCGTCAGCACCGGCCGTATTCCCATCAGGCGCTTGGCTATTTTGGCGGTCACGGGTGAGGTACAACAAGATAAGGGTAAACAGCGCCAAACAGCCAAAGTAAATGATGAGCTTCACTTCCAACACTCCGGTAAGTATTTGATGACGGGTATCACCAAGGTTGTAGCGTCATTAAATCACGGAACATGAAACCGTAGCTTGCAGGAAATCAAACAAGTCGCTGATGAAGACTAAAGGTTGGCATACATAATATGCTGCGGCCCGGCCTTACCCCCTAAGTAGTGCTCGCCGGTATCGGTAAAACCGCCCTTTTGATAGCAGCGGATAGCACCGGGATTTTTGGCATTAACGGTGAGATAAATACACGGGAAATCCACGCTAAGCGGTTTAAGGTGGGCCAGCAACGCCGCTACCGCCTGGCTGCCATAGCCTTTGCCTTGCTGGCGCCGGTCAATCGCGTACGCGCGCAGGCCAAGTGCCTTGCGGCGGCAAAAATCGTAGTGGTTACTGTAATGAAAATCGATTTTAAAAAAACCAATCACCTGGCCTTGCCAAGTAATAAGGTAGCGGCTAATGCCACTGCGCGTATCAGCCCAAAAGTCGCTGGCGGTACCGGCAAATTTAACTTGCTCTGGTGTTAGCTCCACTGCTAACAGCGCGGCCTGGTGATGTGCTTGCATCGGTTCTACTGCAATCATTAGCGCTCTTTTTCTTATAAGCCTTTAAAAAACGCCCAAACCCCATAACAGGGCAACACCAGCCCCCAAAAGAACAGCAGCGCCATGATCGCCAGCCCAAACAGCCCGCGGCCGGCCGGCTGAATGGTGCTTTCAACAGCATGTTGGCTGTGGGCGACCAAACCAAAATCCCCCTCAAAACGGCCTTTGGTTTCGACACAATCACCATTGGCAATGGCATCGTCAATGGCTTGCTTTAACGCCAGCAGTCCGGCCTTGTTGCCAACAATGGCATCGTCCCAGTTGTCGTCGTAAATTTTGACCCATGGCTTATCAGACAAACGCTATCCCTCTTTGCTGGTGCCACTGTAAACAGCTTGGCGCGGCAGAATGAATATCATCGTGATATGCTTTTATGGCATTTAGCAGGCACTAAATAAACCTGTCTAAATTATTTATAGAACAAGATGTTAAAGAGATCTCATCCTGCCAGCTTTAGACTCAGGCAAACTTTTTGTACATGCCATAGCCGGCGGGTGCTGTGTGCTGGTAGCCAAGTTTTTCATAAAATCCGGGCTTATCAGCAATGAGGGATACATAGCTCCCTGGCTGAGCCGCCATCTTGAGGTAAGCCTCGATAGCGTGCATGATTTGTTTGCCAAGGCCCCTGCCTTGATAACGTGGCGCGACGGCAATATCCACCACTTGGAAAAAACAGCTGCCATCCCCCACGACCCGACCCATCGCCACTAGCTGGGCGCCGTCATGAATGCACACCCCGTAAAGCGAATTCGCCAGGCCTTTTTCAGCCAATGCCAGCGGTTTTGCCGAAAGCCCGGCGGCGATACGCAGCTGGCAATACGCTTTGGCAACAGGAAGCTGGTGACTCAGCACTAGCGGCATTGGTTTTCCCTCCCTTGCGGCAAGTACGGCGCCGTTAAGCAAACTGAATATCGCTAATGGGCTGCACCCGAACCCGGCCTTTGGCAGAGTCAAAGTGGCGCAAAATATGGTTATGGTGGGCAATGATTTGCTTGGCCTTTAACGCGCCACTGTCAAGGGTACTGTGAGCGTCGGCCACCAGTACAACGTCGTAGCCAAGGGCTGCCGCCTGGCGACAGCTGGTGTCAATGCAGTAATCGGTTTGCAGGCCGCAAATCACTAACTTGCGCACATCTTGCGCTTGCAACATGGCATCAAGGGCGGTGTCCATAAAGGCGTCGCAAACGCTTTTTTCTATTTCAATGTCCCCTACCTGGCGCTCTAAAGCCGGGTGAAAGCTGGCATCAGGCTCTATCCGGTTATCGGCCACCAACACCACCGGTGCTTGTGCTAAACGCGCTTTTCCCAGCAATTTATTAATGCGCCCAAGCAGCGCTTCGCTTTGCCAAATACCTTCATCCATCAGGCTTTGCTGAACATCAATTACCACCAGTGCTGTTTTCATATTGGCGTCCTTGGGTGATTAAGTGGGCGTCGTTTGGGCAAAGCAGCAAGTCATTTTGATACTAATAGCGGCAACGGATATTGCACAACCGTTTACTAGCAAAAGGGGGAAAGGGTTAGCCGTTTTTAGTTAACGTAATAGCGCTAAGCTCTTGAATATCAATAATATCAACTTCTCTTGCCAGCCACTGCTTGTAGGTAATGAGGCTGGTGATGGGCATCACCGGCAGCGACATGCCTTGGTAGCTAACAGTGACACTCTTGGCAAAATCAATGGCCAATGGCAGCCATTGCTGGCGCTGCTGACAATAGATTGTTGTGCCCGGTGCCAGGCCTATTTCAATTTTCTGGCCCTGGTAGATAAGTTGCAGGTATTCAAGGTCCCACTGCGCCTGGCGGTAATGGCGCAGTGGTTTGGAGATAAACGCATCAACTTCGGCCAGCAAGGCCTACGCCTTGGCCGCCGGGATGTACAGATCAATATCGGCCACCGGCCTGGAGCCGCCATAAAGGTGGGCCGCCAAACCACCGACAATTTGATACGGCAACTGCTGACGCGCTAAAAGCGCCGTAAGCCAGTTTAGTGCCTGGGTAACTTGCTCGGTCATTGCCCGGCCTTACGGTATACCGCGTCAAAACGCACGTTCATACCGCCACAATTACCATTGTCGTTAACTACCAATAAACTGCCGAGCAAGCGCAAGTGGGCAGCACAGCTGTATTTGTCACTACCTTCACTGATGGTAAGCCGGTTACCTTTCGCGGCGGCCTTACCGCTTACACCGCCAAAATGCACAATGTCGCTGTTACCGTCTGGGGTTTTGCCGCCATACCAAAAGGCGCGGCCCTCAACCTGAAGCTGGCCATTTTGAGTGGTTGTAATGGCGATTTTATTGGCAAAACGGCCACCGAGAGACCGCCACTGACCAGCCCAAGCGCTGGGTGCCGGCGTTGCTGCGTATTGCACCAGCCGCACCTTGCCCTGGGTAATGTAGCCGGTGTAGTCATTTTTTTTACCCAGGTAATAACTGCAAACCCAACCTTGCTGAGCCGGTTTTACCAGCACCCTGTCGCCGTTAATTAAATAGCCTTTTTGCCGGCATTTATCGGCTTGCGGGCAACCTTTACCATCGTCACGGGCATGCACTTTTTCGCCTTTTGCAGCGACAATTTGGCCAAGGGCAAGGTTTTCATAGCTGGGAAAGGCGCCATTACGGCAGCTATAGGGTTCAATCTCGGCAAACACATTGGCGGCGAACAACAGCAAACAGCAACAAAACGCCCCTTTAAACATAACCACCTCAATAGTGTTGGCTAAAGCCTGACGCCTGGGTGAAAGCCCATATAGCCAAGGCCGGTATTGGCCAGCATTAGAATGACAAAAATAAGCAAAGCAAAGCGGATGTCGTTGCGTTTACGCACCAATAGCGGGCTGTATAAGCCTTCGCATTCCTTGCCAAAAATCACTGCCCAGTAGGGGCCAAAAAGACCACGGTACAGATCAATAAATTCCGGCTGCCCCCATTGCCGCCAATGCCAGGGCACTTCTATTTTCCAGGTCTTAATAAAGTCACTGCTGGTTTTAATCACCCCGTAAAACGATAAGATGGCAAGGCTGATAAGAACGACTTTAAACATCGGCACATTCCTTTGATTTACCGCCAACCCTAGCCGGTTGCCTGGCTGGCAAAGCGGCTTAAGGCCTCGCCTTCAAAGCGGTAATATTCTTTCTCTGCTAATAAAGCGGCGCCAATACCGTGATAAAAAAGCCCGGCCTTGGGATTGGTGCTTTCGGCGGTCCAGTCCAAGCGTTTGCAGCCCAATTCAACCGCCAGGCAAGCCAAGTGCTGCATCAGCTTTTTACCCACCCCTTGGCCACGGGCCTGGGCTGAGACAAAAAGGTCTTTCATAAACATTTGCCCGGCAAGCTTGGGCGCCGGATATAACACCGAATAAGAGGCAAAACCGACAACACTGGTGCCGCTAAAGGCGGCAATAAGGCGCACGCCAGAATGCGCTGAAAACACCTGTTGTTGCAGGTACGCGGTAATGTCTTCACGGCTGGCGGCTTGGTCTTTGAAGTAGTAGTGCTCTAGTTCTTCAAAAATATCCAAAAGTTGCAGGCTATGGTGGTGGCTAACGGCGTTAATTTGCATCTTGCATTCACTCCAATGGGTAGACCTTTTCAAAGTGCTCTAATACCAATTCACTGTCAGCCGTGAAGGCCAAGCCCAGTTCGCGGGCATGGCCATTAAAAAAGGCCAAGTGCGCCTGATACCACCAGCGATAACTGCCGTCGCCCTCCCCTTCGGCCTTGGCAAAGGCGGCAGGCACCCGGTTAAAGGGGCAAAACGACACAGTGGTGGTTTTAATGACACAAACCGGTTGCTGCGCCCAGTTAAGCACCACCGTTAACCGCCCCGGCGCTGGCAACGGTTGTTGCTCAATGTCGTAAGCGGCTTTCAGGCTACAGGTTGCGGTTTTAATGCCGCTGTTAACCAGCTGCGCACAGATATTGGCGTTTTCTTCATCCGCGCAAAAATGCTCGGCCACGCACACCGGTACGGCCTTACACTCCCTTGGCGAAAGGGTAGCAAGATAGGCGTCTAAAAAGGCTTGCTGCGCTGCATTCATGGCTTTTTAGGGGCAATGCAGATAACCGCGCAGCGCCTGCTGCCAACCCTTTTCAGCGTTAAAGTCGCTTTTAAGCTTGCCGTTGCCGGTATTGTTAACCGTTTGAATACCGCGTTTGGTCATATAGGTTGGCGTGTAGGTTGGCGGCCCCAACCGGGCGACGGCGACGCAGAGCTTTTTAAAGTCGGGGGCTTCGGTATTAAGCTCTTGCGCCAAGGCTTGGCGAAAGGCACTACGCTCGCCCGCTGCCAAATCGCTAAAGGTACGCACCTCCAGCATACGAATTGCCTGCCAAGCCGTTTTGTCGGTTACCCGCAGTTGGTCGAACCGGCCAAAGGCCCCTGCAACCGCAAATAGCGGCACAGCCTCGTTGTAATGGCCGGCCTTAACGCAGTCGGCCACCGCCGGGTAAATAACCGCCGGGGTGGTAGTACTGGCAATAGCGGCCAGCGGCATGCACGCAGGCTGAGACTTGGCTTCAACACTGCCGGAGCTTGCCTTGCCAGGCTCAGTGGTCTTGGCAGGTTCAGTTGCCTTAGTTGGCTTTTTTACGGTGTGCTGCATCGCGCAACTGGTCAGCAGCAAGCACGCTAGCACCAGAAGTTTACGCATCTTGGTATCCATTAGCTTCGAACAGGTCATTTATACCATTTGCACCGCCACCAATGCATGTAAAGTGCGGCTATTCTACTTACCAGCCGCGACGATGACGTTTAGATCAATAGCAAACCGGGTTACAAGGTAGTGCGAGCCCTTTTTCACAAAGCACGCCGTTCTTGTTTGCTGGCGCTTATAGCGTTGTTGGTGAACAACAGTGTCATCACTCAACGCGGCGCTTGCACAAAAGCCGTTCTGCCCATTGGATTTCACCACCACGTTTTTTGCCAGTGAATGTTGCCAAGACAGGGGTTTAGGCGTGACCTTTATTCTTGCCAACAGCTCTTCTCTTGACAAGGAGTGAGTTCGACTGCCCTTTTGAGGTATATGCACCGTTTCACTGGCCGTAAATTTATCAGCCAGCCAAGGAGCAATAGTCGCCACATCATGGTGGATATAAGCACCCTCAAACGCTAAGTAAATCGTGGTTTTGTTATCATCGGCCTGCGCGCCGGCCAAAAAGCAAAACAGCAGAAAAAGCTTTTTCATCCCTAACTCCAAAAAATGGTGAAGATCCAGCGCAACTGCCGCCAAAAGGCATCGCTCCATCTTAGCGATAACAGTCCAAATATGGTGCCGAAAACCAGCAGCACTGCGGCTAAGTAGTAGCCATTGGCTATATCATGAGAAAACCAAGCAAAAAAAACTAACCAATACCCCCAAGACAAAACCGCAGCCAAATCGGGTTGGGCCTTCTTTAACACTCATGACAATTCTTTCGGTCTACAGATATATCGATAACCCAATCAGTAGCGAGGCTAAGCGTCACAAGCGGCTTACTTGCCATCCCAAATGCCGGCGTCGTACATCAGCTTCATGCTGTAATTGATTTGCAGGGTTTGATTGCTGTTTTGACAGGAAATAAAAGCCCCGCCCTTTTTCGGTGGCTGAGCGGCCACATCAATGCTTGATAAGCCGCGCAGAGGGTCGTTAAGGGTGTAGCGGTAGTGGCCATTACTAAACCACAACAGGGCATCACCATTACCGGCGCTAACGTAAGTAAAGAGCCCTTGCGACGGCCTTTTGGTGGCCGGGTATTGAAAAATGACCTTGCCGTTTTGCACTGCCCGATACTGCAAATAGCCCTGGTGTTGGTTAACGGTGATTGACGAGCACAGCGCAAACACTTTCTTTTTGGTTTGGCAGCTCCAAAGCGGCACCTCCTGCGCAGTGCAGACACCATTGCTGTAATACATGTCTTTGTAGTCGGCCCATTTGGCCTGGGTAATATTGTCAACGGGCTTTGCCAGCAGCGCGCTTGGCGCCAGCAGGGCTAAGAAGCTCATGGCTAAAATGCGTTTCACCTTATTATCCTTTTAAAGTGTGTGCCGTTAAGGGCCGTACCGCGCTTTATGTTACCCTCACGGCTTGTTATTTCTAACGACCTGGCAAGGCGATTAACGCAGCGTTTTATGGCAAAACCCAATAAAAAAGGCCCCAGCCGCACCGTTGATGTTTCTTGCAGCCAATGTAGGGCGGCGATTTTTAAATACCGCAAGGGCGGTAAAGGCGCCTTGGTAAAATGCTTTATTGAACGCATTAGCGAAGACCACACCACCCAGGCTTGCCATTGCCCCGGCTGTGGCCAGGTCTTTGCCAGAGAAACCCTTATTCGCGGCACCCCAGCCTACAAAATGATTGGTGGTAAGGTGCAAATGAAATAGCGCGCCAGCACCTTAAAAATAGGCAGCGTCAGCCGCAAGCTGCTGCTGTAAGGCATGGGCATCAGCAAACCATTTCGTCTTTGGAAACTCCCCCTTAGGGTCTGGCGCAGACCAGGTTAAGTGCACAATAAAATAGCCAGCGGCGGTGCCTATCAACACTTCATCGCAATCTTCACGTTTAGCAAGTACAGAAAAACTAACGCCATCAAGCCGATGGGAGGCTGCTAACTCCTGTTTAAGCTCAGCTGCTAAAGCGCTGCCGTGGCTTGCGGGAAAGTCATTAATATCGGCCCAAGGCTGTTGATACATGCAGGTCCTTTAGCGGGTGTGTTTAGACGACGCAGCCACAGTACATTCTTTGAAACACCGGCCGCTAGCAAGCCCCAAGCAATCGCTGCGATGATTCAGCATTGCCTTTACCAAAGGCCCCTCTGGAGCTCGCTCAATCTAACGCGGGCATGCAAAAGCCATGGTTTTATCTGGGGTTGGTGACTGGCCGCAGAGTGGCTTAATTAATCTCTATTGGGGTGCTCGCCAGGTACTCCCGCAGCGACTTCTTATCAACTTGGGTAATAAACAGCAGCTTACGGGTGTTAAAACCAACAGGCGCTTTCACATCTACCAAGGTACCCAGCGGCCCTAACGGGTAGACGGATATTTTCTTAATCATCGTTAGCGAAAAGTGGTCGGCTAAGCCAAAGCCAGAGATAGACAAGGTGGTAGGAGTAAGGCTAAATGCTGGTGTTAGCCTTATAACCGCAGTAATAAGCCAAGCACCAATACCGATGAACAATAAAATATTTGAGGTCCAAAAAAGTTCTTTTCCAACATCATTGTTTTTTTGGATATCTTTTAGTGCTTCGTCTAACGGCATCCCTGAAGCGTGGTGATGTGAAAAAATCCCAAAGAACAGATAAAGCCAAGGTAACGGCATTACCCAGATATAGGTAAAGATGGTTGAAAAGTTAACCTTATTTGAAACTTTTCCATTTCGCCAGTAATACAACGCTAATTCCTTATATCATTAGGACCATTCTCTTTGTTTTTAATTTCGAACTGGATCATTTAATTCCGAATTTCTTATCTTTATAGCATGAAACAGTGTTGGAATGTCACATCGCCATTTTGGCATCAATAATGAGATAAGTAAGCCTTCAATATCGGCAATAATGCCCATTACAATAGCCATTGAAAGCAATATACCATCTTGGCCAAAACCAAGGATGTCTATAAAGCCGACAAACAACAATATTCCCCAAAGTTTCGATGACCACATATGGTAGCTGGCCTCACGTCCATACTTACTGTAGTCAAAACCGTATCGCAGTAATTCTAATGTAACGAGTATACCCAAGGGCAACAATCGCTCATCAATTGCCGCGGGATAAAGCCAATAAATGGCAACCGTGGCACAAATATAAAAGAGCGTATCAGCAATACTATCAAGGCGTCTGATACCATCGGTTGCTACACCTAATCGCCTAGCAATAAAGCCGTCAAAAATATCAGATAAAAAAGCAGTGACCAAACATATAGAAAAACAAATTGCTGATGGATAGAAAATAGCTAAAAGCAAAATAACAGGTGCTAGTAGCCCCCGAAGAAGAGTCAATAACAAAGGTAATTTTTTAATTATGTTCATCTCATTATTAACGTCTATGCAATTAGCGCATTGGTTTTTAATTTACGTAAGGCTGCAATGAAAATTAAAAACGCAGAAGCGATATGGATAATAGGAATTAATCTTGCTAACAGATAAGGGCGATGCGTATAAAAATCAAATTCTTCACCGCATAGATTATGGCCGTTAAAACTGGTTTGAATAGCAAGATCAAACCAAAAGTAGAGTATAAAGATAAACAGCAAAAGGCTAGCAACCGTCACAAGCCGTTTTTGCAATAAGTTAGCTTCATCAAGAAGAAGACGCAGAAGAATAAAAATAGCTATTGGTACCCCATATAATAGCGATATAAAAAAACGCGTATCATCACCTTGGGTACAAGTACCCGCAACAGCTCCCAAGCACACCACAAAACCATATATAAAGATGACAACGAGATTAAACACCGGAACGTCCTAATAGACCAAAAACAAAAATGGGCACCCATTTTTTACTAGAAATTTTCTCATAATCCATTCACGACCCAATACTCAGAAGGTAGATATCCTTTGTTATTTATTTTTTCTAGAAAGCTCATAGATATAGCCTGAAACAAAAATGGACACCCATTTTTTACACAGGAATTCGTTATCGGTCTAGGCTTAAAACTTACTCGCTAACGGATTAGCACCATGACACGCCCTCGCTCTGAACTGGTGTCGGTGAACGACACACCCTACTACCACTGCATTTGTCGTTGTGTTCGCCGTGCTTTTTTGTGTGGTGAAGACAGTCTCACCGGTCAGGACTACAGCCACCGCAAGATTTGGGTGATGGAGAGGCTGAAGGTATTGCAAGCGGTGTTTACCATCGAGCTTTGTGCTTATGCGGTGATGTCCAATCATTACCATCTGGTGGTGCATGTGGATGCCAAAGCGGCAGAGGCACTCGACGACGAGGCTGTTATGGCGCGCTGGGAGCAACTGTTTTCACTGTCGCTGCTGGTTAGCCGTTACCGGGCGGGCAAGCTGACTTGTGAAGCCGAGCGCACCGTGGCGCGTATGCATATCGATAAACTGCGCCACCGGCTCTGTGACCTTTCCTGGTTTATGCGTTGCTTGAATGAACACCTTGCCCGCAAGGCCAATGAGGAAGACCACTGCAAAGGCCGGTTTTGGGAAGCCCGTTTTAAATCGCAAGCCATTTTGGATGAAGCCGGGCTATTGGCCTGTACGGCCTATGTAGACCTTAATCCCCTTCGCGCCAAAATCGTCGATACCCCTGAAGCCTCTGCCGATGTGTCACTGTCAGCGCGGCTTAATACCGAAGACGACACCAAGCCCGCATTACTGCCCTTTGTGACCCAGTTTAAAGACAGTCCCAAAGGCATTCCCTTTGCCTTGGCCGATTATCTGGCATTAGTTGACTGGACAGGCCGCGCACAAAGAGAAGACAAACGCGGCTTTATCAACCCAGAAACACCAGCCATTCTGGACCGCTTAGGCCTCGATGCCGACAGCTTCCTTATCGCCCTTGGCCAACATCAACTTTCCCGTGGCACGGTGATTGGCCATAAACAAGCGCAAAGCGCTTACGCCAAAGCCCACCACCGACGACACGTCGTCGGCCCGCCGATAAAAGCCGCCTAAGCCCTCACGCCACCACACTCACGAACCCTCAGCAGTCGCTGATAGTCTCGCTCGCCTGGAACTTGCGTTTTAGTAAAAAAATCACCACCAGACCAAAGCAAACCACCCTAAAAGGCTGACGAATACACCACTGTCGATGCAATTCGAAAACAGACTTTTTGGTTACTTAGAAAATGGGTGTCCCTTTTTATGTACGCGGTGATGTCCAATCATTACCATCTGGTGGTGCATGTGGATGCCAAAGCCGCAGAGACACTCGACGATGAAGCCGTTATGGCGCGCTGGGAGCAATTGTTCGCGCTACCACTGCTGGTTAGCCGTTACCGAGCAGGCAAGCTGACTTGTGAAACAGAGCGCACCGTGGCGCGTTTGCATATCGATAAGTTGCGCCGGCGGCTGTGTGATTTATCTTGGTTTATGCGTTGCTTGAATGAATACCTTGCCCGCAAGGCTAATGAGGAAGACAACTGCAAAGGCCGGTTTTGGGAAGCCCGTTTTAAATCGCAAGCCATTTTGGATGAAGCAGGTTTATTGGCTTGTATGGCCTATGTAGACCTTAATCCCCTTCGCGCCAAGATAGTCGATACCCCTGAAGCCTCAGCTGATGTGTCACTGTCAGCAAGGCTAAATAGTGACGACACCAAGCCCGCATTACTGCCCTTTGTGACTCAGTTTAAAGACAGCCCCAAAGGCATTCCCTTTGCCTTGGCTGACTACCTGGCATTAGTTGACTGGACTGGCCGCGCACAGCGTGAAGACAAACGCGGCTTTATCAGCCAAGAGACGCCTGCCATTTTGGACCGCTTAGGCCTCGATGCCGACAGCTTCCTTATTGCCCTTGGCCAACATCAACTTTCCCGCGGCACGGTGATTGGCCACAAACAAGCGCAAAGCGCTTACGCCAAGGCCCACCACCGACGACACGTCGTCGGCCCGCCGATAAAAGCCGCTTAATTCCCTCACGCCACCACACTCACACACCCTCAGTAGTCGCTGATAATCCCGCTCGCCTCTAAATTGCGTTTTTTTGGCCAAACACGCTATCAGCGTGAAGCAAACACCCTAAAAGGCTGACGAATACACCACTATCGATGCAATTCGAAAACAGACTTTTTGGTTACTTAGAAAATGGGTGTCCCTTTTTATTTCTGGTGTCCCTTTTTATTTCTTTATTACAAAATTGACAATAACAAGGTGAAAACACCTATCAATAGCGCAAAAAACGCTATAATATTTGCTCTTTTCGCATGAACTACTGATTTTAAACTAACTTCCAGTTCTTTTTCGTCTCTTTCTTTTTTCAACAAGTTGTCATTCTGAATTTTCTCAGCGATCCATTCGTTAGCTACGTTGATTTCATATTTTGTAAACTCGCTTTTATTGGTAAGTTTTTGACGGGTTCTTTCAATACCTAAATCGGTCAAATATTGTATAAATTCCAAATGGTAACTGTCTATCTGATTTTTTTCTATTTCTTCATTTTCCGGGTAGATATAACCACCTTCGAACCATTTTTTATGCTTAATTTTTAGTTCTAACCAATCGCGAATATCGAGACTAAAAGAAGAATTTGGAGGAATGCTGATTTTTTTACCACCGACCGTTGTTATGTTTCCTGCTTTTAATTTACTAATTATCATTATTTCCAATGTAAATCCTTAACTTCCTAATAATAGTTATGAAACCGGCTCGTTTTCACTCATCAGATCACTTTGAGTTTCGGTTTTAACCATCTGAGTTTCATAACGATACCTGTGACCCTATTTATCGTTTTGCGTGAAAACGAGCCAGCTTCTTATCTTGAAGTCGGACCTCATTACTAACTTATATTAATCAATACTCAGAAGATGGGTGTCCATTGTTATTTTTGTTATTTTCCACAGTCACTTGTTAGGCAATTGGGCACTCGCTGATTTTACGAGCAAAGTAATATTCTTGTGCTCTCGACACAGACTTTGTATTTAACTCAGCCAACAGCTGTCGATCAATTTTCTGGTCATTTTCACCAGCAAAGAAGGCTTTCTTTGGTGAGATAGGAATAAAAGCAAAATCTCCATAACCATCTGCAACAATAAACTCTCCATCCACAGCTTCGATCAACCCCCACTTGACATGACTGAAATTACCCCAATATCGGTCAAGATCAGTTTGTATTTGCCTGCCTGAATTAAAACGGGAAGGCACAACTCCATCATCACGAAAAAATCCTGCACGATTGCTTTCTATTGTTTCTTCCTGTTCTTTAGTTAGACTAGAGCCAAGCACGCCATTAAGCACTACATCGGCAGGGTTACTTAAATGACATTCATGCCTCAACCGCCATAGAATGCAGTATTTAGATATTGCCTCATGGTTTCTTTCGGAGAATGCTTTGATATTATCAATCTCTTCGTGGAATGCATTTTCGATTGGAACCATATATCCCGTTTCAGCTCTCTGATCCCACGTTCGTTTAGTGCAGAATATTTTTGCACGTTTATGCCTTCTAACTACCTCGCCAGAAGAAAGCTCCATCACTTCTACTTTTTCATCAGAGTCATAGAACAAAGAAATGGCGTGAGCTGTATGAAAATGCTGCTCAATTGCCAACTGTCTAGGATTCCGCTTAATAGTTGGTTCGTAGGGCATATCTTTCCTTCTACCTAACAGTTTTATTAGCGAGCGCGCTCGCTTTCACTCAATGACCAGTTGGTATTACACGTTTAACCTACTGGTCCTCCTCTAGATCCTCTTGTAAAAGCCAAGAATGGCTCCACAAAACCGAGCTGTCTCGTTTTTATACGAGCCATAAGCTCGTTATCATCATAAAAATCAAAGAACATCCCTTCTAACGCCCTAACAATCATTCCGCCAATGAAGCCACCCGCTCTTGGAGCCCCTTTAAGTGAAGCGCCTTTACGCCGGGAGCGTGAGCTGACGCGAGACAGGGATGTCGAGCGAGCGGAGGACGCGTCGGGAACCGTACGCAGCGGTCAGCGGCAAGCGACTAGAGGAAAGGACATCGCGTAACGCCGGGGCGGTGCCTTTGGGCACTTTGTGCGAAAACAAAGTGCCTCGCCCGCCGGGGCGAGTCCCGGCATTTAAACGAACAATAACGAAGCTAAAAGCCTGCATAATCCGCAACGCGCTAATGGCAACCTGACCAAACCAACACCCACGCTACCGCCCGTGGAATCAGGTTATCCAAAGTCCCTTTCTCGCCTTGAGTTGTTACCCGTCCCTGGTGGTTCCTACCACCCTCGCACGTCCTGTGTTACTCGGGCTATCCTTGCCCTCGCCCTTTGGGCCGTTATCACTTGGTCCCGTGTTGGGAACCTTCCCTGGCAGCCCTCAGCTCGAAGGCAAGCTTCTCGCGTTCGCCAGCTAAAAACGGTTCACTGGACCGTTTTCTTCACGCGCTCACCCTAAAACACTGAACCCAACCTTAACGACCACGCCCCACCAAGTAAAGCTAACCCCATCAAATTTCTGACAAAAATGCCTAGCGCCGCCACAACGATTAAAAACTTCTATTTAATGAATCCCCGTGCTATTGATGCAAAATAATGATTAATTTGGACGCCTCTGTGTGAGCATCAACTTCGACCTTAATGACCTGCAAGCCTTTCGCGCCGTGGTGGAACAAGGCAATTTTCGCCGCGCCGCCGAGGCCATTCGCATTACCCAACCGGCCCTTAGCCGCCGCATTGAAAAGCTCGAAGCCGCCCTTAACGTTAAACTTTTTGAGCGCACCACCCGCAAGGTGAACCTCACCACCGTTGGCCGGGCCTTTTTGCCGCAGGTTGAAACCATGCTCGATAACCTTGATGTAGCGCTAATGCGTATCAGTGAAGTGGGGTCGTCGCGCATGGGCTCGGTAACGGTGGCCTGCGTGCCGTCGGCGGCTTATTACTTTATGCCAAGGGCCATTAGCGAATTTCAGCGACAGTACCCCAAAATCAAGGTGAAACTGATTGATGCCAGCGCCAATGATGTTAGTGCGGCGGTCACCGCCGGGGAGGCCGAGTTTGGTGTGAGCTTTAGCGGTAACCTGGCGCCGGAAGTGGAATTCGATTTACTGCTCGAAGAGCGCTACGTGCTGGCCTGCCGCCAAGACCACCCACTGGCCGGGAAAACCGGCCTTAGCTGGCAAGATGTTAGCCAATACCCTTTTATTACCCTGGATAAAACCTCCGGTAACCGCCTGGTAATAGACCGCGCCTTAAACCGCGCCAATATCGAGCAGCAAAGCGTGTGCGAAGTGCGCCATGTCACCACCTTAATTGGCCTGGTGGAAGCGGGGTTAGGGATTGCGCTGGTGCCGTCTATTGCCATGCCGCAATCGCCGCACCACCTGCTGACCAGCGTTGAAATAGCAGAGCCGAAAATAGCGCGCAGCATGGGCATAATAAAACGCCGCGGGCGTACCTTGACACCAGCGGCGTTGGCCTTGGAAGCGCTACTGCGGGCGCATTCAGCGGGGCACTGAATCAAGGCCGGTGGCTTGAATGGTCTTTTGCACTTTTGCCGAGGTGAGATACTGCAAGAAGGCTTTGGCCGCCGCGGGGTGCTCGGCGTTAACCACCACGCCTGCGGCATAACGGGTAACCGACTGCACCGATTCGGGAATGCGCCGCACAAAGCTCACCCCTTTTATCGGCAGCAATTCAGCCACCTGCTGAAAGCCCAGTTGGTACTGGCCTTTAGCAATAACCGAGGCCACAGGAATGCGCTGGATCATGTGGCTTTTCGGTAGCATTTGTTGCTTGATGCCGAGCTTGCCAAACAGCTGGTTTTGAATATAAACGCCGCTGGCACTGTCGGAATAGGCCACCGATTTGGCGTCCAGCAATGCCTGTTTGAGCTTGGCAACACTGCTAATGTCGGGCTTGGGCTGCCCGGCTTTAACCACCATACCGATGCGTGAATCGGCCAGCTCTACCCGCGAATCGGCTTTAACCTTGCCGGCTTTAATGAGCTTATCAAGGGCATAACCAACCATGATCACCACATCAATGTGCTCGCCACGGGCAAGGCGGGCCGGAATGGCTTGCTTTGATTTGCCCATCGAGGGGCCAAACTCGGTTTTGAACGTCTCGCCGGTGGCCTTGGCGTAGCCTTTATTGAGCTGTTGGTAGGCGGCCGAGAAGCCGCCAGAGGTAACCACCGTTAAGGTGTCGCTGTGGGCGCTTGCCGTGATTAGCGAAAAGCTCAGGGCAACAAGGCCGAGCAGGGATTTTTTAAACATGGTTATTTTCCCTGCTCCAGTGCGAGCTCAGCGGCGTCGGCGTGTTTGCGGTACAGCACCAAGGTGGCACACAGGGCGCAGCCCGCGGCGC
This sequence comes from Gallaecimonas mangrovi, assembly GCF_003367375.1. GTDB lineage: Bacteria > Pseudomonadota > Gammaproteobacteria > Enterobacterales > Gallaecimonadaceae > Gallaecimonas > Gallaecimonas mangrovi. The sequence continues at coordinate 2,369,985 of NZ_CP031416.1, forward strand.
ACATCATCCAATAAGCCGGGGCGGCTTTGTCGCCAAGGTCGTGGATAAGCAAGGTGGATATTGCCGGGGTAAAGCCGCCGAAAACGGCAGTGGCCAAGCTATAGGCCAGGGAAAACCCTGCCACCCGCACTTCGGTAGGCATGATTTCGGTCAGGGCCGGCATCATGGCGCCGTTATAAAGGGCGTACAAGAACGAGAACCACAGCAGCACCATTAGCATGTGGGCAAAGCTCGGTTGCCCAGCCAGGAACGACAGCGCCGGATAAGCGGTAATGAGGGTGAGCAGCGACATGGCCACCAGCAGGGTTTTACGGCCGATTTTGTCGCCAATCGCGCCGCCAATGGGGAGCCAGATGAAGTTGGAGACCCCAACCAGCAAGGTAACCAATAGCGCATCGGAGGTGCTCAGATGCAGCACCGATTTACCAAAGGTGGGGGCGTAGACGGTGATCATATAAAAAGCGGTGGTGGTCATTGCCACCATCAGCATGCCGGCAATCACCACCGGTGCATTTTTGGCAAGGGTTGCAACCACGGTGCCAAACGGCGGTTGCTTGCGCTTGGCAAAGGCCTCGGTTTCTTTGAGGTTGCGGCGCAGCAAAAAGATAAAAGGAATGATCATACAGCCCACGGCAAACGGAATACGCCAGCCCCACTGGGCGATAGCGTCGTGGGCCAAAAAGCGGTTAACCCCGTAACCTAACGAGGCGGCAACAATAATGGCAATTTGCTGGCTGCCAGACTGCCAAGCCACATAAAAGCCTTTTTTGCCCGGGGTTGCCATTTCCGACAAATACACCGACACCCCGCCAAGCTCGGCACCGGCGGAAAAGCCTTGCAGCAGGCGGCCCGCCAGCACCAGTATGGGCGCCCACAGGCCAATAGTGCTGTAGCCGGGCACCAGCACGATGAGCAAGGTGCCAGAGGCCATTAGCGTCAGGGTGACAATAAGGCCCTTGCGGCGGCCCACCGAATCGATATAAGACCCCAGCACGATGGCGCCTAACGGCCGCATTAAAAAGCCGGCGCCAAAGGCGGCGAAGGTCATCATTAATGAAGCGAACTCGCTTTTATCCGGAAAAAACGCCGCCGCAATATAGGAGGCGTAAAAACCGAATAAAAAGAAATCAAACTGCTCTAAAAAATTTCCCGAGGTAACGCGAAATACCGTGGCCATTTTCGATGGGCGACGGTTTGCTTGGTCAGCGGGCATTGTCATATTTATTCCCTTGCTTTCAAACTTTACGTTTACTGAAACCGGGGAACAAACTAGCGGATCTTGGCGTTCAGGTTAATTGCAAATTAAGCATTAACAGATAACCAAAACACATTAATGTAATTAATGATACGCATTAAATCGCCATGGATGTGAGCCAGTGGCTAATTAAAGGTCATTAAAAAAGCGCCCTAAGGCGCTTTTTTTACATTTACTGCTCGGCTTATTTGGCCTTTTGGCTGCTGTCGTCGGCCGGCTGGTTGCCGGTGTATTTAGCCATCCAAAAACAAAAAAACAAAGGACATCCACTTCTAAAATTTTATAAAATCAAAACCTTAGCGAAGCCCCTTTTCTTGTTGCCCGTTAAGTGCAGCACCTCGCGTGAAGGAATGTAAGCTGACTTGAGGCATGGATGCCGAAAGAGCGGAAGACGCGTATCAAAAAACAAAAAAACAAAAGACACCCACTTACAACCCCATATAAAATCAAATCCTTAACGAAGCCATCCGCTCTTGGAGCCCCTTTAAGTGAAGCGCCTTTACGCCGGGAGCGTGAGCTGACGCGAGACAGGGATGTCGAGCGAGCGGAGGACGCGTAGGGAACCGTACGCAGCGGTCAGCGGCAAGCGACTAGAGGAAAGGACATCGCGTAACGCCGGGGCGGTGCTTTTGGGTACTTTGTGCGAAAACAAAGTACCTCGCCCGCCGGGGCGAGTCCCGGCATTTAAACGAACAATAACGAAGCCAAGAGCCTGCAAAATCCGCAACGCACTAATGGCAACCTGACCAAACCAACACCCACGCTACCGCCCGTGGGATCAGGTTATCCAAAGTCCTTTCTCGTCTTGAGTTGTTACCCGTCCCTGGTGGCTCCTTCCACCTCGCACGTCTTGTGCTCCCTTACACATCCTTGGCAGGCGTTAATACCTGAACCCTACATCCAACATTACCCACCCGGCTCTATGCAAGTAAAACTAACCCCATCAAATTCCAACAAAAAAGGCGCCAAATGGCGCCTTTTTCAACCTGGTTCACACTTACTTGCTATCCGGCTTGGCCGTACCGGCCGCATCGCTGCCCTGGGTATATTTAGCCATCCAGGCCAAGACGTCGCGGTACCACACTTTTTGGTTAGCCGGATGCAGTACCCAGTGGTTTTCATTGGGGAACACCACCAGCTTGGAAGGAATGCCCAAGCGTTGGGCGGTGGTAAAGGTGCCAAGGCCCTGACCAATGGGCACCCGGTAGTCTTTTTCACCGTGGATAACCAAAATCGGGGTTTTCCAGTTTTTCACGAAGTTAGACGGGTTCCATTTGTCGTACATGGCGGCGTTATCCCAGGGGGTGCCTTCCATGTCATGTTCGGGGAACCACAGCTCTTCGGTGGTGTAGTACATGGACTTGATGTTAAAGAGGCCATCGTGGTCAACCAAGCATTTGAATTTGTTCGGCCAGTTGCCTTCAATCCAGTTGATCATGTAGCCGCCGTAGCTGCCGCCAAGGGCGCAGGCATTGGAGGCGTCAATCCAGGGCTCTTGCTTGGCAATAAAATCAAAGCCTTTTTGCAAGTCTTCCAGCGGGCGGTCGCCGTAATGGCCGGTGATGGAGTCGGTAAAGGCCTGGCCGTAGCCGGTGGAGCCGTGAAAGTCGATCATCACCACCGCGTAACCGGCAGCGGCCCACAGTTCGGCGTTCCAGCGGCCATGCCAGTGGTTAGAGAAGCTGCCTTGGGGGCCACCGTGAATTAAAAACGCCACCGGGTATTTTTTACCCTGCTGGTAACCTACCGGTTTGATCCAGTAGCCATACACGGTTTCGTTATTCCAGCCGGGGAAGCTGAACTGGGCATAGTCGCCCATTTGAATGTCTTTAAGCTTGTCGGCATTAACATGGGTAACTTGCTTTAAGCCAAAGCCGTCTTTGTCTTCTACGTACAGGTCGCCCGGTTCCTTCAGACTGTTTTTATTAAAGAGAATGCGCCCTGCCCCTTCGCTGTAGCTGGCCACACTGCCGTCGCGGCTCAGCACCTTCATGTCGCCAAAGTCGACATTAAAGCTGTAAAGTCCATGCTGGCCGGTGTCTTGGGCGGTTACCAGCAAGGATTTGGAGTCAGAGGTGAAATGCAGTGAATCGGCGCTGCGGTCCCACTGCGGAGCCAGTTCGCGGCTTTGGCCGGTGCGCAGATCTTTGAGCATGATGCGGTAGCGGTCAGACTCGTAACCCGGGCGGCTCATGGCCAGCCAGGCCATATAGCGGCCGTCATCACTGAAGGTGGGCTGGGCGTCCCAGGCCTTGTTGTCACTGGTGATGTCGGTGGTTTTGCCCGAGGCCAAGTCCACCTGCCACAAATCAAAGTTGGTGGTCCAGGGGTGGTCGGGGCCCGGCGCCTTGGCCGAGTAAACCAGTTGGCTGGCGTCACTGTTAAAGGCCACTTCTTCCATACCGGAAAAGGGCTTGGCAGGGCTGTCGGTATCAAGGCCTTGCATCACATCTTTAAAGCTGCCGGCCTTGCCGTCTTTGAGGTCGGCCACAAACAGGTGGTTACGAAAGCCGTCGGCCCAGGTGTCCCAGTGGCGAACAAAAAGCTGGGTGTAGGTGCGCTCGGTGGAGGCTTTGGTTTGCAGTGACTGGCGCTTGGCAACGGTGCACTCAAGGCTGTCGCAGCTTGGCCAAACCGACAATTCCACGGCAATTTTGCTGTCGTTGGGGGCGAGTTTGTAGCCTTCAACGGCAACCGGTAATTGGGTAACGGGGCGCGCTTCGCCGCCGCTTAGGGGCAACATATAAACCTGGGTGCCTTGGCCACGGTCAGCCAGAAAATACAGGTCACGGCCGTCATGGCTGAGGCTAACGCTGTATTCGGTGCTGGCATTGCTGGTGAGCTGTTTGCGCTTGCCGCTGTCTAAATCCTGCCAGTAAAGGTTGGACTGGCCGTCTTTTTTCAAGGCGAAAATGGCGGCTTTACCATCAGGGGTAATAACCGCATTACTGACCTTGTTGAAGCTGATAACGTCATCAATGGTCAGGGGTTTGGCAAGTGCAGGCAGGGTAATGACACCGGCCAGAACGGCCATTGCCAAGGTGGTCGTTTTCATTATTGTTGCTCCCTAAAAAATAAAAGGGCCAGCCTATGCCGACCCTTTTTTCATTACGCCTTAGCGGCTTCCTGAATGCGCACTTTCCACTCGGCCGGGCCTTGTTGGTGTGCGTTGTTGCCGAGGCTGTCTACTGCAACCGTTACCGGCATGTCTTCTACTTCAAATTCGTAGATGGCTTCCATTCCCAAATCGCCAAAGGCTTTGACTTCCGCTTTTTTGATGGCGCTGGCCACCAGATAAGCAGCGCCGCCAACGGCCATCAGGTATACCGCTTCATGTTTGCGGATAGATTCCACCGCCGCCGGGCCACGTTCGGCTTTACCGATCATGCCGATAAGGCCGGTTTCATCGAGCATCATGTCGGTGAACTTGTCCATCCGGGTAGAGGTGGTGGGGCCGGCTGGGCCAACCACTTCGTCGCCCACGGCATCAACCGGGCCAACGTAGTAGATAAAGCGGTTTTTAAAGTCTACCGGCAGCTGCTCGCCATTTTTCAGCATTTCCTGGATGCGCTTGTGGGCAGCATCACGGCCGGTGAGCATTTTGCCGGACAGCAAAATGGTTTCGCCCATTTTCCAACTGGCCACGTCGTCTTTGGTGACGGTGTCAAGGTTAACGCGGCGCACGTCTTTGCCCACTTCCCAGGTTACTTCGGGCCAGTCAGACAGTTTGGGCGGCGTGAGTTCAGCCGGGCCTTTGCCGTCGAGGTGGAAATGCACGTGGCGGGTAGCGGCGCAGTTGGGGATCATCACCACCGGCTTGGAGGCCGCGTGAGTGGGGGCGGATTTGATTTTGATATCCAGCACCGTGGTCAGGCCGCCAAGGCCTTGGGCGCCAATACCCAGCTGGTTGGCTTTTTCAAAAATTTCCAGGCGCAGTTTTTCTTCGGTGGTTTCGGCGCCGCGCGCTTTAAGCTCGTGAATATCTACCGATTCCATCAAGGATTCTTTGGCCAGCACTGCCGCTTTTTCGGCGGTACCGCCAATGCCGATACCCAGCATCCCCGGCGGGCACCAGCCAGCGCCCATGGTAGGCAGGGTTTTGAGTACCCATTCAACGATGTCGTCAGAAGGGTTGAGCATCGCCATTTTCGATTTGTTTTCGCTACCACCGCCCTTGGCGGCGATTTGTACGTCAACCTGGTCGCCGGGCACCATGTCGATATGCACCACAGCCGGAGCATTGTCTTTGGTGTTTTTACGGGCACCTGCCGGATCGGCCACAATAGAGGCGCGCAGCGGGTTGTCGGGGTTGGTGTAAGCGCGGCGAACACCTTCGTCCACCATTTGCTGTACCGTCAGGTCAGAATCCCACTGCACCTGCATGCCGATTTTCACAAAGCAGGTGACGATGCCGGTGTCTTGGCAAAGCGGGCGATGGCCTTCGGCAGCCATGCGCGAGTTGATCAAAATCTGGGCGATTGCATCTTTTGCAGCTTTCGACTCTTCTTTGTCGTAGGCTTCTTTCATTGCCTGCACAAAGTCGAGTGGGTGATAGTAAGAAATATACTGAAGGGCGCTTTCGATGCTCTCTATAAAGTCGTCTTTACGGATTACGGTCATTTGCTCACCTGGACTCTTGTCCGAGTCGTTATAATGTGCCGCTAATCATACATAGCCACGGCCATGGATACCAAGCCTGATGGAACTCAATTGCCTTGCTCTGCCCTACCTTGACCGTAATAGTCTGTTGCAGCGCTTTAGCCCCTTAAGTGCCCTGCCCTGGGCCGTTATTCTTGACTCTGCAAGCGACGCTCACCCCGACAGTCATTACAGCCTTTTTAGCGCCGAACCGGTGGTGCGCCTAGAAAGCCGCGGCAGCGAGATAGTCAGAAACGACAAGGTGCTGAAAAACACCTCCCCCTTTGCGGCCATTGCCGCCGAAATGGCCGCCTGGCCAGACGTTGAAAGCGAACTGCCTTTTGCTACCGGCGCTATTGGCGCCTTTGCCTACGACCTTGGCCGGAGTTTAGAAACGCTGCCAAACCATGCCGACGCCGACATCAAGCTGCCAGAGCTGGCACTGGGGTTTTACGACTGGGCGGTGCTGTCTAACCACCAAACCCAGGAAAGCTATTTACTTTGCCTAGGGGACGCCTTTGAACGTTTGGCCTGGCTAGAGCGGCAAACCGAACTGGCCAGCACGCCTTTTAAACGCACCGGCGACTGGCAAGCCAACATGACCCGCGAGCAATACGGCGACAAATTTAAAAAAGTAAAAGCCTACCTGCAAAGTGGCGATTGCTACCAAGTGAATCTTGCCCAGCGTTTTAGCGCCCCGTACCAAGGGGATGAATGGCAAGCCTATGTGGCGCTTCGTGAGCAAAATGCCGCGCCTTTTTCCGCCTTTATGCGCCTTGACGACGGCGCCCTGCTGTCGCTGTCGCCAGAGCGCTTTTTACAGGTTTGCGGCCGCGACGTACAAACCAAACCCATAAAGGGCACCCGCCCCCGCCAAACCGACCCGGCCGATGACGCTGCCGAAGCCAAAGCGCTGGCACACAGCGAAAAGGACCGCGCCGAAAACGTAATGATCGTTGATTTAATGCGCAACGACTTGGGCCGGGTGGCCGCCCCTGGCAGCGTGGAAGTGCCGGTGTTGTGTGACGTTGAATCCTTCCCGGCTGTGCACCATTTGGTGTCTACCGTAACCTGCCAGTTGGCCGAGGGTAAAACGGCGGTAGATGCATTGGCCGCCGCCTTCCCTGGCGGCTCGATAACCGGCGCCCCCAAGGTGCGGGCGATGGAAATTATTGAAGAGTTAGAACCGCATCGGCGCAGTTTTTATTGTGGGTCTATGGGCTATTTGTCCGCCAATAACAATATGGATACTTCTATTACTATCCGCACGCTGGTGGCATGGCAGGGCAAACTCTACTGCTGGGCCGGGGGCGGCCTGGTGGCCGACTCATTAGAACAGGACGAATACCAGGAGACCTTAGACAAGGTGTCGCGCATCTTGCCGCTGTTATGAGTAGTTTCGCCGCCGACTTTTTGCTTCGCCCGCTGGCCCAGCGCCAGCTCGGCACCGAGCTTAGCGCTTCGCGAGAAGCGGCGGTGCTGCTGGCCATTTTGGACAAGCCCGAGCCCACCATACTGCTGACCCGGCGCACCCAAACCCTTCGCAGCCACGGCGGCCAAATTGCCCTACCCGGCGGCCGGGTGGACGACACCGACCCCAACCATACCTATGCCGCACTGCGCGAAGCCTGGGAAGAAGTGGGCTTACCCCCCGAAGATGTCACCCCCCTTGGCGAACTCAATCCTTTTTATACGGTGTCGCGCTATCGCATTACTCCCATTGTTGGCTTGGCACCGGCAGATTTTCCTTGGCAGCTCAGCGCCGACGAAGTGGACGCGGTTTTTGAAGTGCCGCTGGCGGTGGTACTGAATTTAAACAGCTACCACCAGCTGCAAATTAACCGCCATGGCCAGCCCCACACCGTTTACTTTATGCCCTGGCAGGGCTGGTTTATCTGGGGCGCCACCGCTGGCATGTTCCATGACCTGGCACTGCATATGGCCTGACCAAAACCCTTGCCTTAGGCATTAGAAAATTTAGGGGTAAGAAGCTGGGCACCGTGCCTTGCTAATGCTAACGTTGACAATCACACTCAGCGCCGTTTCTGGTTATATTGGATTGTTCATGATTTCGGTTTTTGACATGTTCAAAGTGGGCATTGGCCCGTCGTCTTCTCACACTGTTGGCCCGATGAAAGCGGCCAAGAAATTTACCGAAACCCTTGAACAAAAAGGCCTGCTGAGCCAAACCACCGGCGTTGTCGTTGAACTGTACGGCTCCCTTGGCCAAACCGGTATTGGCCACGGCACCGGCAAAGCAGTTATCTTGGGCTTGGCGGGTGAAGACCCCGACAGCGTTGATGTTGACCGTATTCCGGCTATTTTGGCGCAAACCGAGCAAAGCCAGCGCATTGCCTTGTTAGGCCAGCACAGTGTGGCCTTTCCCAATAAGGGCGCCATTGTTTTTCACCACCGCAAAACCTTAAAAAAGCACTCCAATGCCATGAAGCTCAGCGCCTTCCAGGGCGCCAGCGAACTTTTTAGCCAAATTTACTACTCCATTGGCGGCGGCTTTATCGTTGCCGATGAAGACTTTGATGCCGAAAAAGAAGCGGCCATTATTGTGGCTGACACCACCCGCGAGCCCTACCCCTTTGATTCGTGCGACAAACTCATTGGCTTGTGTGACGATAACGGCTTGTCGATTTCCAGCCTGATGATGCAAAACGAGCTGGCCCTGCGCTCGCGCAGCGAAGTCGAAGACAGTCTCTGGCAGATTTGGCTGGTGATGAAAGCCTGCATTGACCGCGGCTGCAAAACCGAAGGTATCTTGCCGGGCGGCCTGAAAGTTAAGCGCCGGGCGCCGGGGCTTTATCGCAAACTGGTGGCCGAAGGCGACCGCAATGTTGACCCGCTCAACACCGTCGATTGGGTTAACCTTTTCGCCCTGGCGGTCAATGAAGAAAACGCCGCCGGTGGCCGGGTGGTTACCGCCCCCACCAATGGCGCGGCCGGTATTATTCCGGCGGTACTGGCCTACTACGACAAGTTCGTGCAAAAGGTCGATAAAGAACTGGCGGTGCGTTACCTGTTAACGGCCGCGGCCATTGGCAGTTTGTATAAGAAAAACGCCTCTATTAGCGGCGCGGAAGTTGGCTGCCAGGGCGAAGTGGGTGTGGCCTGCTCCATGGCGGCCGGTGCCTTGGCAGAAATTTTAGGGGCCAGTAATCACCTGGTGGAAAACGCCGCCGAAATTGGCATGGAACACAACCTTGGCCTGACCTGCGACCCCGTTGGCGGCCTGGTGCAGGTGCCTTGTATTGAACGTAATGCCATGGGCGCGGTAAAGGCCATTAATGCCGCCCGCCTTGCCCTTCGCGGCAGTGGCGAACCTAAGGTGAGCCTGGATAAGGTAATTAAAACCATGTTCGACACTGGCAAAGACATGAAGGCCAAATACAAAGAAACCGCCCGTGGCGGCCTGGCGGTCAACATTATTGAGTGCTAATGCAAAAAAAGGCGCCGTCAGGCGCCTTTTTTATCGCAACACCGCGGTTATTGCGCCAACCAGCGGCCGTTTTGGTAGCGGCTTATTTGCTGGGTTTGGTCTAACTGGTACAACAACAGCCAGCCGTTGTTTACCAGCGCAGCTACGTCTTGGTGGCGGGCAAGAATGTCGTCAATGGCGTACTGCGGCGCTTGAATAAAGGCGCTTAAACGCACCGGCTGGTGGCGGTAGGCGTTGCCGTCATGCACCGATTGCTTTGAAAGGCCAATACGCAGATCGCCGCCATTGCCCTCAAAAACGCCAATGTGGCCGCCCACGACATTGTGCAGCAGCTTATTGCCGCTGCCGTATTTCTCGGGGCTGGTAACTGACGCGTAATACTGCAGGTTGATCCAGTTCATCACCAGCAGCGGCGCTGTCATTATCTTTTCGAGCTGGCCAAATTGGGGATCAAGCTCAGGGTTGTATTCGTGCAAAAAGGCGCGGCCAGCAAAGTCCAGGCTGCGGGTCAGGCGGCGCGGGGCAATAAAGACCCCGGCATTATTGCAAAGCCCCCACTCGGGCCGCATTTGCGCCCAGTCAGTAGCGCGCTGATGAAAAAAGCGCTGCATTTTCGCCGCTGTCGGCGCCGGTTCGGCAAACTGGTCGGCGCGTTCGCCTCTTGCCTGTTGGCTGGCGGCAAACAGCCATTGCCGCCACGACGCTTCGGGGCCGTCAAACACCGTTAACTGGTCGGTGGTGGTGTTGTGCATGGCGGCATAAAACACCGTATCTTCCGGCACTGCTACCGCAAACTGGGCCATGGCCGAACGCACTTGCGGGTCATTTAACAGGCTCGCCAGCACCTTGACATTAACCTCGCCGGTTTGGCCGCCACAGGCACCACAATCAAGGCTTGATGAGGTGTGGTTGTTGCAGGTTTGGCTGCCGTGCCCGGCCAGCAACACCACCTTAGCCAAGCGTTTATCGATACCCATGGCTTTTAAGATACCGGCACAAAGCTCGGCTTTGTCGGCAACGCTTAGCGGGGTTTGGTCCCGTGACAGCTGCCACTGCTCGTTACCGCGCAGGTCGCGGTTAACCGGGTTTTCACTGCCCTGGCGCGCAATCACCCGTTTAAAAAGACTCACCAGTTTTAACAGGCCACCGGCTTCAACCATGCCAAGGGTCGATGACGGTTTGGATAAGCTGTTTTGCCAGCCAAGCTGGGTTAGGCGTAAAAATCGCTGGGGTTGCTGCTGGGTGGCTTTGGCCAGAAGGCTGGGCGCCAGCAGCCCAGGCAGTTGCGGCCTCAATAGGCTGTTATCTTGGGTTTGGTAAGCAATGGGAATACCAAAAAAACCGGCAAAGCCCAAGGTTTCAATCTCGGCGCTTTGCGCTTCCAAGGCGCGGCGAAACACTTCTGAGCGCACGTCAATGCAGAACACCGCTTGCAGCGCGGGCCGCTCATGCTCAGCCACTGCAACCGCAGCTTTAACCTTATCCATCCAGGGCTGGTGCACACTTAGCTCGAAGGCCCGTTGCCACACCCAAAGCGGCGCTTGCTGCTGCTGCGCCTGGTGGTAGAGGGTTTCGATGTTGTCTACCTGGCGCTCAACGGTTTGGTAAATCTGTGCGGCGGCCTTGGCATTGTTATCGGCCAGCCATTTCATTAGCACCGTATCCCAGGCCAGTAAAATGGCGGTAAGGCCTAGGGCATGGGGCACTTCAATGTGTTTATCAGCAAGGCCTGCTTGCCAGTCTAACCAGGATTGCCAGCCAGACCAGCCGGAAAGCTGATGCTGCGATGCCCGGATAAAGGCCCAAGCGCCTTGCGGGTTTTTCCAATGCGGTTGCCAGTTCTCGCCCACCACCTCAAAAAAGCCGTTGATATCGGTGGGTAAGGCGCGAAAGTACTGCAGTAAATCCACCCCCAACAGGGTTTTGATGCCCTTGTCTAGGCAGACCACTTCCCGCCAGCTTTGAAAAAGGTGCTCACCATTTTTGCCTTCGGCATCAAAGCGTTCGGGGTACTGGTGATAAAGGGCAATAAACTGGCTGACCTGTTGCACAATTTCTTGTGCCCAGCTGTGGCCTTGTTTGCTGGGCACTTGCTCGTCCATCAACATGGCCAAGGTATGCCAGCGCAGGTCATTGCGGGTATCCGCCCCATCAAGGGCGGCCAGCAGCTGCTGGGTAGTCAGTGGAGATTGCAGCTCGGCCATGGCGGCAGCCAAGTGCTGGGGCTGAATTTGCTTGCCCCAATGCGCCCGGTAATAGGCTTTGTCCATCAGCGGAGTTTCGCCAAGGATCACCGTTTGTTCGGCAAAGGTGCGCTCGATAGTTTGCTGGCGCTGCGGCCACCAGGGGTTGACGGCCACCGATTGGTCTAACGGCCAGGCCGGGGCAATAGAAGCCGCAACCGCTTTGGCGATATCAATACAGCCTGCTTGACGCTGGGACTGTTCGATAGGTGTTTCAATCATTACTTCGCCTCGCTATTAACGTTCCATTGCGCGTTTTGCAGTGCAATAAGGGTTTTACTTGGCCAAAACTTCAAGGTTAAGCGGGTGGCCCATTCGTCGAGGTAGGCACCGGCGTTCAGCCAAATAAACAGCCGTTTTACCCAGGCCACATGGGGCCAATACTGCAGGGCCAGCGACAGCGCAAACAAAGCGAAAAAGAGCAGCGCCACAAAGCCATCAGCCCAGTGATTAAGGGGCGCATCCAGCCCCATTAATACCGCCAAATGGTGTTTGGCGGTGGTGTACAACGTCAGCAGAAACACCGCAAACACAAGGGTAATGGCCATTGGCAAGCCGCCGACGCTACGGATAATGCTGGGCACCATTAAGGCGCTAAGGGCAAACCAAATCAGCATGGTGGCAGCAACACTGGTCATCATCGCAAATTGCCACTGGGCAACGGCAATCAGCGCGCCACTTAAGCCTAGTGCCAGCGCCCAATGCCAAACCTTGGGCTTAACGTCGCCAGCCAGTTTGGCAGCCAGATAATGGTTAACGGTGTTACCGCTATTAAGGAACGAATAGGACTTGTAAAAGGAGTGGGCAAAAAGGTGCAGCAGCGCCATTTCATAAAGGCCAAGGGCAATTTCGACCAGCATCAACCCCATCTGCGAACTGGTAGACCACGCCAGTTTGACTTTGATACTCAGCCGCGTGGTAGTCACCAAACCGGCAACCACGGTGCTAATACCGGCCAGGATCACCACCAGCCAACTGGCCACACTACTGGCTGCCAGCACCGGCGCGAAAAACAGCAGTAAAATGCCGCCCAAGTTGACAATGCCGGCGTGCAGCAGTGCCGACACCGGCGTTGGGGCTTCAACTACTTGAATCAACCAGCCATGTAGCGGCAGCTGCGCACATTTAATTAATGCCACCAACGCCAAAAGCACCGCCGCAACACTGACGCTGGTGCTGGGCCCGGCTTTGGTTACTAACTGCATCAACTCGCTGATATTGGCGGTATCAAATTGGCCATAGAGCACAATAAAAGCCACGCCCAATAAGGCTTCACTTAACCGGGCCAACAAAAATTTCTTGTGGGCGGCAAGCAGGGCGCGAGGCCGGTCGGGATAAAACAGAATAAGACGATTCAAGCAAAGGCTGACACTCACCCAGGCCAGCCAAAACAGCAACAAATCGTTACTGACAATCACCAGTACCACAGTACCAATGGTCATCAGCAAAGCACGAATAAAACGGCCACGGTCGGCTTCGCCAGCAAAGGCAACCAAGCTGTAACGGACGATGGCGATCCCCAAAATGGCGATTAAGCCAAGCAACATCAGCTTTAACGGGGTAACCAGAAAAAATGAAGCCATTAGCTGTTCCATAAACTTTTATGGCGCCATTTTGCAGCGCAAAATTTATTAAGTAAAATATATGATAAGTTAGAAACCGTTCCATTTAAGAGAACTATAGTAAATTCAGGGGCAGTCCGGCATGAGTCGCCTAAATTACCACCACCTCTACTATTTTTGGCAGGTTGCCCGGCAAGGAAACCTAACCCAAACCGCCCAGAAGCTGCATATTTCCCAGTCGGCCTTGTCGTCGCAAATTAAGCAGCTGGAAGAGTCGCTCAATGTAAAACTCTTTACTCGCCAGGGCCGCAAACTGCAACTGACCGAAAGCGGCTACCACGCCCTTAATTACGCCAATGACATTTTCAAAAATGGTGAGGAGCTTGAGCAGCTCTTAACCAGTGGTAGCGCCCTGCCCAGCACGCCGCTGCGTATTGGCATTTTGTCGACAATTTCCCGTAACTTTATCGAGCAGTTTGTAAAGCCGCTGCTAAGTCAGGACGACTGCCGCTTTTCGCTGCAATCGATGAGCCAGACCGGCCTTTTAAATGCGATGAACGAATTGCAGTTGGATATGGCGCTCACCAACATTCCGGTGCGCGGCTCTAACATCAACAATTGGCAAAGCCGGGTATTGGCGCGCCAGCCGGTAGCCATTATTGGCCCCCCAGGCCTTGCCCTTACCGACGAACTGGGGGAAAGCTACCGCCACCGCAAATGGATAGTGCCTTATGGCGAAAACCCGCTTCGCGCCGCCTTTAATGCCTTTGCCGCCCAATATGAATTGGAGCCCGATATTGTTGCCGAGTCTGACGATATGGCGATGCTGCGTCTGTTGACCCGCGATATTGGCGCCCTTGCGGTTATGCCAGAGGTGGTGGTGCAGGACGAAATCGCCTCGGGGGAGCTAAAAAGCTATATGTCACTGCCCAATGTTTATGAGAATTTTTATGCTGTGACCACCAGCCGCCGTATTGTGCACCCCAAAGTCAGCACCTTAATCAGGCCGCTGGATGCCTAAATAGCGCTTGATGCAGAGAGGAAAAAGGCACCTCAAGGTGCCTTTTCTTTAACAAACAGGTTTTGTTGCCCGGCAACGGCTTGAGGCGATAAAAAGCCCTACTCCCAAGCCCGCCAGGGCTATGCCGATAATGTGCCCCGAGCCTTCGGCAAGCTCGCCGGTAACCCCCAGCATCATGGCACTGAACACGACCATTACCGCGACCACCATCAAGCCCAGTGGCAAGGCACCAGGTTTAAGCCGGGTGCCGCAGTGCGGGCAACAGAACTCGGCGTGCAGCGCCTTCATTTCGCGCTTGTCAAAAGGCACGTCTTTAAACCGGAACGGCGACTGGCAATGTGCACAAATCATCTTGGTATCCCTACCTTTTTATTATTGATAGATGCCGCTATGGCCGAAGTGTTTCACCTTAAATCGCAGCAAAAGCCAAAACACCTAGTCAAAGGTGCACGAATTTAACAAACAGTGCAGCCCCCAATACGCCGTTTTTAAAGATCGGCCACAAAAAAAGCGCCGACATTGGCGCTTTTCAAGATGGCCGCTTTCAATGAAAGGTGTCGATGTAGAGCTTTTCTACCTCGGCGCGGGCCCAGGGGGTGCGGCGCAAAAATTTTAAGGACGATTTTAGCGAAGGGTCGCTTTTAAAGCAGTTGATGTTGACCCTAAGCGCCAATTGCTGCCAGCCATAATATTCCTCAAGGCGAGTAACAATTTGCGCTAAGGTCACCCCGTGTAAGGGGTTGTTGGGCTGATCAGGGCTCATAGCGTGCTCGGTTATTAACGTTGGTCGCTATTGTAGCCGTGAAAAAAGCGCCTTAAGGCGCTTTTTTACGGTTAAGGCTAGGTTTGCGGCCTAAATTTGCCAAGCCCCGTTTTAACTTCTGGCGACGGCTATAAATCACCAGCAGCGACACCGCCCAATAAATAAGCGGATCGCCCCACAGCGTTTTTTGTGACCACGAATAATGTAACAGCGCTAAAAACAGGCACAAATACACCCAGTTATGTAACTGCTGCCAGGTTTTACCCATTTTGCGGCGCACTGCCATCGGCGACGTTACCGACAACGCTAACAGCAACATCAAGGCACTAAAGCCCACCAAAATATAGGGGCGTTTGGCAATTTCACTGGAGAGCTGTGAAAAGTTAAGTTGCAGCTCGAACACCAAATAAGTTGTGAAGTGGCTCAGGCCATAGACAAAGGCATAAACCCCCACCATGCGCCGAAACCGCATTACGTCGCCACAAGGCAACCACTTAGCCAGCGGCGAGATGGCCAGGGTGGCAAACAGCAAGTTAACGGTGCCGATACCGGTGAAATTTAACAAGCCTTGCACCGGGTCGGCGGTGAGTTGGCCAATAACCGCCAGATAAAAGGTCCAGGCCAAATAGCCCAATAAGAAGAGGTGCAACAGCGTTTTAAGGCTAACCACCCAAGCTTTGGATAAACGCAGCGGCTTTTTTAACAGCACTTAGAAGTTCCTTTTTAAGTCCATGCCCTTATAGAGCGGCGCCACTTCTTGGTAGCCATTAAACATTTCGGTGGGAATAACCTTAGTGGAAAAAAGCCCACCGGCGCCGATACGTCGTTCACTTTTTTGGCTCCAACGCGGGTGGTCAACATGGGGATTAACGTTGGCATAAAAACCGTATTCGTCTGGCGCCAGTAAGTTCCAGGTATTGGCAGGCTGGCTGTCGGTAAGGCGAATACGAACAATGGACTTAATGCCCTTAAAGCCGTATTTCCACGGCACCACCAAGCGAATGGGCGCGCCATTTTGTGGCGGCAGGGTTTTACCGTAAAGGCCAACACTCAAAAGCGTTAACGGGTGCATGGCTTCGTCCAGGCGCAGCCCTTCAACGTAAGGGTAATCAATGCCGCCGCCAACAAAACGCGAGCGCTGCCCCGGCATTTGTTTGGGATCATATACCGTTTCAAAAGCCACGTACTTGGCGTTGGATAAGGGTTTGGCGGCTTTAATAAGCTCGCCTAGCTCAAAACCAATCCAGGGTATAACCATCGACCAGGCCTCAACACAGCGCATGCGATAGATGCGCTCTTGCAGGGCAAAACGTTTGGTTAAGGCGTCATGGTCAAGGGTGAGAGGGTTTTCGACCAGCCCGTCGATTTTCAAGGTCCAGGGGTCGGTTTTAAAGCCCTGGGCGTTGGCGGCAGGGTCGGTTTTGTCGGTGCCGAACTCATAAAAATTGTTATAGCCGGTGACCTTGCCGTAGGGGGTTTTGGCATCTTTGGCTTGGTATTTAGCGGGGCTAGTGAAGGTAAGCGGCTCGGTGGCGACTTTGGGCGCTTTATCATCGTCAGAGCCAAAGAGACCAAAAGCCTGGGCGGGGCTGGCAATAGCGGCGCTAACCCCAACAAAGCCCAGCGATTTTAAGAACTGGCGGCGCTGGCGATACACCGCTTCATCGGTTACGTCGTTATCGGTCAACTTTACCGAAGGGGTAAATTTTTTCGCCATAAAAAATGCCTCGCATGAGAAGTTACCCAGAAGACCCGGCTAATGCGCAATAACTTTCAAGGCATTGCCAATGATTGATTGTTACCTGCTTAAAAAATAAGGCCAGTGCAAAGCCGAAAAGGGATGCCTAGTGGCGTTTAGGTCGGTACGGCATAGTTACAGCAGTAGATCAGTTTCGATGGCAATAAAGCGGCTGGCGGCTTGTACCAAGCTATTGGCGGTTAGGGCCTCAACACCATAAACCTCCACTTCTTTGCCCCAATCCTTACGCAGCTTATCGGCAAGCAAGGCAAAATCACCGTCGCCAGAAACCAGCACCACCACATCGGCCGCGGCGCCGTATTCCATGGCGTCAATAGTGATGCCCACGTCCCAGTCGCCTTTGGCAGAGCCGTCGGCTCGTTGAATAAAGGGTTTGAGCTTGACCTCAAAACCGATGGCTCTGAGGATATTTTGAAACTCCCGCTGCTTGGTGTCGCCGCGGTCTATGGCGTAGGCAAAGGCATGGGTAACCTTACGGCCAGCGGTCGCTTTGGCCCAAAACCGGTTGTAATCGAAATTGCGGCCAAAGCCTTGGCGAGCGGTGTAATAGACGTTTTGCACATCAACCAGCAGCAATACATTTTGCATCTATAACTGCCCTCGCCTTTTAGCCCAAGTGAATAACAAACTTTGCCCCTTCAATCACCATTTGCGTACCGATAACCGCCAAAATAAGCCCCATTAGCCGGGTAATAATACTCAGCCCACTTTTACCAATAGCCGCCAAAATGCGCCCGCTAAAGACAAAGCAAACAAAGGTAATAAGGCACAACAGCGCAAACACACTAAGGGTAATGGCGATACCGCTAATACCACCCGCCGCCGAATAGTTCATGGCCGTGGCAATGGTGCCAGGCCCTGCCAGCAAAGGGACTGCCAACGGCGAAATGGCAATGTCGGTGTCATCGTCGCCCTCTGCTGAATGCAGTTTAGAGCCGCCACCGTTGAGCATGTGATAGCCAATCACAAACACCAAAATGCCACCGGTAATGCGTAGCGCCGGCAAGGTAATGCCAAACAAATGAAAAATAGCCTTGCCGAGCAGTGAAAAGGCCATGATCACCACAAAAGTCAGCAGTAACGCCTTGGCCGCTATTTTCGATTGGCGAGCCTTGGGCTCATCCCCTGCCAGGGCGGCAAAAGCGGCAGTATTGGCGATGGGATTCATAATGGCAAAAAAACCCAAAAAGACGGTGACCACCTGGGTATAAAAATCGGCCATGTCTGCCGCCTCAACTAAAAACACCCTGGCATAGTAGGTAAATACTTGTAGCGGCTCAACTTTATGCAGACATCAAAAAAGGGGCCGCAGCCCCTTTTAGTTCGGCAATTGCCCTTTAGCGCGACAGCTTACTCATCTCGGCAAAGAGGTCGGCCTTACCTTCAAAACCAATGCCGGGCAGTTCCGGCAGGGTAATAAAGCCGTTATCGACCGCAACACCGTCAGGGAAACCGCCAAAAGGCTGGAACAAGTCAGGGTAAGACTCATTACCGCCAAGGCCGAGGCCGGCCGCAATATTAAGTGACATCTGGTGGCCGCCATGGGGAATGCAGCGGCTGGCGCTCCAGCCGTGCTCTTTGAGCATGTCCAAGGTGCGCAGGTATTCGACCAGGCCATAACTTAAGGCGCAGTCAAACTGCAGCCAGTCGCGGTCAGGCCGTAAGCCACCGTAGCGAATAAGATTGCGGGCATCTTGCATCGAGAATAAATCTTCGCCGGTGGCCATGGGGTTGGCGTAGTAACCGCGCAGCGTCGCTTGCAGTTCAAAATCTAACGGATCACCCGGCTCTTCATACCAGAATAAATCGTACTGCGATAAGGCCTTGGCATATTTAATGGCGGTGTCTAAATCAAAGCGGCCATTGGCATCAACCGCCAATTTCTGGCCGTCTTGCAGCACGCTTAAAATCGAGTCAATACGGCGCAGGTCTTCATCCAGTGAGGCGCCGCCTATTTTCTTTTTCACCACGGTGTAGCCGCGATCGATATAGCTGCGCATTTCGTCTTTGAGTTTATTGTGGTCTTGGCCCGGGTAGTAATAGCCACCAGCGGCATAAACAAAAATCTTGGGGTTGGCAGTGCCGTTACCGTAGCGGTCGGCCAATAGCTGAAACAGCGGCTTGTCCTCGATTTTGGCCACCAGATCCCAAAGCGCCATATCCAGGGTGCCAATGGCTACCGAACGCTCGCCATGGCCGCCGGGCTTTTCATTACTAAACATGGTTGCCCAGCATCGGTGAGGACAAAAATTGCTGGCACTGTCGTTTAGCAAACTGGTGGCGTCGGCTTCCAACAGGCGCGGAATGAAACGTTCGCGCATCAGGCTGCCTTGGCCATAACGGCCATTGGAGTTAAAGCCATAACCAACAACGGGTTTGCCGTTGCGTATCACGTCGGTAACCACCGCCACCAAGCTCAGGGTCATTTTACTGAAATCGATGTAGGCATTACGGATGGGGGAACTGATGGCAATGGTTTTTTCACGAATGTCGACGATTCTCATAATGCTCTCAGGCACGGGTGAATAATGAGGCTCATCTTAAGTAAAAAAGGCGCTACTATAATTCACTAAAACTGCTTTAATTATTTCCCTATGGTTAAAAGTGATATGACATCCGAGCTGAGTTTTTTTGTACTTTTGGCCCGCCACGCCAGTTTATCTGCCGCGGCGCGGGCGCTCGATATAACGCCCCCGGCCGCCACCAAACGCTTGGCACAACTGGAAAACCGTTTGGGCGTTCGCCTGGTTAACCGCACCACCCGCAGTGTGAGTTTGACCCCAGAAGGCGAGATTTACCTTGAGCACGCCAAGCGCCTGCTGGCGCAAATAGCCGCTATGGAAGAGGCCGTTACCAGCCAGGCTGGCAAGTTAGTTGGGCAAATTACCGTCAATACCACCTTGGGGTTTGGCCGCACCGTGATAGCCCCCTTGGTTTCAAAATTCGCCACCTTACACCCAGCTGTCGAAGTGCAGCTGTCTTTAACCGACAAACCGCTGGATTTAGTCGAAAACGGCATTGATATGGCCATTCGTTTTGGCGCCCTGCCCGACCAGCGCCTCAATGCCAGGCGCCTGATGAGTAACCAGCGCTTTTTATGCGCCGCGCCCCGCTATCTTGAAAAAAAAGGTGTGCCCCAGTGCCTTGATGACCTGCACCAGCACAACTGCATCATTCATCGCCAGAATGAAGACGCTTACGGCATTTGGCGCTTTTTACTGGGCGAGCACAGTGAAATTGTCAAGGTAAGCGGCAACTTGTCCAGCAACGACGGTGATGTGGTGCTGGGCTGGGCGCTTGATGGCCACGGCATTTTAATTCGCTCGGAATGGGACTTAAAAAAATACTTGGCCAGCGGCCGCCTGCAAGTGGTGCTGCCAGAATATCCACTACCCACCGCTGACTTGTACCTTTATTACCCCAGCAAAAGTCACCAAAGCGCCAGGGCCAGGGCTTTTATCGACTTTATGGTAGAGCAGCTACCGGCGTAGCCACAATGTTAAAAATACCGCGCGCAGAGCGGCCGATTTTTTAATGCATCGATGTAACGCCATGTAACTGACAATGCAGTAAAAAACTGACGCATGTCATCATTTGCTTTCATTTGAACCGTTACCCTTGTCTTACAATCTCGTCGCAATCCTGTTGCGGTGTCACAGGGAGTTTTTATGAAAGCAGGTGGCGTCAAAATCATACCTGGCGTTATTTCAATCGCCGTTACCCTTTTAATTTGGTTTGCGGTGCCGGTGCCCGATGGCGTATCTGCCGATGCCTGGCATTTATTGGCGCTGTTTGTCGGTACCGTGGTGGCCATTATTGGCAAGGTGATGCCTATTGGCGCCCTGGCCATTATTGCCATCACCCTGGTAGCGCTAACCGGCGTCACCAACGACAGCCCGGCAAAAGCGATAAAAGATGCCTTAAGCGGCTTTTCCAATTCGCTTATCTGGCTGATTGGTGTGGCCATTATGATCTCCCGAGGCTTGGCAAAAACCGGCCTGGGTAACCGCATTGGCTATTACTTTATTTCGCTGTTTGGCAAGAAAACGGTTGGCATTGGCTATGCGCTGGCCATTTCTGAACTGGTGATTGCGCCAGTAACCCCCAGCAATACTGCGCGCGGCGGCGGCATTATTCACCCAATCATGAAGTCGATTGCCAGTAGCTTTGGTTCCTCCCCCGAGCAGGGCACCTCTAAAAAAATCGGCCATTATCTGGCCTTGGTGAACTACCACATTAACCCGATTACGTCGGCCATGTTCATCACCGCCACCGCCCCTAACCCGTTAATTGTCAAACTGATAGCCGATGCGACCGGTGCCCAAATCAGCATCAGCTGGACCACCTGGGCACTGGCGGCACTGCTACCGGGGCTGATTTGTATCGCTCTGGTGCCGCTGGTGGTTTACGCCATATACCCGCCAGAAGTGAAAAGCACCCCCGATGCCCGCACTTTTGCCAAAACCAAACTGGCCGAGATGGGCCCCATGAGCTTTGGCGAGAAGGTCATGATTGCGGTGTTTGCCATGCTGCTCGTGCTGTGGGCGGGGGTGCCAGCAATGATTTTTGGCCCGGCCTTGGCCGTGAATACCACCGCAGTGGCCTTTTTAGGTTTGGCGGTGCTGCTGATAAGCGGCGTATTAACCTGGGAAGATGTGCTGAAAGAAAAATCAGCCTGGGACACCGTGGTGTGGTTCTCGGCCTTGGTCATGATGGCAACCTTCCTCAATAAACTGGGGCTGGTGCACTGGTTCTCTACCGTGGTACAAAGCGGCATTCAGGGCTTTGGCTTCGGCTGGGAAGTGTCAGCGCTGATTTTGGTAGCCACCTATTTTTATGTGCATTACTTCTTTGCCAGCACCACCGCCCACATTACTGCCATGTTCGCCGCCTTCTATGCCGCCGGTCTGGCTCTGGGGGCACCGCCGCTTTATTTGGCGCTGCTGCTGGCTGGCGCGTCCTCACTGATGATGTCACTTACCCACTACGCCACCGGCACCTCACCCATCATTTTTGGCTCTGGTTACGTGTCCATGGAAGACTGGTGGATAATGGGCTTTATTATGAGTGTGGTGAATCTGGCGGTATGGGCCATTGTTGGCGGGGTATGGTGGAAAATACTCGGTTATTGGTAAACCAATCTGGCCATCAAAAAAGGCACCCGAAGGTGCCTTTTTTATTAGAGGTTTTGCACTATGGCTTCAACACTCTTCTTGGCATCACCAAACAGCATTGCGGTGTTGTCGCGGAAGAACAATGGGTTTTGTACCCCGGCGTAACCGGTGTTCATGGAGCGCTTAAAGACCACCACTTGTTTGGCTTTCCACACTTCCAACACCGGCATCCCGGCAATGGGGCTGCCGGGATCTTCAGAGGCAGCCGGGTTGACGGTATCGTTGGCACCAATGACCAGCACCACATCGGTGTCACTGAAATCATCATTGATTTCATCCATTTCCAGCACGATATCGTAAGGCACCTTGGCTTCGGCCAGCAGCACGTTCATGTGCCCAGGTAAGCGCCCTGCTACCGGGTGAATACCAAAGCGCACCTTCACCCCTTTCGCCCGCAGTTTGGCGGTTAAATCGGCCACCGGATATTGCGCCTGGGCCACAGCCATACCGTAGCCGGGAGTGATAATAACCGACTCAGCGTTATTCAGTGCCTCGGCCACGTCTTCGGCGCGGATCTCGGTGTGCTCACCTTCAACCTCTTCGCTGCTGGCCACGGCATCGTTACCAAAGCCGCCAGCGATAACGGAAATAAAGGAGCGGTTCATGGCCTTACACATGATGTAAGACAAAATGGCGCCGCTGGAGCCCACTAAGGCGCCGGTTACGATCAACAGATCGTTGCCCAGCATAAAGCCCGCTGCCGCCGCTGCCCAACCGGAGTAGGAATTGAGCATTGAGATAACCACCGGCATGTCGGCGCCACCAATACTGGCCACCAAATGCCAGCCAAATACCAAGGCGATAATGGTCATCAGCAGCAGTGCAAAGCCGCTCTCGCCGCCACTGGTAACAAAGCAAAGCAGCAAGGCAAAAGAGGCCACCAACGCGACCAAGTTGAGCTTGTGGCGATGGGGCAGCATCAGCGCTTTGGAGGCAATAATGCCCCGCAGCTTACCAAAGGCAACAATAGAACCGGTGAAAGTAACAGCGCCGATAAAGACCCCTAGGAACACCTCGGTCAGGTGAATACCCAGCATGGCACCGGTCATCTGTTCGTGGCTAAGCCAGGAGTTATAGCCCACCAACACCGCGGCCAGGCCAACAAAGCTGTGCAAAATCGCCACCAGCTCAGGCATTTGTGTCATTTCCACTTTCAGCGCCAGCCGCGCACCGATAGCGCCGCCTATGACCATCGCTAAAATGATCCAGGTAAGGCCAAAAACGTTGGGGCTCAACACGGTCGCAAGCAGGGCTACCGCCATACCAATAATGCCCAGCACATTGCCACGTTTGGCGGTTTCTTGCTTTGAAAGGCCGGCCAGAGCGCCAATAAAACACAGCGCTGCAATGATGTAAGCCGCACTTACCAATCCATGAGACATCGACTTACCCCTTTTGGAACATTTTCAGCATACGGCGAGTCACGGTAAAACCGCCGACGATATTGACAGTGGCAACCAGTATCGCCAGGAAGGCAAGTATGCCCGTTAAGCCCCCGGAGCCGGCCTGCAATAACGCGCCCACCACGATAATGCCGCTAATGGCATTGGTGACCGACATCAGCGGCGTATGCAAAGAGTGAGTGACATTCCACACCACGTAATAACCCACCACGCAGGCCAGCACGAAAACGGTGAAATGCGACAAAAAAGCAGCCGGTGCGGCATCCGCCACCCAGGCGAAGGCTAAAAGGCCAAGCGCCGCCAGCACATACTTTTTACGGCCAGGCGCTTTGGGCGCCGCCTCTTCGGTTTCAGTATTTGGTTTGGCCTGGGCCTGCGGTTTTGGCTTGGGCGCGGCAGAAACGGAAATAGCCGGTGGAGGGAAGGTCACTTCGCCTTCTTTGACCACGGTCATGTTACGTAGCACCACATCATCAAAATCAATATTGATGTTGCCGTCTTTTTCCTTGCACAGCAGTTTGGCTAAGTTAACCAAGTTAGTGGCATACAAGGTGGAGCTTTGCCCGGCCAGGCGGCTGGCCAAGTCGGTATATCCCAAAATAACAACGCCATTGTCGGATTTGCTGCGCTTACCCGGTTTGGTTAGCTCGCAGTTACCGCCATTGGGCGCGGCTAAATCCACAATCACCGAGCCGGGTTTCATGGCTTTGACCATGTCGCGGGTAATGAGCTTTGGCGCGGGCTTACCGGGAATAAGCGCCGTGGTGATGATAATGTCGACTTCTTTGGCCTGCTCCATAAACAGCGCCATTTCGGCATCAATGAAAGCTTGGCTCATCTCTTTGGCATAGCCATCGCTACTGCTGCCTTCGTCCTCATCGAGCTGCACTTCTAAAAAGTCGGCGCCCATGGACTGAATTTGTTCTTTCACCTCAGGGCGGGTGTCAAAAGCGCGGACCTGAGCGCCAAGGCTGCCGGCAGCACCAATGGCGGCAAGGCCAGCGACACCGGCGCCAATTACCAGCACCTTGGCGGGGGGAACCTTACCGGCGGCAGTAATTTGGCCGGTGAAAAAGCGCCCAAAGGCATTCGCCGCTTCCACCACCGCCCGGTAACCGGCAATGTTGGCCATTGACGACAGTGCATCCAAAGACTGCGCACGGGAGATACGTGGCACCATGTCCATGGCCAGCACATTGACTTGCTGTTTGTTGAGTTTTTCAATTAACTCGGGGTTTTGCGCCGGCTGAATAAAACTCACCAAGGTCGCGCCCGGCTTTAAACGGGCGATTTCATCGTCGTTTGGTGCGTTGACTTTAAACACAAGGTCGCTGTCCCAGGCATCCCCCAGTTCAGCGCCAGCTTCTTGATAAGCGCTATCGTCAAAGCTGGCCCCTTTACCCGCCCCACTCTCAATGGTGGTGCTAAAACCAAGTTTTTGAAGCTCAGCCACCGATTTAGGGCTTGCTGCAACCCGGTTTTCACCGGTTAATGACTCTGCTGGTATGCCTATACGCATGCCATCTCCATGAATAAGATGCCCAACTAACTATGTTAGCCGGGCATGTGAGTGTTGAATGCTTTTATTATGTGTAACAGATCTAACACGGGGGATGGCAAGTTCTTTTTGTTCTATGACTATGCCGGGCATAAAAAAACCCGGCCAATAATTGGCCGGGTAAACAGTCAGCAGAGTAGTTGAAAGCTTGTAAGCTTCGAGAAAAAGTCTATGCCCCTTGTTGTTGCCATCTTTTGATGCAGATTAATTTTGCTGGCGATCTTTAATCGAAGTGACGTTATCTGGGGCCTGTTCTGACTCATCTAAGCTGTTCTGGCGATAGATCTGATTACGCCCGGCTTCTTTTGCTTGATAAAGCAGCACGTCGGCACGGGATAACATTTGTTCAAAGCAGCTGTCTTCAGCACTTCTTGATACCACCCCGGCGCTAACGCTAATGGCAATGCGCTCATGGGGGTTAAGGGTAAACGACTGCACACTTAGCCGGTGCTTAAGCCGCCTGGCCATGGCCATTGCCGCTTCAATGCCACTGTCTGGCAGCAAAATGGTAAATTCTTCGCCGCCAATGCGGCCAACAAAATCCCCAGAACGAATGGTATTTCGTAGCACTTCACCGAGATGGCAAAGCACCAAGTCACCGATATCGTGGCCGTAGTTGTCGTTAATACGCTTGAAATGGTCAACATCAATCATGATAAGCGCCAGTGGACTCAAGTCTCGAACGGCGGCGGCAAAACTGCGATGCCCGGCTTCCATCAATGCCCGGCGATTGCCGGTGCCGGTTAATGGGTCGGTATAAGCCTGGGCGCGCAGCTCTTCTTCAATATCGTGGCGCATATTAATTTCGCGGCTAAGGTGCTTATTTAAACGCCTAAATTGATACACCACTAACAGCGCCACCATAAAGGCCAAGGCAAACAAGGTGGCAGGCCAGTTCCAGGCATTTTTTTGCGACTGCGGATTAAACAGAAAGCCGTTTAAATCAGGATGCTCTGAAATAAGCCCCAGCTGCAGGGTAAGGTCCAAAATACGTTCCCAGCGGCCCCGGTTCATATGGCCAATAGCCACTAAATCCGGCATCACCAGTTCACGTATTTGTTGGCCTTCAAAGCGCAGCTGATCAAGAGACTTTTGCGGTGCATACTTGCTATGAATGAGCCTGGCGGTGCCATCAATATTGTCCAGTGCCGTTTGCCAGCCCTTAAGGGTGGCTTGGCGAAAACGTTCCACCATTTGTGGATGACGCTGTGCCAACTGTTGGCTAGTAATTAAAATGTCGCCATAAAAATCAACGCCGTAAGCTCTGGGTTCAATCAACCGATAGCCGATCCCTTTCTTGTCGAGAACATAGGGCTCGTTACTTTTATAGGCGGCATAGGCGTCGGTGTGGCCATTAATAAGTGCGTTGATACTAAATTCGCTGGGGACCCAATGGAGGGTATTGAGTGGAATGCTTTCCATGGGAAAAGGCGCCAGCAAATCCACCATTTGCTCTTGTGGCTGAGCGCTCATCAAACGTTTACCGGATAAGTCATGAAGGGTACGAATGCCGCTACTTTTTAGCACCAGCCAAACCAGAGGCGAGTGTTGAAAAATAGCAGCAACGGCCACTATTGGCTGGCCTTCGGCATAAGCGGCAACGGCGCCAGCGCCGGTCACCGCAAACTCAACCTGCCCGTTAGCCACTTCGCTAATTCCGCCCGGCAGGCCTGGGCCGTTCTCGAGCAAAGTGACGTCAAAACCGGCATCACGGTAATAGCCGTACTCTTTGGCTACGTAATAGCCAGCAAACTGGAACTGATGTTTCCAACGTAATTGCACCCGCACCGGTTCAAGGGCGGCAGCCGGAAAACTCGTTAGTAAGAAAATCCATAGCCAAAGACAATATTCCCAGCGCACGATGTTCGTCCTCATCGCTTTACCCGGTTGGGCTCAAGCTGACTCAACCTCTAGTTTTGGTCAAAAATTGCACTTTTGGAATATTAATTGTCTTTAAACGAAATGATCCAGTCCTGACGTCAAATATTTGTCACTAGCGTACTGGCAGCGAGATGTTGGTAAATAAGGCCTCGACCGCTTCGCTGTCGCGCAGGCGAATAGCCTCATCGACCAGGTTACGATTAAGGTGCGGGGCAAAACCTTCAATAAAGTCATACATATACCCACGCAAAAAGCTGGATTTACGAAAACCAATTTTAGTGGTTGAGGCCCTGAAAAGATGGCTGGCATCAATAGCCACCAAGTCGTGGTCCTGTTCGGCATCAAACGCCATGGACGCGATAACCCCTACCCCAAGCCCCAACCTAACGTAGGTTTTGATGACATCGGTATCGGTAGCGGTAAAGACAATTTGCGGCTCCAGGCCTTTTTTGGCAAAACCTTCGTCCAGGTCAGAGCGGCCAGTAAAGCCAAAAACGTAGGTAACCAACGGGTACTTGGCCAGGTCTTCAATTCCTACCGAGTCTAACGCCAGCAGCGGGTGATCTTTTTTCACCACGATAGAGCGGTTCCAGTGGTAGCAAGGCAGCATGATCAGGTCGTCGTACAAATGCAGCGCTTCGGTGGCAATGGCAAAATCAGCATCGCCCCTAACCACGGCTTCGGCAATTTGCGTTGGCGTGCCCTGGTGCATGTGCAAAGACACTTTCGGATAACGGTCGATAAAACGGCGAATAACCGATGGCAGGGCGTAACGGGCCTGGGTGTGAGTGGTTGCAATGTGCAGCTTGCCACGGTCGGGTTGGGTGTGTTCAAAGGCCACCGAACGAATGGCATCGGCCTTGTTCAACATTTCTTCGGCAATGGCAATGATGGCCTTCCCGGCAGGGGTTACGTGCGTTAAGTGCTTGCCACTACGGCCAAAAATTTGCACACCCAGCTCGTCTTCCAGCATGCGAACCTGCTTAGAAATACCGGGCTGAGAGGTATATAGGCTCTCGGCTGTGGCTGAAACATTGAGGTTGTGATTCCGAACCTCAACGATGTAACGCAACTGCTGCAACTTCATTGATTGGGGGCTCCAAGGCCATTTATGCCAAAAAAGTATAACTTATCCGGGTTCTATATCATCACGCAAATGGTTGATAAGCTATCGGAATAGCGGGACATCCTATACAATTCTTTTGATACGCCCCGGCGCAACAGGACAATAACATGATGATCTACATTGTGATTGCCGTGATAGCAGTACTGCTGGTAGGGATAGTTTTAATCAATGTCGTCCAGCAACAACGGCAAAAGCAAGAAGCCGAAAGGCGTCAGGAGCTTGCTAAACAAAAAGCCATAGTGGACGAAACCGAGTCCTTACTGCCTATTGCTGGCCAAATGCCCATCTCCTCGCATTTGGTAGCCATGCTCTATGGCCGCCTAGCCGAAGCGCTGATGGCGGCTTACCGCATCGGTAACGACAGCTCGATGAAAAAACGAGCCGAAGATGCCCTACTCCAGCAAAAACAAGCGCTGCAAAGTTTTCGCGCCAGCGACGATAACTTACGCCTACCCGATAACGAGCAGCAAATGGTGCAGCTGTTACAGGCCATTAAACTGCTGATTGCGGTGCTACGTACCGAGTTCAATAAAGGCAAGGTTGAAGCCGAGGTATTCCGTACCGAGTCTGCCTTTTTGGACCGTATTCGCTTAAAGATTAATGTTGAGGGGCTTATCTCGCGCGGCGTGTCCGCCAAATTGATTAAGCAAGTGGGCTCCGCTCGCCAGTTCCTCAATAAAGCCAAACAGTTGGCATCAACCCAGGCACACCAAGACAATTACCTGCGCGGTAAATTGTCTGAAATTCAGCTGCATTTGGACGAACTCAATGCCGCTAGCGCCAGTGCCATGGTGCAAAAACCGCCGAAAAAGGAAAACGAACCGCAGCAACCCGACGACGTGGATTTGTTGTTTTCACCGAAAAAGAAGTGGTGATAGGTACTTTGGGCCATCAAAAAAACCGCCAATTGGCGGTTTTTTTATTGATGAAAAAGGCCTCCGTCTGGAGGCCTTTGCCTTACTTGCCGTTATCCACCCATTTGCCGTTCTCGTAGAACGCCATCCAGCTGGTGGCCTTACCGTCGGCTTTTTCAGAGCCTACGTACTGGCTTTTGGTCTTGCGCGAGAACTTCACGACCGTTGGATTACCGTCTTTGTCTTTAACGGGAGCCTTGGCCAGATATTTAAATTTCTCTGGCAGGCGGTCGGCAAAGCGCTTGAGCTCCTCAACCTTGGGCGCCCGGGTTTCCCGCGATTTGGGGAAGGTATTAGCGGCCAAGAAAATACCGGCAGCACCATCACGCAGCACAAAGTAAGCGTCAGATTTTTCGCACTTAAGCTCGGGCAGTGGCACCGGATCTTCCTTCGGTGGTGCCGGCTCGCCGCTGCGCAAAATCTTGCGGGTATTTTTACATTCCGAGTTGGTACAACCGAAATATTTACCAAAGCGGCCGTTTTTAAGCTCCATATCCGAGCCGCACTTGTCGCACTCGATAACGGGGCCGTCGTAGCCTTTGAGCTTAAACTCACCAGTTTCCAGCACATAGCCGTCACAGTCGGGGTTGTTACCACAAACGTGCAGCTTGCGCTTGGCGTCAACCAGGTAGGAGTCCATGGCGGTGCCACATTTGGGGCAACGCTTTTTGGCCATCAGTGCGTTGGTTTCGCCTTCTTCGTCATCCACATTAATCACCTCCTCGCCGGGGGTGAGGTTAATGGTGGTTTTGCAGCGCTCTTTCGGCGGCAAGTTATAACCTGAACAGCCAAGGAACACCCCGGTTGAAGCGGTACGAATACCCATTTTACGGCCACAGCTGGGGCAGTCGATGTCGGTCATCACCATGGCGTTACCGCGCATGTTTTCGTCGGCATCGTCCAAGCGCTTTTTAAAGTCGCCGTAGAATTCGTCCAGTACCGCGTGCCATTCACGGGCGCCGTTGGCAATACCGTCCAGCTCGTCTTCCATGCGGGCGGTAAAATCGTAGCTCAACAGGTTGGTGAAGTTTTCCACCAGACGGTCGTTAACGATTTCGCCCATTTTCTCAGCATAGAAACGGCGGCTTTCCACCTTCACATAACCACGGTCTTGGATGGTGGATATGATAGCGGCGTAGGTTGACGGCCGGCCAATTCCCCGTTTTTCCAGCTCTTTTACCAAAGAGGCTTCGGTAAAACGGGCTGGCGGCTTGGTAAAGTGCTGTTTCGGGTCCAGGGCTTTAAGGTCAAGGTTTTCACCGATAGCGACATTGGGCAGCTGCTCGTCGTCGTCTTTGCGCTTCATCGGCGTCAGCACCCGCGTCCAACCGTCAAAGCGCTGTACCCGGCCTTTGGCTTTGAGGGTAAAGTCGCCGGCGGTCGCAGTAAGCTGCGTTACGTCATAAACCGCGTTGGTCATCTGGCAGGCCACAAACTGGCGCCAAATAAGTTCGTAAAGGCGCTGGGCGTCACGTTCGACATCCAGCGTTTCTGATTTAACGGTAACGTCGGAAGGACGAATCGCTTCGTGCGCTTCCTGTGCATTGGCTTTGGCACCGTAAGTCAGTGGATTAGCAGGCAAATAGTCCTTGCCGTACTCACTGCCAATAAAGCCCCGTAGCGCGTCTACAGCCTCTTTACTGAGGTTGGTGGAGTCGGTACGCATGTAAGTGATGTAACCGGCCTCATAGAGGCGCTGAGCCATCATCATGGTCTTTTTCACCCCAAAGCCCAGCCGCGTTGATGCCGCCTGCTGCAAGGTTGAGGTAATAAAAGGTGCGCTAGGACGCGACTGACTGGGTTTGTCTTCGCGGTTAGTGATTTGATAGCTGGCGCCTTTTAGTGCCTTTACCGCCGCCATGGTTTGGTCTTCATTGACCGGCTTGAAGGCTTTGCCATCTTGGTGGGTAACCATCATCCGCAGCGCGCCTTCTTTGGCGGCAAGGTCAGCATGAAGATCCCAGTATTCTTCGGGGATAAAGGCGCGGATCTCGCGCTCACGATCCACCACCAGGCGAACCGCTACCGATTGCACGCGTCCGGCAGACAAACCGCGGGCGATTTTTTTCCACAGCAGTGGCGACACCATGTAACCCACCACCCGGTCCAGGAAGCGGCGCGCCTGCTGGGCGTTAACCTTGTCTTGGCTAACGTGGCTGGGTTGTTCAAAGGCCTGGGTAATGGCGTTTTTGGTTATTTCGTTAAACACCACGCGCTGGAAGCGGTCATCACTGCCACCAATCACCTCTTTAAGGTGCCAGGCAATGGCTTCCCCTTCCCTATCCAAATCCGTTGCTAGGTAGACTTTATCAGCCTTGGCTGCCAGGGATTTTAGCTCGGCAACGACCTTTTCCTTGCCGGGCAGAATTTCATAATGGGCCTGCCAATGGTTGTCTGGGTCGATACCCATCCTGGCCACCAACGGATTGGTGGTGGTTTTCTTGGCTTTGGCACTGCCGCTGCCACTGGTTGGCAGGTCACGAATGTGGCCAATGGAAGATTTTACGACGAAGTCCTTACCAAGATATTTATTAATGGTCTTAGCCTTGGCTGGGGACTCCACTATCACTAATGATTTTGCCATGTGTCTCTATACAGTTGGTTGGCGAAGCCCGTCCGGGACGGGCATATATAGTGCTTTGACTCTGTGGATGCAAGTTGCAAGCGAGAAGTCGTCTTTTTTTCTAATTAATTCAACTTATCCATCATTTGCAAGGCCAAGGTTAGTTTAGGCCCCCTCACAGGTATAATACGGTCAAGCTTTGCCGCCCCTTTAACTCAAAAAATCAGCAAAGGAACCGGGCATGAAACATTTCGAAGTTAATTTTGATGGCCTTGTTGGCCCCACTCACAATTATGCTGGCCTTTCCTTTGGCAATGTAGCATCCCTGTCAAATGCCAATAACCCGTCCAGCCCCCGCCAAGCGGCTAAGCAAGGCCTTAAGAAAATGAAGGCGTTGCATGACATGGGTATGAAACAAGGCGTTTTAGCGCCGCAAGAAAGACCCGACATGTTAACGCTGCGCCGCCTTGGTTTTACCGGTTCCGACGCGCAAGTGTTAGCCAAAGCCAGCCAGCAAGCACCGCACTTGTTGGCCGCCTGCTGTTCAGCATCCAGCATGTGGACAGCCAACGCAGCCACGGTCTCGCCTTCCGCCGATACCGCTGATGGCCGGGTGCATTTTACCCCCGCCAACCTGACTAACAAGTTTCATCGCAGCTTGGAGCCGGTGGTCACAGGGCGCATATTAAACGCCATTTTTGCTAACGAACGCCACTTTAAACACCACCAACACTTACCAGACAATGAACATTTTGGTGATGAAGGCGCCGCAAACCACACTCGGCTTTGCAGTCAGTATGGCCACAGCGGGGTGGAATTATTCGCTTACGGTCGCCAGGCATTTAATCCGGCAGCGCCAGCCCCCAAAAAGTTCCCGGCGCGGCAAACACTGGAAGCCTCACAAGCCATTGCCCGCCTGCATGGCCTCAATGAAGACACCGCCGTCTTTATGCAGCAAAACCCGGCGGTGATTGACGCCGGCGTCTTCCACAACGACGTGATTAGCGTCGGCAACCAGAACGTTTTGTTCTACCACCAAGATGCCTTTGCCAACACCGAGCGCGACTTTGCCGAAATTCGCCGCAAGTTTGCTGATGAACCCCTTTATTTTATCGAAGTTCCCCGCAACCAAGTCAGCATTAGCGAAGCGATAAAAACCTATTTATTTAATACCCAGATCATTACCTTGCCCGCAGGCCACATGGCCATTATTGCGCCAACTGAATGCCAAGAATCGGCACCCGTCAGCCGCTATTTGGCCGAACTTGTTGAACAAAA
This sequence comes from Gallaecimonas mangrovi, assembly GCF_003367375.1. GTDB lineage: Bacteria > Pseudomonadota > Gammaproteobacteria > Enterobacterales > Gallaecimonadaceae > Gallaecimonas > Gallaecimonas mangrovi. Next base: position 2,402,571 of record NZ_CP031416.1, read on the forward strand.
CACCCCCATTAAAGAAGTGCGCTACATGGACGTAAAAGAATCCATGCGCAATGGTGGCGGCCCTGCTTGCCTGCGTTTAAGGGTGGCACTGAACGACCAAGAACTGGCGGCAACCAACCCCAACTGCCTGCTGGACGACGCACTTTTTAATACCCTTAATCATTGGGTTGATAAACACTACCGTGAGCAATTGCAGGTGGCCGACCTCGCCGACCCGGCACTGTTACAGGAAAGTCGCCAAGCGTTGGATGAATTAACGCAAATTTTGCAGTTGGGTTCGGTTTATCCATTCCAGCGCAATTGATAAAAGCCCGGCATTGCCGGGCTTTTTCGTGATCCAGGCCCACAGTGGTTGGTTGTTTGAAGCTGTCCTAAGCTGCTAGATTACCGCAGATTTGCTCGCAACTATTGGAAAGGCCATGACAAAAAAACAAGGAAAACTGGGCCTTACGGCACGTATCGTTATCGGTATGGTGCTAGGTTTCGTGGTTGGCCTTATTTGCCACTACCTAACCCCCGCCCCAGTGCCCGGTGCTACCCCAGGCTTTATTCAAACCTGGCTAACTCAGGGCATTTTTCAAATTGGCAGTCAGCTTTTTATTGCTTCATTAAAGATGCTGGTGGTGCCTTTGGTATTCGTTTCCCTCGTGTGCGGTACCAGCTCGCTATCTGATCCAGCCAAACTGGGCAGGCTCAGCCTTAAAACCATTGGTTTGTATCTTTTGACTACCGCCATTGCCATTACCCTGGCCATTGTTATGGCGCTGTTGATCCGCCCCGGCAGCGGTTTGGACCTGAAAGCCGACACCCATTTCCAAGCGTCAAAAGCACCTGATTTGGCCGATGTATTCGCCAACTTGGTGCCTTCTAATCCCATTGAAGCCATGGCCAATGGCAACATGCTGCAAATCATTGTGTTTGCGGTGCTATTTGGTATCGCTATTGCCTTAGCCGGTAAGGCCGGTGAGCGCATTGCCAAGCTATTTGATGACTTCAACGAAGTGATCATGAAGCTGGTTACCATCTTGATGAACCTGGCCCCTTACGGCGTTTTCTTCTTAATGGCCAAGCTATTTGCCAGCAAAGGCCTGGACACCTTAGGCAGCTTGGCGCTGTATTTCGGTTTGGTGATAGTGGTGCTGTTAATCCACGCTTTTGTTACCTACCCGGTGCTCCTGAAACTGCTGAGCGGCATGAACCCATTTTTGTTCCTAAGAAAAATGCGTGACGCAGCGCTGTTTGCCTTTTCCACCTCATCCAGCAACGCCACCTTGCCGGTCACGCTGGAAACCGTCACCAAAAAGCTTGGGGCCAAAAACTCCATTGCCTCTTTCACCATTCCCTTGGGCGCCACCATCAACATGGATGGCACCGCCATTATGCAAGGCGTGGCAACCGTCTTTATTGCCCAGGTTTACGATGTGCACCTGTCAATAAGTGACTTTTTGATGGTGATTGTCACCGCCACATTGGCATCTATCGGTACCGCAGGCGTGCCCGGTGTCGGCCTTATCATGCTGGCCATGGTGCTAAACCAAGTGAACCTGCCGGTAGAAGGCATTGGCCTGATTATGGGGGTTGACCGCTTGCTGGATATGACCCGCACGGCGGTGAATATCACTGGCGACTCCATGGTTACGGTGGTGGTTGCAAAATCAGAAGGTGAACTGGATACCGACGTCTATAACGACCCGAAAGCGGCGTTAAAAGACGAAGAAGTGCATATACCGCACCACAAGCCGAGTTAACAAAAAGGCCGCGCAAGCGGCCTTTTTTATAGCGGTGGCCGGGGTGTTGTTAATGGCCGAAAATATTGCACATTGTCATAAAACGCCGGGTTTTGGTTATCAGGCCACCAAAACGGCACCCCCAACAGCGGTAGCGGCGATAGCCGCTTTTTGTTATCCAGGGCGCCGGCTTTTAATACTTGGCAAAGTACCTTATCGAGATACTGATAACGGGCCGCCAACGGCAGTGCAAAAAAATCATCGCTGACAACCAGCGGGAACATCTTCGCGGTCAGCCCCAAATACGGGGTTAAACCTTGCTCGTACACCGCATGGCCAAAGACGTAGCCGCCTATGCTTTGCCCCCAACGCTCGCGGTTGGCCACAAATGCCCTCTGCCACTGGTGCTGGCGCAGGTCGTCTAACAAGGTTTTATCCGTTGCCACCACCAGCACCCCACACTCATCAAAGAGCGTTAGGCTGTCGCGGCGTAAGGTTCTTGGATGTAACCCATGCGCTTTGATATCCGCTACATGCAGCGCATTTAACTGCGCTTTGGTGTTAGGGAACAGTGCCCAGGCCAGGGCATTAAAAAGGTCGTGCCAATTGCGCTCTCGGGTCGGTACCCGCCCGGTTTCTAAAACCTGCGCTTCGTAGTATTCATCAGCCGGGCCTGCACAAAACTGTATCGTTTTGCCTGAGCAGGTGCGGGTGTCAGCGGCCAGCCAACGCTGTAACTCAGCCGGGCTCGGAAAATCGGCAAACGCGGCCAAGCCAGGAAAGAGCGCCTTCAAATCACCATAAAGGCCTTGTTCAAGAAAATGGCTTTGCCAACTCACCCTGATGTTCTCATGTCACAAAAGGCCGCCAGTGTAGCAAAGCGGCGGGCTTTTCTGGTATCACTGGCATAGGACAGACAACATTCAGAAAACCAATGAAAAATATCATCTGTGACATCGATGGCGTGCTGATGCACGACAACACTGCCGTGCCGGGCGCGGACGGTTTTATCAAACGGGTTTTAGAGCAAGGTAACCCCTTGGTGTTATTGACCAATTACCCGTCGCAAACCGCAAGGGACCTTCACAACCGTTTGGCAGCGGGCGGCATTGATGTACCGGAAGAAAAGTTTTATACCTCGGCCATGGCAACCGCCGACTTCCTGCGCCGCCAGGACGGCACCAAAGCCTATGTGATTGGTGATGGCGCTTTAACCCATGAGCTTTATCAAATTGGTTTTACCATTACCGACATCAACCCGGATTTTGTGATCATCGGTGAAACCCGTTCCTACAACTGGGACATGATCCACAAAGCCGCTTATTTTGTGGCCAACGGTGCCCGCTTTATTGCCACTAACCCTGATTTTAATGGCCCCAAGCAGAGCCCGGCTTGTGGCGCGCTTTGCGCGCCAATAGAACGTATTACTGGCCAGCAGCCGTTTTATGTGGGCAAGCCTTCCAGCTGGATTGTGCGCTCAGCCCTTAACCATATTGGTGCCCATTCCGAGAACACCGTGATCATTGGCGATAACCTGCGCACCGATATTCTGGCGGGTTTCCAGGCTGGCCTTGAAACCATACTGGTACTCTCTGGTGTTTCCACCCGCGAAGACATCGCCAAAATGCCGTTTAGGCCGAATCATATTTTCGACAGCGTTGGCGCCATCGACATAATTTAACAAAAAAGTCACGCCACTTACCGCAAAACCACAACATATAAACGTGCGGCAATTGGCGGCTTTCTTTGCCTGTGCCATGGTGAGCGCAGACCCTATCGAAGGACAATTGAATGAAAACCAGACTCAGCCTAATTGCCATGAGCCTGATGCTTGCAAGCAATGCCATTGCCGCCGTGCCCGGCGACGATTTAAGTGATGGCCTGAACGCCAAAAGTTACGGTCAGTTCGTTAAAACGCTTTCATCGGATGAATTTGCTGGCCGCCTGCCCGCTACCCAAGGTGAAACCAAAACCCTGGCTTATTTAACCGAGCAATTTAAACGCCTAGGCCTTAAACCCGGCTTTGGCGACAGCTACCTGCAAAGCGTGCCTTTGGTGGCCATTACCAGCCACCCCAGCGCCTTAACCCTGGGTAAGCTCAAGCTCGCCTACCTGCACGATATGGTGATTAACAGCCCCAAGGCGGTAGCCGACACCCAGATAAATAATGCCGATGTGGTTTTTGTCGGTTACGGCATTCATGCCCCAAAACTTGGCTGGGATGACTACAAAGGCATTGATGTTAAAGGCAAAGTGGTAGTGATGCTGGTCAACGACCCCGGGTATGCCACTGGCGATCAGCGTTTTGATGGTAAGGCAATGACCTACTATGGCCGCTGGGACTACAAGTTTGATGAAGCGGCCCGCCAAGGTGCCGTTGGCGCCCTGATTATTCACCAAACCGCACCGGCTTCTTACCCTTGGTCGGTGGTTGAAAACTCCTGGGGCGGCACTCGCTATGGCCTGGCCGGCGAAGATACCCCTAAATCTGAATTTTCAGGCTGGATAACCGAGGCCGCGGCGAAAAAACTCTTTGCCCAAGCCGGTTTAAATTTTGACAAAACCACGGCCGCCGCCGCTAAAGCGCCACTGGCAAAAAGTTTGAAGGCAAAGGCCAGCGTTACCATTCAAAGTGACGTTAAAAACACCGAGTCTCATAACGTCATGGCGGTGCTGCCCGGCCAAACCGACGAAACGGTGATTGTTACCGCGCACTGGGACCATTTAGGCACCGATCCTAGCCATAAAGACGACCCGATTTACAACGGCGCCATGGATAATGCGACCGGTACCGCTGGCCTTATTAGCCTGGCGCAGTCATTAAAAGGGCTTTATGAGGGCGACCACAAACCGCACCGCTCGGTGGCATTTTTGTCGGTTACGGCTGAAGAACAAGGGCTGCTGGGCTCCAAATACTATGTTCAGCATCCGGCCATTCCACTGGGTAAAACGGTGGCCGATTTAAACATGGACAGCCTGAATGTCTTTGGCCCCACCAAAGACATGGTGGTGGTTGGCCAGGGCAAAACCAGCCTGGAAACCCAGCTTACTGCCGCCCTTAAAAAACAGGGCCGGGTATTGGTGCCCAACAACAGGCCGGAAGCAGGCGGCTATTACCGCTCTGATCATTTCAATTTTGCCAAGGCCGGGGTGCCAGCCCTTTACACCGGTGGCGGCAGCCAGCCGTGGGATGCCGATATTGCGAAATACCGCGCCATGATGCAAAAGCGTCTAAAAGGTTGCTACCACAATGCCTGTGACGAATACCAGGATGACTGGGATCTACGTGGCGCCCTGTCCGATCTGCAGGTCTACCATGATGTGATAGAAGCCCTCGCCACCAGCAGGGACTGGCCAAGCTGGCAGCCAGGCGCGGAGTTTAGTCGCCCGGCTCAAGCCACTGAGTAATGGCTTGGGTTAGGCGCAGCGGCGCGGTACGTGGCGCATAACGCTTAACCCGGCCATCTGCTGCCACTAAAAACTTGGTAAAGTTCCATTTCACCGCCCGGGAGCCCATGACCCCGGGCGCTTTCTTTTTCAGCCAGTCAAAAAGCGGGTGCGTGTCAGGGCCATTAACCGCAATTGGCGAGAAAAGCGGAAAAGACACCCCAAAACGACTTTCACAAAAGTCAGAAATGGCTTGGTTGCTGTCCAGTTCCTGCTTTAAAAATTGGTCACAAGGAAAACCAAGCACCACTAACCCTTGCGGGCCAAACTGCTGCCACAGTTGCTCAAGCTCTTGGTATTGATTGGTAAAGCCACACTTACTGGCGGTATTGACCACCAACCACAACTTGCCTTGATAATGGTTGATATTGTCGGCAGTGCCGTCAATTCGCGTTAGCGGAATATTTTCAGGTTGCATAACATTATCGTAACGTATTGAAAAATAGATACGGTTATCATTGCGTAAACTTTAGCAGGGAACCATGACATTTATGAGTGCCATATTTATTGCCCTGGCTTTTTTTGGCGGGCTAACCGTTAGCCGTATTGGCCTCCCGCCTTTGGTCGGCTTTTTAATTGCCGGTTTTACCCTGCATGCTTTAGGTGTTCCCGCGCCAGCGGGGCTTCAGCACTTAGCGGACCTCGGTGTCACACTGCTGCTCTTTACCATCGGCCTGAAACTCAAACTAAAAAGCCTCATCAAGCCTGAAGTATGGGGCGCCACCACCGTCCATTTACTGGCATCAACGCTGCTGTTTACCCTGGGGATAGCCTTGGTGTCACTCACCGGGTTGATTGGCGGCGCCTTTAGCACCTGGCTAATTATTGCTTTTGCCTTAAGTTTTTCGTCTACCGTTTTTGCCGTCAAAGTGCTGGAAGATAAAGGTGATACCAGCTCCCTTTATGGCCGCTTAGCCATTGGTATTTTGGTGATGCAAGATATCTTCGCGGTGCTGTTTTTAACCTTTGCCCAAGGTAAAACACCGGCCATCTGGGCCCCTGCCCTCTTGGCACTGCCGTTAATCAGGCCGCTGCTGTTTCGCGTGCTTAATTGGTGCAGCAATTCCGAGCTGCAAAGTTTGGCGGGGCTTTTTTTGGCGCTGGTGGCAGGGGTAACGCTGTTTGATGCCGCCGGCCTTAAGCCAGATTTGGGTGCCCTGGTTATGGGCATGCTAGTGGCGGGCCACAGCCGCGCTGACGCCTTAAGTAAAACCTTGTTTAATTTAAAAGAACTGCTGTTGGTCGGCTTTTTCTTAAGCATTGGTTTTAATGGCTTACCCAGCTTGTCGATGCTGGCCATCGCCTTGGTATTGGTGCTGTTATTGCCACTGAAAACCGGTTTGTATTTTTGGGTGTTAAGCCGGTTTGGGTTGCGGGTCCGTACCGGCGTTCTGGCTTCACTATCTCTGGCCTCTTACTCGGAGTTTGGCCTGATCGTGGTCGCCTTGGGCGCCAAAGCCGGCCTTTTAGCGCCGCAATGGTTAACCGTTATCGCCATTGCTTTGTCGCTGTCATTTGCGTTGGCCTCGCCATTAAACACCTGGGCCGAAGCGGTTTATCGCAAATTAACCCCACACCTTAAGCCGCTTGAGCGGCGACGTTTACACCCCGAAGACGCCCCCATTGATATTGATGGTGCCAAAGTTTTGATCTTTGGCATGGGCCGGTTAGGCACCGGTGCCTACGACCAACTTAAAGCCGAGTTTGGAGACGCAGTACTGGGTATCGACCACGCCGTAGACAAGGTACTGGAGCATCAACAGGCCGAGCGGCAAGTCTTGGTTGGCGACGCCACCGACTCCGATTTCTGGTCAAAAATACGCCATGACGAAATGCTCGAACTGGTGCTACTGGCCATGCCTAACCACCACGGTAACCTCTTTGCCGCCGAAGAACTGAAAGAGCGGGGCTACCACGGCAAGGTAGCGGCGGTAGCGAAGTTTCCTGACGAAGTGGCAGAGCTAAAGGCGATGGGAATAGAAGTGTTTAATATATTTGAAGAGGCGGGCGCTGGCTTTGCCCGCCATGTGCTTAATATCGCTCGCCTTGGCCCCCAACGTCCTTATCATCAAGGACTTTAATGTCGGTAATGTGAAATGGCGTGCCCCACTGCTGGGTGGTCATCACATCTGTTGCCGCGCTACCTTGCACCTCGACCTTAAGACCGGGCCGCTTGAAGCTTTTATCAAGCCCAAGTGGCAGCCATTTACGGCCCTTGGCATCCACAATGCCGTAAAAGCCGCCTTCCATCGGTAAAAAGACCACCTCACCCACAAACTGCTCCTGCTTGGCTTCACCTTTTTGCACGGGCTTCTCCACGGTAAGGGGGGGCTTGTTGGCAACCTTGAAGGTCTTCTCGGGACTGGTGCTGTTATCGGCTTGACTGCAGCCACTCAAGGCTACGGCGGCCATTGCTAGTATCCATTTTGCTGACATCACATGCTCCCTATTCACAGGTTTTCTGATAACGCGACCACCGCCGAAGGGCTGGCCGGTGCCATGCCCGCCTCTTTTAGCACCTCAAATAGCTTAAGGTTTAAGGCTAACCGCTGCTGGTGATAATGCGACGTTTCAAGCCAGGCGCGAACAATAAGCCGCACACCAACCGCGGTGAAAGCATCAATGCCGAGCTGCATCGGCGGCGCCGTTGCATCGGCATCAGCGGCAAGATGGCTTTCAAGTAACCGTAGCGCTTGTTGCGGGTCGGCACCGGCGGGCAGCAAAAAGGTAGTTTCGGCTAATTTATGCTGCTGAGAGTTTTGATAAATCTCCCCCAGCACCTTGCGATTGGGAATATGAATACGCTCACCGTCTTCTGTCACCAACACGGTTTGCGCCAGGGTAATGTCTTCCACTAGCCCGGCCCGGCCAAGCAGCTCTAAGGTATCGCCAACCGAAAAAGGCCGAGTCAGTACAATAGCAACACCCGCGCCGTAATTAGAGATGGGCCCTTGTACCGCCAGGCTTAAACCAAAAGTGGCAGCACCAATAGCAGCGATAAGCGGGCTGATGGTAATGCCAAGCTTGCCGGCAGCAATAACAATAAAAATGGCCAGAATGGCCAAGCGCGCCAAATTGGCGAAAAAGCGCACCAGGGTTTGGTCCCACTGGCGCTTATTACCGATACGGATAATGGCGCGGCCACCCCAGGCCGAAAACCACCAACCCAATAAAATGATAATGACAGCGCCCAGCAGCTGGAAGCCATACTGCACCAGATAATCAAGCACCTGCTGAGACAGGCTCTGTAAATAATCAAATTCGTTGCTCAGCATCCCTTCAACCCGAAATTGACGTTAATAACTTGTTTCCAGCTTATCGATTAATACAGGCAATTGCTTGCAAAACCGTCACTTAAAAGCGGTTCGTTGGCGTGTTAGTCAGCTTCACCCTGCTGATAGCGAAACACCGGCAAACCAATGTTGAGCCTAAGCACCAACAGCCGCAGCGCGAAGCCTGTCACCAGCGTGGTGCCGGTATTGGTAAGCTCCCCCACGCCTAATGCCGATAACAGCAGGTATAACAGCGCCGAAAAAAGCGCGACACCGGCGTAAATTTCTTTTTGAAAGACCAGCGGAATACGGTTACACAGAATATCTCGCAGCACACCACCAAACACCCCGGTAATGATGGCGGCAATACAGGCCACGCCCCAACCAAGCCCCATTGCCAGTGCGACCTGGGTACCAATAATGGAAAAAACCACCAGCCCCAAAGCATCAAGCACCAGAAAGATTTTTCTGAGTTTGGTCATCAGCGGCGCGATAAAGGTCGTTACCACTGCCGCCCCACATACCAGCAGAATATATTCCGGGTGCGCCACCCAGGTTAAGGGGTAATGGCCCAGTAAAATATCGCGAATAGAACCGCCGCCAATGGCAGTGACCGCAGCGATGATCACCACCCCAAACAGATCCATGCTACGTTTGCCTGCCGCCAGCGCACCGGTCATGGCTTCGGCAGTGATACCAAGGATATACAGCACGGTTAATAGCAAGGTCAGCTCCAATCACACCGAAAAACGCGATTATAAGTAGGGCTAACAACAGTTACACTTGACCTTTTTTGCCAGCAGATGATTATTTTTTCTAATGCGCCGTTCATCATCAGTCCCTTATAAACAAGGTACCGCTTTGCCATCTGTTTTTGCGACCCGGAGTAATCAATGAAAAAAGTCCTGCTACTTGCCGCCGCCCTACTGCTGACCGCCTGTAGTCAAGCCCCGGGTGCGGGCGATATGAAAGATATTTTAACCCGCCAATATCAGCGCCAGTTGGGGCCTGATGCGGTGCTGGTGAGAAACCTGAAAAAGGTCGATGGCAAGGCTGAGGGAAAAGACCGTTATTTAGTCGACGTAAAATACGATTTGGTGTTCTTGAAAGGCTTTGACCAACTTAGCCAGCAAGCGCAGGATAAAGCCAAAGATGGCCAGTGGCTGGGCGCGGTCGACCAAGGCTTAAACCTCTGGCAACTGCGCATGACCTATGGCGATGTAAAAAGCGGCGACGTCAAGCACGTTGCCAAGCGCTATAAACTCGTCAAAACCGATGCGGGTTGGGACTTAGCCGATAACTGGCCCGAAAACTGAGCGGGCTTATCGCATTTCGCTATGACCACAACTCGCATATTCAAAAACCGAATAACGATAGTGCTTTTGTTTATATAGAATCGGAGTCTTCTCAGGCGTTTAGATGAAGGAGCGGTATTATGGGCGCGCTGACCCGGCCAAGCATTGAAGAAATCTATCTCGACACCAATGCCACTACCCCAGTACTACCCCAAGCGGTGGTTGCAGTTGAACAAGTGATGCAGGCACTTTACGGGAACCCCAGCTCAACCCACATTACCGGCCTTAAAGCCCGCCACTTGATGGAAAGTACCCGTGACCTGGCCCGCCAGGTTTTGGGTGCCAGCAGTGGACATCTTATCTTCACGTCCGGCGCTACCGAAGGCATCCAAACAGCGGTGGTGTCAGCACTGTCTTCGGTCAAAAGCCAACCGGCGTTACTTAACAAGCCTAAAAAGTTACTGCTCTATGGCGCCACCGAACATAAAGCGGTACCTAACACCTTAAAACACTGGAACCAGCTGCTGGATATCAACGCCGAAATTGTGCCGATCCCGGTTAATCAGCAGGGGCTGTTGGATGTTGATTTCATTCGCCGCCACGCCAAAGATGCGTTGATGATTTGTACGATGGCGGTCAATAACGAAACCGGTGCCCGCCAAGACCTTAGCGCCATTGAGCAGGCTATTCGCAGCGAAAATAAAGCCTGTTTATGGATGGTGGACTGTGTACAGGCACTCGGTAAAACCGACCTCGCCTTAAGTAACACCAGTATCGACTATGCACCCTTTTCCGGGCACAAACTCTATGCCATGAAAGGCATTGGTTTGCTTTATGTCCGTGAAAACGCGCCCTTCTCCCCTTTTATTGCTGGTGGCGGCCAGGAGCAGGGCCTGCGCTCTGGTACCGAAAACCTGCCCGGCATTGCCTCGCTAAAACCGATTTTAGAGGCGCTATTAGACCCCGAACATAAAACCTTCCGCTCTTTAGCCACCTTAACCGCCTTTCGCCAACAGCTGGCCGCGGCGCTTCAAAAGGCCTTTAGCGGCCTGGTGTTTAACAACGATTTTTCCGTAAGCGTGCCTACTACCCTAAATTTTTCGGTGAAAGGTTTTGCTTCTAAAGAGCTACTTGACCTTTTCGACGCCGCCAATATTCGTGTTTCCAGTGGTTCAGCCTGTTCGTCGGGCGCCACCCGGTCTTTTGTGTTGGATGCCATGGGGCTGCCGGCCTGGCAGAGTGAGTCGGCTATTCGCTTATCCTTTGGCCCGGCAATGACGCAAGCGCAGTTAGATGCCGCTTGTGAGCGTATTCAACAGGCCAGTGACGCACTTCGCTATTCGTGTCGCCACCCTGGCCATTTACGCCCAGAGCAGGCGATAGACGGCTTACTGCAATTAAAAAGTGGCGCCGATTGCTGTTACCTTTTGATTAACCAGAGCCAGTGCGTGGTGATTGACCCGGTCGAAGCTCTACTGCCACGGATAATTGAAACAGTGCAATGCGCTGGCCTTACCGTCAAAGCCATACTCGACACCCATAACCATGGCGACCATATCTCTGCCGCTGACGCCTTGAGCCAAGCCTTGGCACTGCCTCGCATCGATGTTGACGCCCTCGGCTGGCCCCTTAACGCTACCAAGGGGGAGTTGGGTTTGCCGGCCATCGAAATTGGCAACAATGTCTTAAGCCGTTTAGCAACCCCTGGGCATACCGACGATGCGGTTGCGCTGTTACTCAGCAGTAATGGCGTAATTAAAGCTGCCTTTGTTGGCGATACCGTGCTTCATGGCGGTCTTGGCCGCACCGACTTTGCCAGCTCCGACCCCGTAGCGCTTTACCAAAGCCTTAAACGCTTAAGCGACATACTGCCTGCCAAAGCACTGCTGCTACCCGCTCACGATTACCACAACTTGCTGTTCACCTCTTTTGAGGCAGAGCAGCGCAACAATCCGCTACTGGCAAAGGTGTTAGCCCCAGTGTCGATGATGGACGCTTTAACCTTTGCTAAAGAGAAAACGGCCTTGGATGCGGCCCTTGAGTCGCCGAGCCAAGGCACCGAGATCCGCTGCGGCGTCACCAACCTTGAGCTGAAACTTAGCGCTGAACAAGAGCTGTGCCTGGACGACCTTGCCAACCTTGAGCGGCCGTTACTGATTGATGTTAGGGAAAGCCACGAACATCACCTGCAGCATTTTAATAATGATGACAGTGCGCCGTTGTCGCGGTTAGCGCAGTATCTGTTAGAACATCCGGAAGATACGCCGTTGGTTTGTTACTGCCGCAGTGGCTCTCGCTCACAATTAGCGGCCGCAGCCCTTACCCGCCTTGGCCGCAAGGCCTACCACATCAAAGGCGGTGTGGCGCTCAGTCAGTAGTGCCAATGATATTGGTTGCAACCTAACCGGCTCTGGCAAACAATCATTAAAAATAACAAACGGATAAGGTAGTGGGATGTTTCAACAAATTGATCATGTAGTGCGTATCGTCGGTTTAGTGCTGCTGATCCTCGGTTGGCTGCTTAAAAGCCGAACCACGATGCTGGTGGGTGGTTTGCTGATATTTGCAGCGGAGTTTTTGAGCGGCGAGTTTGCTGGTGCGCTGAAAAAAATATCCCACTAAAAAGGGCGCGAAAGCGCCCTTTTACTTACAACCCGTCCCATAGTGCTTGTCGCAGGTTCACCTTACCGCTTTTGGTTATTGCAACTCCCTCACCCAGCAACAACTGATGTTGCAAGAGGTGGCCTTGGCTGTCCCTTATTGAGCAGGCCCCTTGGGCATTAACCACCCGGTGCCAGGGCAGTTCCGCTGGGCATGACGCCATGTAGCGCCCCACTAATCGCGGGTTCCAACCAAGGATAGAGGCTAATTGCCCATAGGTTGCCACTTGGCCAGCAGGAATTAAGGCCACTAGCGCATAAAGGCGAGCAGGTTCAGTACGGGTAGTCATAGCCGCAGCGTACCAGCCTTGTTCGCCCCATAACAGCGCCGAGGAGGTTGTTACTTTTCGAGGTAAGACTGACCTTTACAGAAATGCTCGACACAAGGACTGGCAAAGCGTTTCTCTAAACTTTTTAAGGTGGCAATTTTTTGCTGAGAATCCAGTAACAATAGTTGGATATCGGCTTCTTTTACGCCGCCCTTGCGCACATGAATGGGCATAGGCACAGCACTGCCTTCCCCCATCGACTGCACCACTTGCCGGGCCTGGCCACAACTCATCACATACTGGCCTTCAAAGGTATGGCGGCTTGCTGCCCAATAATTCCATTGCATTTGAAAGCTATCGGCTTTACCAGCGCACCAATATTGGGTAAGCGCCACCATTTGCCCTAAATGGTAATCTTTGGCCCGCACCCCCGGCATCACGATTTGGTTGATATCGGTGGTCGCCACCTGAAAGGTGCCCATATTCATCCCTTTTACACGAGACTTGGAGATACCAACGTATTCAGGATGTTGCCAAGCTGTCTTTACCGACTCACGCGCTGTGTTGGCCGGTTCCGTCACATAGCCCATGGTGGTGAGGTTTTGAGCGTCTTTATGCGGCGGCGCGTTAACGCCGGTAGTCGCTTGCGATGACGTATTTGGCGCGGGTTCAGTCCTGGCAGACTCACTGTTGGCACACCCCCAAAGCAGTATGGATGTCACGAACAGCACCCCTCGTTTTTTATTTGGCATGGCGGCGGTCTCGGATATTGGCAAGCAAGTATTTTTATTAACAATATGATAGCAAATCACTGGCGGATTTGTGCTTTCATACAATGTCTTATCAGATGGCATGGGTTTTTATGGAGCCGTTATGGCGCCCCTAAAAACACCACTAGCGGCCCTTTGATTCCACAAAATAACTGACATGGCTACGCGGCTTTAGGTAGTCGAATACCGCTTCGGATAAGGCGCTGGGTTTAACAACCTTGGTGATAGTTAATTCGGCCTCAGATAAGTCGACAAAAGCCGCCTGATCCCTGGGCACTGTTGGGTCATAAAGCAGTATGGTTGGACTGAGCAGCTTGCTGGAATTGACGGACATCACCAAGCCAAACTGCCCGTCACTTAGCTGCACCACGGCCCCTGGCGGGTAAACCCCAAGCACACGAATAAAGTGCTGCAACATCACTTTATCCAGACGGTGACTTTCGTTCTTAAACAGATATGACAGCACCGCATGCGGCGATAGCCCAGGTTTGTCGCGGCGCCCGTGGCAAAGATTGTCATATTCATTCGCAACCGCAACCAAACGCGCTAGCGGGGTGATTTGCTCCTTTTTTAAACCCTTGGGATAACCGGAGCCATCAATGGCTTCATGGTGCTGGGCGATGATGTTCAGCACATCGGCAGGAAAATCAGTTAAGGTTTTAACGATCTCTAACCCGTACTGGGGATGCTGTTGCAACAGTTGTTGTTCGGCGTCCGTTAGGGCCGCCACTTTTTTTAAGATCTCGGGTGCCACCCGTACTTTACCGAGATCGTGAAACAGCCCACCAAGGCCAGCATACTTCATCTGGGTTTCATCCAGGTCGGCGGCATGAGCCAATAACATCGACAGCACAGACACATTAAGACTGTGGCAGTAAAAGCCGTCATCAGCCTTCGGCTCATTCATTAAATGCAGTACCAAATCACTTTGATCGTTCAGAATATCAACAACTTCAGCCACCACGGCACTGGCTTCTTCGAGTGCCGCAACCGGCCGGCGCTGCATGTCTTGCATCACGGCTTTAACGTTACCCAAGGCACGTTGAAATTCTTGTTCGGTACGCTGTAACCCCCGCATATACGCTTGCTGGCGCTCAATTTGCTCTTGTTTCAACGCAAAAGCGGCCGCCTTATCTTTGGCTAAACGTTCATCATCTTCAGCTGGCTCTTGCGCCGATTCGCTGTCTAACTGCACCGGCTTTTCGCCCAACGGTAAAGGCGAAGTATCAGAGCGCTCGGGGATCACAATTAACTTCTCTACCCCTAAGCTTTTTATCAGGGCAATTTGCTTTTCTGTTTTGATTTTAAAGCGATTAAACAGAAAAGGGTGATGCGCCCAGCGCAGTGGCACTATCACATAGAGCCCAAGGCAAAGCTGTTCAACTTTGATAGGGAGTTTGGTTTTATTGAGTAACACAACCGCTCGCTCTTTTGATGTTCTCTCAAGAGCATAGATGATGCCGACGATGCTTTTATCAAACCCTAAAAGCAACATTCCATTAAAATAATGAAAACAATTATCAGTAGTGATAAGGTCGACGCCGTTATTCACAGGCCAACCTAAAACACCATGCGTAGAACCCTTTGGAAATGGCACGGCTACCTTGGACTAACAGCTGCTATTCCGCTGTTGGTAATAGCGCTAACCGGCAGCGTGTTGGTGTTTAAAAAAGAGCTCGACAGCGTACTGATGCCAAGCGCCATTGAAGCCCAAACAACACAGCGGCTAGCAATGGGGCAACTTAAAACAGCGGCACAAGCGCAATTGGGCGAGCATGAAATACTGGGCTGGCAACCTGGAGAACCGGGTTATACCGACTTACTTTATGTCGCGAAACTCGGCACCTACCAATGGCAAAAAGCCTACCTTGACCCAAGTTCAGGCGCCCTTGTCCGTTCTCCCGCGGCTTTACAAGACGACATTACCGACTGGCTATTAGAACTACACTTCACCTTTTTAAGCGGGCCAATCGGCATTGCGGTGGCAGGCGTGACAGCGGTGCTGCTATTAGCGCAGGCCATAAGCGGCTTTATTTTGCACCGCCGCTTTTGGAAAACCTTTTTTACTCTGCGCCTCAAGAAAAGTCTGAGACTGCTGCTAAGCGATGCCCATAAAATGCTGGGTATCATTGCAGCGCCGGTTTTTTTGGTGCTTGGCATCACCGGTGCCTGGTGGAATCTCGACGAATTTAGCGAAGCCATTAACAAGGAAGATGACAGCATCTACGCCTTAAAAGGCCGCTATTACAGTGACCAGATAAACCTCGATACCTTAATCAGCAGCGCACAACAGCAGATCCCCGGCTTTCAAACCACCTACATCCGTTTTCCCGATAAAAGCTACCCTGGCATTCACCTGTTTGGCCACCCACAAAACGCTGGTGCCTTGCGTAGCGGTGCTGGTTCTATCGTCAGTTTTGACGACCAAACCGGGGCGGTAACCGGCCAATTTCCCGCCGCTAAAGCCAACTGGCTTTACCAACTCAAAGACAGCTTCGAGCCACTGCACTTTGGCACCTTTGGCGGCCTTATCAGCCGCGTTATCTGGTGCATTGTTGGTTTTATCCCTTGCCTACTGGCTTTGTCTGGCTTTGTGATGTGGCGAAAGCGCCTTAGCCGCTAGGCTTGGTTTTAGCGCGGCGGCTGGACGCTTTCGTTGTACTGCTGGTCGGCGTTGCGGGCTTTTTCGCAGCCCCGCCCGCGCGGGGCTGCGCCTTGGTGGCAGTGGTGGTTTTGGCTGCTGGCGCCGCTTTCTTCACGGCAGTGGTAGCCTTAGGCTGGCTACTGGGGCTTTTAGCACTATCGGCAGAAGCCGCTTTTGGCTGGGTATTTTTAGCCGTAGCGGCGGGTTTTGCCGCCGCCTTAGGCGTTACCTTACTGGCCGTTGTTTTTGTCGCTGGTGCCGCTTTGGTAGTAGCCGGTGCCGAGGTGGTTGGCGCCGTCTTCACTTCGGTGGCCGCTTTAGGCGTTACCTTACTGGCCGGTGTTTTTGTCGCTGGCGGCGCTTTGGTGGTGGCCGGTGCCGGGGTGGTTGGCGCCGTCTTCACTTCGGTGGCCGCTTTAGGCGTTACCTTACTGGCCGGTGTTTTGGTTGCTGGCGCCGCTTTAGGTGCTGTTGGTGGCGTATACGCCTTACTGTGCGTTTGGATAAAGGCTTTCACTTTCGGCCCCACTTCTTCGCGGAAACGGCGGCCGTTAAAAATACCGTAATGCCCTACCCCTTGTTGTACATAGTGCTGTTTGCGACTCGCCGGAATGCCACTGCACAGCTTCTGGGCCGCTTCTGTTTGGCCCATGCCGGTAATGTCATCAAACTCGCCTTCAATGGTCATCAGCGCCACTTTTTTGATGGCGCCAGGGTCAACCACTTCACCACGGTAGGTCATTTTGCCTTGCGGCAACTGATGTTCAATAAAGACCTTTTGTACCGTTTCTAGGTAGAAATCAGCAGGTAAGTCCATTACCGCCAAATATTCGTTATAAAAGGCGCGGTGCGCTTCAGCACTATCACCATCCCCGGCGATAAGATCTTCATAAAATTTAAAGTGCTTACGGATATGCAGATCCGGGTTCATCATCATAAAGCCGGATAGCTGAATAAAGCCCGGATATACTTTTTGCCCCATACCGGGATATTGCTCGGGAACGGTACACACCACGTTTTCTTCAAACCACTCAAGGTCGTGGTCAGACGCATAGTCATTCATTTCGGTGGGATTAATGCGGGTATCAACCGGGCCACCCATCAAGGTCAGGGTTAGAGCCTGTTTACTGGCGTTTTTCATCGCCATGCGAGTACAGGCAACCAACACCGGCACCGACGGCTGACATACCGCTAATACGTGTACGTCTGGCCCCAGTAAGTCAATAAATTCAATAACGTAGTCAACATAGTCATCAAAGCTCAAGCCGCCTTCGCTCAGCGGCACTTCCCGGGCGTTAACCCAATCGGTGATATAGACCTCGTGGTCGGGCAAGAAATGCTCAACAGTGCCGCGAAGCAAGGTGGCGTAGTGCCCTGACATGGGGGCAACAATCAATAACTTAGGGTCATTTCGATGGGTAAAGCGCTTAAAATGTTTTAACTCGCAAAAGGGGTGAGTACTGACAATTTGCTCTCGCACCATCACTGTGGTGCCATCAATTTCGGTGGAGTAGAGGCCAAATTCGGGCTTTTCGTAGTTATTGGTGCAGCGCTCTACAAACTCGACCCCCGCGAGCAAATAACGCCCCGTTTGCGTATAAGGCGCCACGCTCCAGGGCAACGTTAACTGCTTCTTCAATGCCTGGGCCCAAAGATGTAAGGGCTGCATGGCCTGTAAGGCGGTGGCATGAATTTCATATAGCATCGCAACTTCCCCTGTTAAAAATGGTAATAAGCTCGGACACTTATCAAGATAGGCGTCAAGTTGCGGCTGGGCAATTTTTCATCAGCAGGCTTTGACATGGGCCAATAAAAAAGCCCCTGACGGGGCTTTTTTTACTGATTGGCACGAGCACTGCAAAGCTGTATGCGCTCCACCGTTCCTTTCAGGTTTCGCTCGGCACCTTGAAAATTGAGCTTAGTGAAGAACGCATCCACATCCTGTGCTTTTTGCTCAGTACAAAAACCACTGAATAACTTCACAAAACGCTGACGGCTGGCTTCGGGCCACAGCACTTCTAGTTCAGGAAGATGCTCCTTAAACCAGGCATAAGTCGCGTCACGGCTTGCTTGCCCTGCCGCTTGGCCGCTGAGCAACATCATACGTTCATTGACCCTAAGCGCGGGCGCCAAGATAAGGTCACGGCTTTGCGCCGCCAGCTTGGGCTGTTCAACGCTTGCTAGTGCATTCAAAACCGCTTGGCGTTCAATGGCGTCCTGGCTATCACCCAACCGCTCTTTTAACCTGTCAAAAGCAGGCTGACCGGCATCTTGCACCCACACCTTTAATGCCAATCCCAATAAATCAGGGCTGATAGCCATAGGTGCATTGGCCAAATGTGCCTCTGCCGCTTGGTCAAGCTGCTGACGAAGAGGCTTGTCCTTGGCGGTTAACGCCAAGAAGGTTGCCAGTGTCGAGCGTAGCTGCGTGTCTTCTTTGGTTTCCTCGGGTTTCGCTTGTAAACCAAGGGCTTTAAGGCGAGCGCCGTACCAAAGCTGCATCTTGTTACGCAGAGCTGCTTTATCTTTGGTTTGATGTTCAAGGATAAAAGTCAGTGGGCCAAGAGGCGCAGTAGCTAGCTCACCGGCTTTTAGCGATGCCAACATCGGCACTTGCGCTAAATATTGACTCACGGAAAGAGAGCCATCGGCCAAGGCGGCATTAAAGCTATCCAGCACGGCCAAGGCTTCGGCCCGCGTTAGCGACGACAAGCTACTGATAAGCGGTTGCCAATGCTCAACACTAAACCGGTAGTAACCGGCGCCGTCGGCATTAGGCAACAGCGAGGTTGGGCAAGCCGGCAAACTGATGGCGGTGTTCATGCCGGTTAGCATCTCGCAATGGCGGTTACCGTCGCTGCTGTAGCAAAACGGCAATAGCCAAGTCCGATGCGGGTCACCTTTTGAACCCAGCGGCAAATAACGGCTCTGCGAGAGGCTCAAGCTGCCGTGGCCATTTTGGCAATGGCTTAATACGGTAATTTTCGGCACGCCGGTTTGTGTCAAAAAGCTCATAAAAGCATCGCTAACCGCCGGGTTGTTGGCCGCACTGGCAATGGCGTTGACAAAGTCACTGGCCGAGCCCGTGCCCCAAGCGTTGGCGGTCAGGTATTGATGTACGCCCTTTTGAAAGGCGGCAGGCCCAACAAAATCTTCAAACATCTTCAATACCGCCGCCCCTTTTTGATAGGTGATGCTATCAAAGGCGTTATCGACATCAGCGTTATTGTGAATAGGTTGGCGCACTTCACGCATGTTCACCAAGGAGTCGGCGCTCATGGCCCGGTGCGCGCCACGCTCAACATCCAAGTCATACCCCCAGCCCGGCCGCCACTGGTTAGCAATTTTGGCGCCGGCCCAGGTCGCAAAAGACTCGTTAAGCCAGGTGTCGGTCCACCAGGGCAGTGTGACCAAATCACCAAACCACTGGTGAGCTAGCTCATGAGCGGTAACGGCACCAAAGAGGCGTTTTTGCCAGAAGGGAGCGTCGTCCCCCAATAACAAGAACTGTTCACGGAAGGTAATGGCGCCAGGGTTTTCCATCGCGCCGGCCGCAAAGTCAGGCACCGCAATGATATCAAGCTTTTTATAGGGATAGGCAATACCAAAATACTGCTCTAAGCGGCTGACTAAATCGCCGGTATTTTCCAGTGCAAAGCGCAGCTGTTCGCCCTTGCCGTGCACCGCCACACCGCGCAGCGGAATAACATGGTCACGCAGCCCATTTTTGGCAATATCGGGGCCTTTAACAATATCCAGATCGCCCACCGCAAAAGCGAGCAGATAGGTCGGTAACGGCTTGGTTTTGGCAAATTGAATGAAGGTCCAATCGCCTTTTTGCTCGGTCTTCACTTCCGGCGTGTTCGCTACCGCTTTCATGCCGTTAGGAATGGCAAGGGTGAGATCAAAAGGGGTTTTAAAGCGCGGTTCATCAAAGCCGGGAAAGGCGCGGCGCGCGTCTATGGCCTCAAATTGCGTAAAGGCATAGCTTCGTCCTTGCTCGTTGACCTTATAAAGCCCTTCCAAGGCTTTATTAAATGGCGCTTGGTAATGCATCTCAAGGTGCAGTTTCTGCGGCTGCAAGGTATGCGGAAACTTCACCAAAATCACCCCAGACGGGTCCTTGTTGGCAATGGTGGTGCTAAGGGTGTCTCCTTTAGCCGTTGCCACTTGGATGGTGAGTTGGTCCATATCCTTGGCATGCATCCACAAATGGTCGCTCGCCTTGGTTAGCTCAATAGCGATAGAGCCTTGGCCATGGAAGTTCTCATCATTGGGATTTACCCAAAGTGTTAACTGATAACGAAGCGGGGTAACCCAGTCCGGCAATTGCCCGACCGGCACTTTTTCCTGAACTGCCGCTTGAGCCTTAGCAGTACCTTGGGCAGTAGTCTCTGCAGATGGGTCCTGGCAGCCAAACAGCCCCAGCATCAGGATCCCTAGCAACACGATG
This sequence comes from Gallaecimonas mangrovi, assembly GCF_003367375.1. GTDB lineage: Bacteria > Pseudomonadota > Gammaproteobacteria > Enterobacterales > Gallaecimonadaceae > Gallaecimonas > Gallaecimonas mangrovi. The sequence continues at coordinate 2,423,108 of NZ_CP031416.1, forward strand.
CGCATGGGTCTAATCAATCCTTTCTTATTGTAAATAAAACAGTCAATAACCTATTGCGGACACCGCCGCCGCTCATCTTTAAAACTAAAGATGTGCCAATACATACACTGCGGCGCCAAGCATCACTAACACCAACATAACGACAAAAATCAGCAGTAATGTAACTAGCATTACCGCAAGACCGCGCCAAGCACTAAAACCGTTGGCTTCTCCCAACATAATGCTGGTGGTGAAAAAGGTATAAAACGTCAGCACCGTCGATACCACCGAAATGACATACACCATGCCATGCAGCGGTGTGCTATTACGTTCTAACCACAGCATTTCCTGGCCATAGACGAGGTAACCAACAACACCGAAAATGGCGCCAACGGTGACAGGGACACCACCCCAGCTCAGCGCCGTGCGGCAAGCCAGGGCATCCGCCTGACCATCAAACCAGCGACTCACCACGCCCAAAATGGCGCCCTGCAAATAAAGCACCAATACCGAAACGATAGGCACCACCACGATGGCAATGCTCATTAGCAGCGATGGCACGTTTTTAGTGAGCCAGTAGTCGAGCAAGGTAATGTACATCGCCAGAATATAAAGCCCTACCGAGCTATTGGTCGGCTTACGCTGCATAACAGCGCTAAACGCCGCCCGCGGACGCAGCCATAAGCTAATAAGTGCTTGATAAGGCATTTCTATTCCTACGAGGATGATAACCCTGATCTTCGCAGGGGATTATTCTGATGGCAATAGCGATGTGCAGCAAGGGCACCGTGTTGCCTTAATGGGAATAGCAGAGCAGCACTCTGGGCATTCTTTGGTTGTGGGCGCTGCCGGGGCGGCGGGCTGCTCTTTTCGTTTGAGGCGGTGAACACTGCGCACCAGTAAAAATGTGGCGAAGGCGACGATGATAAAGCTCACCACATTATTGATGAACACCCCGTAACTGATGGCAACAGCGCCGGCAGCTTTAGCGTCAGCCAAGGTGGCATAAGGCGCGGCCGCTTTAGTGCCTTCTTTTATCACAATAAAAAATTGTGATAAATCAACGCCGCCCAACAACACACCCAGTGGTGGCATCAATACGTCAGAGACCAAGCTTTTGACTACCGTGGTAAAGGCACTACCGATGATGATCCCCACCGCCATATCAACAACATTACCCTTGACGGCAAACTCTTTGAATTCCTTCAGCATCTTATGCCCTTACACAACAAAGTTTATTTCTTGGTCGATGATAGACGTTTTCTGCCACCATGGGCAGAGAAGCCTTGTTCTGACGGCGTTATTGGCTAAACATTAACCCATTACCTCTATGGACCAGGAAAGTCCAATGTCTAATCCGGTACTGTTTATTGGTTGCTCAAATCCCACCGGCACAAGCGGCATTCAAGCCGACATTAAAAGTTGCCAGGCGCTAGGAGGCTGCGCCATGGCTGTGCCCACTGCGCTGTCGGTGCAAAATAGCCATGGCGTAACATCGCTGGAACTACTGCCACCCAGTTTAATCAAGGCGCAAATCAAAGCGGTGCTGGAAGATATTCGCCCTAGCGCAATAAAAATAGGCTTGCTGGGGGCTGTAACGGTGGCAAAAGCGGTGGTGGAAGCCATAACGCCCCTTGAGGGTAAAGTGCCGCTTATCGCCGACCCAGAGCTTTGGTCAAGTAGCGGCCTGCGCCATGATGCCCTAGAGGCGACAGAGCACCTCTTACCACAGTGTTTGTTAGTCACCTTGAGCCTGCCAGAGGCAACCTCTTTACTGGCCGAACCGGCCATGCCTGTGGCCAATTTGGTTGACGCGCTTAAAAAGCGAATTAACGGCGCTTTTTTACTGAGAAACACCCCGGATAACAGCAGCAAACAAATTAGCTGGCTGTGGAACGGCAAGCGTTTAACCAGTTTGTCGGTACAACATGCCGCGCCTTTGCAGCAGCATGGCCTTGATGGCACCCTGGCTGCCGCCATCACCACCGAGTTAGCCAAGGGGCGCTCGTTATCGATGGCATCCGTGTTGGCTCACCAATACCTGCAAAGCGTTATCGACAAATCACGCAAGCTCCCTCTTTGCCCCGGTAAAGCGCCACCACTTTGTCACTAACGCCGCTAAACCGGCTTTTGCGCCAACACATGGATATAGCGCGCCAGGCTTCGATAAGGCTCACGGTTGGCAACCCATTCTTCCCACGGAATGCGGGTCGCAAGGTCAGGGGCTATTTCGCCCTTTTGAAAGTAGTCGGAAAAACAGCGAATGCCGGTTTGCACCTTCAGCGTCCAACCAGCGTCTTGCAGCCAGCCATACACCTGTTCCGGCCAAAGCGGGCTATGGGGCGTCAGGCTATTATGGCCACCATACTTTCCCCGCTCTAAATGCTTAAAATTGCCACGGATAAGGTGATTAAAATCAATGCTATGGCGGTTATAAAAAAGCAGCGACAAATGGCCACCGGGGGTAACCCGCGCCATCACCGACGCCAAACCTTGCTGCTGCTCGCCAAGCCATTCCAGCACCGCATGAAACAGCACTAGCGGATATTGGCCGGTTAAATCTTGCAGCCGGGTTTGATGGCAATAAACGTCAACCCCCGTTTGGGTAAAACGCGCCCTCGCCTGCTCCAGCATTTTCTCGGCCGGTTCCGCCATTTCTACCTGGTGTCCAAGTCCGGCTAAACAGGCACTCATCTCCCCGGTACCGCCGCCCACATCCAACACCTGTTGCGGTGTCGACAAAACCTCGGCCAAGTCACGCATCAACAGGTGTTGGCGCAGCGCGCCCTTGTAACTGTCGTAAATATTCCTGTCGAATTTGGCCGCCAGGGTGCCATCAAACAGCCGGTCGCTTTTCATACAGGGTTAGGTACATCCACGAAGCGAACATCCAAATTAAAGTGGTCAGCCAAATGTTCACCCAGCGCCTTAATACCGCCGCGCTCGGTAGCATGGTGACCTGCCGCAAAATAATGAATGCCCCGCTCAGCAGCAATGTGGGTGGTGCGTTCCGACACCTCGCCGGAAATAAAGGCATCAACCCCGGCGTCTGCGGCCAGATCAAGATAATCCTGGGCGCCACCGGTACACCAAGCCACGGTTTCTATGCGCGAAGGGCCGCCGGGTAGGTGCAGCGGCGCCCGCCCCAGTTTCGCTTCAATAAAGGCACAAAAATCCACCGCATTCATCGCTACCGGCAGTTTGCCTTTTAATACCAAGGCCCGGCCAAGCTCATCGTCAAGGCCGCTGTGTACCTCAATATCCAGCAGTCTCGCCAACTGGGCGTTATTGCCAAGGCCGGGATGCGCATCCAGAGGTAAGTGATAGCCTGCAAGATTAATGTCGTGGGCCAACAGACTTTTAATGCGCTTAGCCTTCATACCGGTGATGGTTGGCGACTCGTTTTTCCAAAAATAACCATGATGCACCAACAATAAATCAGCGCCCCAGGAAATAGCTTCATCAATCAGCGCTTGGCTGGCGGTAACGCCGGTCATCACCCGCGTGACTTCCTCAGCACCCTCAACCTGCAAGCCGTTTGGCGCATAATCTTTGAATAATCTGACACTTAGCAGGTCATCTAAATAGCTAAGTAAATGCTGACGTTCCATTATTCCTCCTTCTCTGCCGCCTAGGGTAAAGGAGCCAACCGGCAGAGAAAAGTCACTCGATTAGACAGAGCTGAATAAAATCAGTATAAAATTGCCGGGTTTTATGAAGTCAAAACACGAAAACTAAAGGAAACGGCCATGGCCACTTTGGATAAAGACCAGGTGTTGGCAGAGTTCACCGCTGCTTATAACGCCAAAAACGGTAAAGACCCCGAGATTGAGCAAAAAGGCAGTTGGTATGCCGTCGACGGTGGGAAAAGCCTGCGCCTGGCAGATATCGCTGCCCTGACCGCGGAGCTAAGTGGCGCTAAAGCCGCAGCACCTGCTGAAAAAGCAGCTGCCCCCAAAGCCGCCCCGAAAAAAGAAGCAGCCAAGCCTGTTGCTAAAAAAGCCAGCAAGCCCAAAGCGGCTGCTAGCAGTAATGGTGGAATGTACCCCAAAGCCTTCTGGGAAGATGCCCTAGAACAACGGGAACATCACTGCCGCCGCCCTCGGGGCTTTTAAAAAAACGCCGGCAACTGCCGGCGTTTTTTATCACATCTGTCATCCCTTCAGGCACTCAATAGCAGCTACCAGCGGCTATCGTTTTCACAGGGAATACCGTCGTTATCGCCGTCCATCTTGGTGCCAGGACAATGAGCCAGATAAAAATTGGCTTCGGCCCGCGACCCCATTTGGCTGCAATAAACTTTACCCTCGCAGTGAAAGGTCGGTGGCGCTGGTAGCGCTTTTTTCGGTAAAGCCACCACGGTTTTTACCCGAGGCGGCTTTTTATGTTGATAGAAGTATTGAAAGGCCCCTAAACCGGCCAATACCACTATCGCTAGCTGGGAAAATTTCATGCACTTACATCCTTGTATAATGTCTGGCCTTAACATAGTGCAAAAACGCCGTTTTCGCGGCCATAGGCCTGCCATCAGTAAAATAAAAAAGCCCCGCATCAGCGGGGCTTTTTTATTTGTCACTGGGTTTTCGCGCCCTTCGTGACTGCGTCTGAGTGCTTTCCCGGGCTCGGTCACGTTTAACGGCCCGGCGAATGCGCGCCGCACGCACATACGGGTTGTCCTTCGCTTCGGCACGTTCATCCAGCACCGAACGGGTTTCCGGTTCTAAGCCAACCAGCTTGCGAAGGTAGTTGATGTCGTCTTTGGTCAGCTCTTTCCAACCGCCCTGAGGCAGTTTACGGTCTAGCTCCATTTTGCCGTACTGGGTGCGAATAAGCCTTGAAACTTTCAGCTCTTGCGACTCCCACAAGCGCCGCACTTCACGGTTACGCCCTTCAGACAGCGTGACCGAAAACCACTGGTTCATCCCCTCACCGCCGGTGCGTTTGATGCTGTTAAAGCTGGCAGGACCATCTTCAAGTTGCACGCCGCTGCGAAGGGTTTGCATGGTGGCTTCGTTCACTTCACCAAACACCCGCACCTGATACTCACGCTCAACCTGGTGGCTGGGGTGCATCAAGCGGTTCGCCAGCTCTCCGTCGGTAGTAAACAGCAGCAAACCTGAGGTGTTGATATCCAGGCGGCCAACCGCAACCCAGCGCCCTTGCTTTAGGCGCGGCAGACGGTCAAATACCGTTGGCCGACCTTCGGGATCTTTACGCGAACAAAGCTCACCTTCGGGCTTGTTGTACATCAGTACCCGGCAGATCACCTCTTCTTCACTGGCGATCGCGACCATGTGCCCATCGATACGCACGTCAGCAGTGCTATCAATACGGTCGCCCAAGGTGGCCACTTTACCGTTAACGCTAATACGGCCAGCGGCAATCAGGGTTTCAAGTTGACGGCGGGAACCATGGCCAGCACGGGCCAGGACTTTTTGCAGTTTTTCAGTCATTAAGTTGCTCTTCGAGCCTCTCGGCTGGGTTAGGCCTGTCCAAAGATCAGACTGGTGATTTATCCACAAGCTTTGCAGCAAGTGCTTCAACAATTACGCTAGCGGGAATTTGACTCAATGTTCCGGGACTTTGCTCCGGATAAAGAACCGTTGGCTTCCCACATAGTGGATCGCAATTTGCTCGCCACTGCTCATTCTGACGAAGTATAACGGTTGGACGCTCAGCCGCACATGATAAATGACCAATACCCGTGTCCGTAGTTAAAACAATATCCGCTGCATTTAGCCAGCCAACGGCATCGGCAATCGTTTCGGAAGATAAACTCGTAATTTTTGCCTTTAAATCTTTATTAAGCAGGCGTACACATTGTTCATACGCAACAATATGCCAACCATTTTTTAAAAACTCAATAACAAGCTCTGATATTTGCTCTTCTCCCATCGTATTGCCAGTTTGGCTACCTACAGGATTAATTAAAACAACAGGGCCTGCATATTGAAAAGATTTTGGATTTTCATCCAAGTGCATCTTAAAGTCTAACGGATCACACTGTTTTATTCCAAAAGCACTCATTACGCTAGCCATTCGCCTCGCGTAATGAGGTTCTTTACCATTACCTACAACGCGATCTAAAAGCGCATTTATTTCAGTGTCGTGAATACCTTTTGTCTCACATGGAAGAGCCCAAATTTCTTTAGCAGGCAATTGCTGTAATCGAACTTGTACTAGTGTCTTAGCTCTTTCACCAATATAAAGAACGGTTTCCCATGGGCCTTTACCACAGAGATCTCGCCATTGCCGGTCTGCAAGTTTGCCTTTCGTATTTATCTCAGCAAAAATCAGTCGATTAAGCCCTGGATAATCAGCAACCAAGCCAGCATTACGAGGGGAAACTAGCAAATCAATTTCTAAGTCAGGTCGATTATTTCTCAATGCCGCTAACAAAGGTAAAGTCATAGCTAAATCGCCAAGACCATGAAGCGGAATAATCAGTAATTTTCTTGAATTTGGAATAACTTGCTGAAGCCGCTGTTTGCGGGCTCGGCTTACCAGCCACAACTTATTCCACTTTTTAATATATTTTCCCACGGAGAAACGTGGTGCATCAACGGGAACACTATTTTTCATACCCTGCGTCATTAGAAACAGACTCCGTATTAATATCAGGGCCAGAAATATCCATTAGCTCAGGTAAGTCGCTAACACCTTTTAAATTCATGTCGTCCAAAAACTGGCGGGTAGTGCCATAAAGTGATGGCCGCCCTGGTACTTCTTTGGTGCCAACCACTTTTATCCAGCCACGCTCTTCAAGGGTACGGATAATCTGCGTGCTAACCGCCACCCCGCGCACTTCTTCAATTTCGCCGCGGGTAACCGGCTGACGATAGGCAACTAACGCCAAGGTTTCCAGTGTTGCCCTTGAATAGCGCGGTGCCCTTTCCACCCACAGTTTTGACAGCAATGGGCTGAGGGCGTCATCGGCTTGAAAGCGCCAGCCACTGGCCACTTCCACCAAATGAATGCCCCGAGGCCGGTAGTCTAATTCCAAGGCTTGCAGGGCTTTTACCAGTTTGGGACGCGTGATTGTATAGCCTTGCAATACACTGTCCAGTAAATCCTGCGCTGTCATTGGTCGCCCGGCAACAAATAAGGCTGCTTCAAGCACTTGCTTTAGCTGCTCGTCACTGATCTTCGCCATGGCGGATCTCCACACGAATAGGGCTTAACGGCTCGGGTTGAATAATGCGCACCGCCGCCAGCTTTTGTAACTCTAAAATAGCGACAAAGGTCACCACCACGCCGGCGCGCCCTTCTTCTGGCGTAAAAAGCGCTAAAAACGGTAAATGCTTGGCCTCAGCCAGGATCTCAAGCACCCACGCCATACGCTCACGGGTTGAAAGCTTTTCTTTGCTGACTTGGTGCTTTTCAAACATTGAAGCTCTTTTTAAAACCCCCGCCAGCGCCATCAGTAAATCGTCCATGTCCACTTCGGGTAACAGTTTGATTGGCGCGCAGCTGTCGCCAGTGTCGGCACTGGCAAGAAAAGTGTCACGGTCAACCCGCGGCAAAGCATCAATGTCTTGGGCAGCTTGCTTGATGATTTCGTATTCTTGCAAACGGCGAATAAGTTCGGCCCTGGGGTCAATTTCTTCTTCGCCGTCTTCGCTGGTGCGCCTTGGCAATAAAAAGCGCGACTTGATTTCGGCCAGAATGGCGGCCATCACCAGGTATTCCGCCGCCAGCTCCAACTTCAGCTCCTGCATCAATTCCACATATTCCATGTATTGGGCGGTAATGCGGGCAATGGGCATATCAACAATGTCAATTTTGTCGCGGCGAATAAGGTAAAGCAGCAAATCGAGTGGGCCTTCGAAGGCTTCTAAAAACACTTCCAAGGCTTCAGGCGGGATATACAAGTCTTCGGGCAGCTCGGTAAAGGGCTGCCCGTGCACAAAGGCCAGCGGCAAAGGCTGCTGAACAGGTTGAGTTGGCGCGTCCTGGCTCATTGAAAGGGTGTTACGTCTCCGGAACCTACCCTGACAATGTCAACGGCCTCTTCGCTCATGTCAATCACCGTGGTGGGCTTTTCGCCCAACACGCCACCATTGATAATGAGGTCCACCTGATTTTCCAGCCCAAAGCGAAAATCTTCTGGGTCGGCTTCGGTAAAATCATTACCCGGTAAAATCAGCGAGGTCGACATCATCGGTTCGCCCAAGGCTTCCAATAATGCCAAGGCAATGGCGTTATCCGGCACCCGCAGGCCAATGGTTTTGCGCTTCGGATTGAGCAAACGCTTTGGCACTTCCTTGGTCCCTTTCAAAATAAAGGTATAAGGCCCCGGGGTATTATTGCGCAGCAAACGAAAAGCCTGATTATCCACTCGCGCATACAAAGACAATTCCGACAAGTCTTTGCAAACCAAAGTGAAATGGTGATCGTCTTGCAAGCGGCGAATACGTACTATGCGCTCCAACGCCCCCTTGTCACCCAAATGGCAACCCAAGGCATAGCCAGAATCGGTTGGGTAGATAATAACGCCACCACTGCGAATAATTGCCACCGCTTGGCTAATGAGCCGTGCTTGTGGATTTTCTGGGTGAACATAAAAAAATTGGCTCATAAAGACTCCCTTTCCCAGACTGCGCGGCAATCGGCCGGCAGGTAAAGGTTGCGCCCAAGCTCCGAATAAGGGCTTGGATAATGAAAATCTGACCCTTGAGACCCCGCCAATTGGTGTTCTTTGGCCAGGTCGGCTAAAAAGCGCCGCTCATTTTGTGGTTGCTGGCACTGCGCCACTTCAATGGCCTGGCCTTGCATCGCAGCAAAATCAGCAATCAACTGGCGTAGCCATTTGCCGCTTAATCCATAACGGCCAGGATGGGCTAATACCGCCACACCACCCGCTTGGTTGATAGCAGCAATGGCCTGTTGCATCTCTGGCCACGGCGGCGGCACATAGCCGGGGTTACCTCGGGTCATGTACTTTTTAAAGACCCCTTGCATGGAGCTAGCCTTGCCAAGCTCCAGCAGGTATTGCGCGAAGTGGGCGCGGGTTAAGGTGCCCTCTGCGGCATAGCGCCGGGCACCGGCTAATGCATCCGGGATGCGCGCCTTTTCCAAACGCCGGGCAATTTCTTCGCCCCGCTGTTCTCGCAGCAGCGCTTGCTGCTCAATCAGCGTAACCAAGGCATTGTTGGTGGGGTCAATCCACAAGCCTACTATATGTATCTCTTTGTTTTTCCAGCAAGTAGAAAACTCAATACCCTCGATAATGGTCAGCTCAGTGCCACTGGCGGCTTGCTGGGCTTCGCTTAAGCCGGCAACAGAGTCATGGTCGGTAATGGCAAGATGCGTCACCCGCCGCGCAATAGCGCGGTTAACGAGCTCTGTGGGGCTGAGGCGACCATCAGAAAAATGGGTATGGCTGTGAAGATCGTAATGCATGGCGCCATTCTACCTGAAATAAGCCGTTGACAACGGTAAAAAACCGCTTTAGTTTGAATGCAACTTTTAAGACGGCTGAGAACGACCTCATGCAAAACCAAGCAATTAACCTCATCTGGTGGTGGCACAACCCATAAGCGGGCTGTGTGCTTGGTCGTATCCGTCAAAGCATTCTAAAGGCCCGCACTGAGCGGGCCTTTTTCGTATCAAGAGCATGAAAATATGAATACCTTTGCAAGCAGCATGAAACTTTGGTGGTGGTGGCATTCCTGGCGTCAGGCGGGCTAGCTGCACTTTGCTGTATTGCATTAAAGATTGCTAAAGCCCGCCCTAAGAGCGGGCTTTTTTGTTTTTAAAATCAATGAGAAAAATCACATGATCATCGTACTGAAACCACAAGCAACCGAAGCTGATGCCAAAGCCATTCTGGCCCGTATTGAGGCAAAAAACCTCAAGCCGCTTTACATGCCGGGCGTTGAGCGCATCGTGCTGGGCGCTATTGGTGACGAAAGAGTGCTGGCTGAGCTTAATATCGAAGCTGACCCCATTGTTGAAGAAGTCAAACCTATCCTCTCTAAATACAAGTTAGTGGCCCGCGAGCTTCACCCCCACGATACCCAGGTTCCCCTTGGTAACACCCAGATCGGCGGCGAACGCTTTGTGGTGATTGCCGGCCCCTGCTCGGTGGAGTCTCGCGAACAGCTGATGGCGGTATCAAAAATGGTGCAGGCCAACGGCGCGGTAGGTATTCGTGGTGGCGCCTACAAGCCCCGCACCAGCCCTTACGCCTTCCAAGGTCTGGGGGTGGAAGGTTTGAAACTGCTAAAAGAAGTGAACCAGGAGCTGGGTATTCCCACGGTGTCGGAAGTGATTAGTCCTGAGGATGCCGAGATGATGGCGGGCTACGTTGATATGCTGCAAATCGGCGCCCGAAACATGTATAACTATCGCTTGTTGGAAGCGGTGGGCAAAACCGGCAAACCGGTGATGCTAAAACGCGGCCTTAGCGCCACGATCGAAGAATTCTTGCTGGCCGCCGAATACATTCTTGCCCAGGGTAACCCCAATGTGGTGCTCTGTGAGCGTGGCATTCGCACCTTTGAAACCGCCACCCGTAACACCTTGGATTTAAACGCAGTAGCGCTATTGAAACAAAAAACACACTTGCCGGTGGTGGTTGACCCTTCCCACGGCACTGGCATTCGCGATTTGGTTATTCCGCTGTCACGCGCCGCCGCGGCAGTGGGTGCTGATGGCATCATTGTTGAGTCGCATCTCAACCCCAAAGAAGCCCTATCCGATGGCCACCAAGCTCTGACTGAACCGCTTTTTGAACAGCTCATGCGCGAGCTCAAACCCTTTGTTGCCGCCGCCGGGAGAACACTGTGAGCCCTGCCCTTCTTCGTTTGCGTCTGGGCACTTGCCCAGACCCTTTAAGTGCCTATAAAACCCTCGCTAACAAGCCCAATTCTTTATTGTTAGAGTCGGCAGAACCCAGCGCCGGCAACGCCACACAAAGCCTTATCATCACCGATGCGGCGCTAAAAATTACCGCCCTTGGACGCGAGCTCACCGTTAAAGCCTTGAGTGCCAATGGCCAAACCTTGATGCCAAGGCTTTGTGAGCGCCTGGGCATGAACGCCAAACTAGACGGTGACACCTTAACGCTGTCGGTCCCCAAACCGGACCCGGAGCTAGACGAAGACTCACGCCTTAAAGCGCCATCGGTGTTCACCTTGGTACGCGAGCTGCTGACACTACTGCCCAAAGATACCGACATGCCTTTTTCCAGCATGGTGGCCGGTTTGTTCGGCTTCGATTTGGTGGCCAGCCTAGAAGACTTGCCGGATGTGAGTGGCGACGAAGAAGTGCCTGACTTGTGCCTGTATCTGGCAGAAACGGTGCTTTACCTTAATCACCGCAACCAAAGTGCCACCCTGTTGGCCCTAGCCCTTGAAGGCACCCAGTCGGCCGCTTATTTTGAGCTTTCTCGCCGCTTGGCCGATTACCAGCAAAAGCTTAATGCGCCATTGCCGTTACCCAACATAGCCGTTGACGGCCCGGCCACCCCGAAAGTGGTGCCGGAAGATGAGCAATTTAAAGAAAACGTGGCACTGCTTCGCGAACATATTCTGGCGGGCGACTGCTTTCAGGTGGTGCCATCACGGCGCTTTTTCGCGCCCTGCCCTGAGCCACTTATTACCTACCAGGCCCTTCGCAACCAAAACCCCAGCCCTTACATGTTCTTTTTAAACGCCGACAGCTTCACGCTGTTTGGTGCCAGCCCTGAAAGCGCGGTAACCGTTGACAGTCAAAGCCGCGAGTTAGCGGTTTACCCCATTGCCGGTACTCGCCCGCGCGGTGTCGATGCCGACGAAGATGGCCGTTTTGAACTAGAAATGCGCCTGGATGAAAAGGAACAAGCCGAGCATTTAATGCTGGTGGACTTGGCACGTAACGACGTGGCCCGGGTATCCGAACCTGCTACCCGCACCGTTACCGACCTTTTAAAAGTCGACCGCTATGAACGGGTCATGCACTTAGTGTCGCGGGTAAAAGGCACGCTTCGCCACGACCTCGATGCACTGCACGCCTATCAGTCAGCGCTGAACATGGGCACCCTGACCGGCGCCCCGAAAATCATGGCCACCCGCCTCATTCGCCAAGTAGAAGGCCGCCGCCGCGGCGCTTATGGCGGCGCTATTGGTTATGTCACGGCCCGTGGCGACATGGATACCGCCATTGTGATCCGCTCTGCGGTGGTCAAAAACGGCGAAGCCTGCGTACAAGCCGGTGGCGGCGTGGTGTTCGACTCAACTCCGCAATTTGAAGCAGATGAAACCCGCCACAAGGCCGCCTCTGTGCTGCGCGCCCTGGGCGCCCGGGAGGTCAAAGCATGATAGTGCTGCTCGATAACCTCGACTCTTTTACTTACAACCTGGTGGATGACTGCCGCCGCCTTGGCGAAGAAGTGGTGATTTACCGCAACAGTGTCTCGGTCGATACCGTCATCAATAAGCTGGCCAGCGAACCGAATGCAGTGTTACTGCTCTCCCCCGGCCCGGGTAACCCACAATCGGCCGGCAATTTGCTCGCGGTGCTGGAAAAAGCCTTGGGCACCTATCCGGTATTGGGGGTTTGCCTTGGCCACCAAGCCTTGGTTGAAGCGACCGGTGGCAGCCTGAAACGTTCGCCGCTGCCGCGCCACGGCAAAGCCTTTCGCCTTAACATTACATCGCACCCGCTGTTTGCTGGCATGGGAGAAGCGCCAATGGTTGGCCGCTACCACAGCCTGGTGGCAGATACGGTGTCAGACAAACTCGACGTCATCGCTGATACCGAAGATCAGGTGATGGCGGTGGTGCATAAGTCGGCACCGGCAATTGGCTTGCAATTTCACCCCGAATCGCTGTTAACCCGTGACGGCCACAAACTGCTGGTTAACGCTTTGACATTATTGCGGGGTGAAGCGTGAGTCTGGAAAAACTCCTCAATGGCGAGCGCCTTAGCGCCGAGCAGTCGCAAGCTTTTTTTGCCGACATGGCTGCCGGCAATATGGACCCGCTGCATCTAGCCGCAGCCCTTGCCGCCATGAAAGTACGCGGCGAAACCAGTGCTGAGCTGCAAGGTTTGGCCCAGGCACTGTTAGCGGCCGGTAAGCCCTTTTCGCGGCCGCAAGGCGACTTAGTCGACTGCTGCGGTACCGGCGGCGACGGAGCCAACACCTTGAATATTTCCACCACCGCCGCTTTTGTTGCGGCCAGCGCTGGCATCAAGGTGGTAAAACACGGCAACAAGGCGGTGTCGTCACAATCCGGTAGTACCGATGTGCTGACCGCGCTGGGCATCACCGTTATGGTTGACCCGGCTCTGGCCCGGCAAACTCTTGATGAGGTCAACTTGTGCTTTTTGGCCGCACCGCAATATCACCCCGGCATCAAACACGCCATGCCGGTGCGCCAGGCCTTAAAAACCCGCACGCTTTTTAACCTGGTTGGCCCGTTGGTGAACCCGGCGCGCCCTAACTTCCAATTGATGGGGGTTTACGACCCAGCACTTTTGGAAACCATTGCCCGCACCCTAATGGCGCTGGGTGTTGAGCGCGGCATGGTGGTACACGGCAGCGGTCTCGATGAAATTGCCCTGCATGGCCCCACCCAAGTGGTGGAAATTCGTGACGGCGCCCTTATCGAATACCAATTAACGCCTGGCGACCTTGGCCTTAGAGACGCCAGCATCGAGCAACTGGCCGGCGGTGATGGCTCTTATAATGCCCAGCAATTGGAAAAACTGCTGGCAACGGCAGAGCCCGGCCCGTACTTTGACGCAGTAGCCGCCAATGCGGGTGCGCTTTTTTACATGGCAAACCTAACCCGCACCCTTAAAGAAGGGGTCGCCATGGCCGGTGATGTAATGAAAAGCGGCAAGGCCCATGCCACGCTTAATCAGTTAAAGGAGATGCTCCGTGGCCACGGTGCTTGAAGAAATCGTAGAACGCAAAAAAGCCGACTTGCCAGCACTAAAGGCCCAGTTTCCACGTGCTAGCACCATGACCCTGCCACTGTCGAAAAGGTCCCTCGAGCACAGCTTGCGTTTCGGCAGCGGCTTTATTCTGGAATGTAAAAAAGCCAGCCCCTCCAAGGGCCTTATTCGCCCGGACTTTGACCCCAAGGCCTTGGCTGGCATTTACCAGCAGTACGCTTCCGGTATTTCGGTATTAACCGACGAGCCCTATTTTCAAGGCCGCCCCGAATATCTGGCCGCTGTGGCGCAAAGTGTCACGGTGCCGGTGCTGATGAAAGACTTTTTTATCGACCCTTTCCAGATACGCTTGGCACGCTATTTAGGGGCCGACGCCATTCTGTTAATGCTGTCGGTACTGGATGACAACACCTATTTGGCACTGGCAGAAGAAGCGAAAAAGCTGAACCTTGATATTTTGACCGAGGCGGCAACCGCTGAAGAGCGCGACCGGGCGGTGCGCCTTGGCGCCAGAATAATCGGCATTAATAACCGCAACTTACATGACATGAGCATCGACCTGGGCCGCACCGAACAGTTGGCCAAAGGCATTCCTGAAGACCGTGTGGTTATCAGCGAATCGGGCATTAAAAGCCATCAGGACGTCAAACGGCTTAAAGGCACCGCCCAAGGCTTTTTGGTGGGCTCTGAACTGATGAACAAGGCCGATGTGAACCTCGCCTGCCGCCAGCTGATTTTGGGTGAACACAAAGTCTGTGGCCTTACCAAGGCGGCGGATGCCAAAGCCGCTTATGACGCTGGCGCCTGCTACGGCGGCCTTATTTTCGCGGCCAAAAGCCCAAGAGCGGTTACCGAGGCAGAAGCCGCCACCATTATGGCCGGCGCCAAGCTTGCCTATGTTGGCGTTTTTGTTGATACGGATATTGAACAAGTGGCCGCCATTAGCAACCGGCTGGGGCTTTTTGCGGTGCAGCTTCACGGCAATGAAGATGCCAGCTATGTAGCAGCGCTTCGCGACAAAACCCAGGCCCAGATCTGGAAGGCCTGCACCGTTGATGCCGTGCCTGACATGGCGGTTGACCGCCTGGTGGTCGACTCAACACAGCAAGGCCAATTTGGCGGCACAGGCGCCGTTTTCGACTGGTCAAAATTGGGCAACCAATTCACTGCCCCAGTGATGCTGGCAGGCGGCATAGGCCCTGACAATGTCCAAAGTGCACTCGGTGTGCCCGGCATTATCGGCCTTGATCTTAATTCCAAACTGGAATCGGCCCCGGGTATTAAAGACCCCGCCCTTATCCAGCAGACATTTCAGTTAATGAGGCAAGCATGAGCCATTTTTCCCCTTATTTTGGCGAGTTCGGCGGTACCTTTGTACCGGAGATCTTGGTGCCGGCACTGGATCAGCTGACAGCAGCCTTTGAAAATGCCCTTGAAGACGACAGCTTTAAAGCCGAACTTGGCGCCCTTTTAAAGCACTATGCAGGCCGCCCCACGCCGCTTTATGAAGCCACGCACCTAAGCCCCAATCCTTTGGTACGCATTTTCCTTAAACGCGAAGATTTGCTCCATGGCGGTGCCCATAAAACCAACCAGGTGTTGGCCCAGGCACTGCTCACCAAGCGGATGGGCAAAAACGAAATCATTGCCGAAACCGGTGCTGGCCAGCACGGTGTTGCCACCGCCATGGTAGCGGCAATGATGGGCATGAAAGCGCGCATTTACATGGGCGCCAAGGACTGCGAACGCCAACAGCCCAACGTTTATCGCATGAAGTTGATGGGGGCCGAGGTTATTCCGGTACATGCCGGCTCTGGCACCTTAAAAGATGCTGTTAATGAAGCGCTTCGCGATTGGGCCGCCAATTACGATACCGCCCATTACCTGCTGGGCACCGCTGCTGGCCCGCACCCCTTCCCGCATTTGGTACGGGAGTTTCAACGTATCATTGGCGCCGAGGCCAAAGCTCAGATGATTGAAGCCATTGGCCGCCTGCCCGACGCTGCCATTGCCTGCGTTGGTGGCGGCTCTAACGCCATTGGCCTTTTTGCCGATTTTATCGACGAAAAAGACGTGGAATTGATTGGGGTAGAACCCGGCGGCGAAGGCGTGGAAACCGGCAAGCACGGCGCCCCTATCTACATGGCCAAAGAAGGCATTTTGCACGGCATGAAAAGCTACCTGATGCAAGATGAAGACGGCCAGGTAGAAGAGTCGCACTCGATTTCAGCGGGGCTGGATTACCCGGCAGTGGGCCCACAACATGCCTACCTTGCCAAAACCGGCCGTGCCCAATATGTGCCCATTAACGACGACGAAGCCATTGAGGGCTTTAAAGCCTTATGCCGCTCTGAAGGGATAATTCCGGCGATTGAATCTTCCCACGCCTTGGCTTATGCCCTAAAACGCGCCAAAGCTGCCAGCAAAGAAGAGGTGTTGCTGGTGAATCTTTCTGGCCGCGGCGATAAAGATCTCAACACCATTATGAAGTTGGAGGGCCTGCTATGAGCCTGTATCAATCCTTGTTTGAGCGCCTAAGAGCCAAAAAAGAAGGGGCTTTCATTCCCTTTTTGACCCTGGGCGACCCGGATTTAGACACCAGCTTCGAACTGCTTTGCACCTTGGTTGAAAATGGCGCTGATGCGTTAGAACTCGGCGTGCCGTTTTCCGACCCGGTAGCGGATGGCCCAACAATTCAGGCTGCCACTTTGCGTGCGCTTGCCAGTGGCACCACCCCGAAAAAGGCCCTGGCCTTGGTGCGGCGTTTAAAAGACAAATATCCCGAGATACCGGTGGGGTTATTAACTTACGCCAACCTGGTGTTTGCCGCCGGTATTGACCAGTTCTACCTTGATGCCAAAGCCGCAGGTGTTGATTCCGTGTTGGTGGCCGATGTGCCCATCAAGGAGTCTGCGCCTTTTGTAAAAGCCGCCAAGGCCGCCAAGGTTGCACCGGTGATGATAGCGCCGCCCAATGCCTCAGAAGCCACCCTTAAAGCCGTTGCTCAGCTGAGTGAAGGCTACGTTTATTTGGTCTCGCGCGCCGGTGTTACCGGCACCGAAACCGCGGCTGGCAAACCGCTTGGCCATATTATTGACACCCTTAAACGCTATCAGTCAGCCCCTGTTGTATTAGGTTTTGGCATTGCCGAGCCGGAGCAAGTGAAAGCGGCGCTTGCCGCCGGCTGCGCCGGTGCCATTAGTGGTAGCGCCGCGGTTAAGGCCGCAGAGCAAGGCCCCGAGCAGTTGGCAGCCTTTAGTGCCAGCATGAAAGCGGCTAGCCGCTAATACAAATAAAAAAGGCCTTCGGGCCTTTTTTAATAGAGGCAACATGTTCGACAAAGCCACCCTGATTAAGCTTGCACAGACCCAGATGCCGTTTGGTAAGTATCAAGGCCGGCCGCTGATGAAGTTACCTGAAGAGTATCTTTTATGGTTTCAGCACAAGGGCTTTCCGGAAGGAAATCTAGGGGAGCTGATGGCGCTGGCGTTAGCGCTAAAGGTGGAAGGGTTGGATACTATTCTTGACCCTCTGGCTAAACCAAAACCATAAAAAAGGGCGCCCTAGGGCGCCCTTTTTCTATCATTGTTGCGACTTAGGCAACAACAACAACGTTAGCAGCTTGAGGACCTTTTTGGCCTTGCTCAACGTTGAAAGTCACTTTTTGGCCTTCTTTCAGCACTTTGAAGCCAGTGCCTTGGATAGCGCGGAAGTGTACGAATACATCAGCACCACCGTTTTCGGGAGTGATGAAGCCGTAGCCTTTTTCTTCGTTGAACCACTTAACGGTGCCGGTAGAGTTAGACATGTAATGTCTCCTGAAATTTACTGTGCGCAATGCGCGTTAAAACAAATTACTTATGATTACAAACAGTTAATGAAGCTTCAGGACAACATTACCGGGTAGAGCGAATGTGTAGAGAAGTATTCAAATCTTGACTGTTACATTAAGTAAGACCGCACTTTACGGCCGGTGCGAATATTAGCACAAGGGCCTCGCAGGTACAGGACTATTTTGCAATTATCTGCACTTGTGCAAATTGCTGTTTATCAATGCCATTTCCCGCCAAGAAAACGTTTTTAGGCTCATCTTAGCAGCAGAGCTGCCGAATATTGCCGCCGCCCCAAGCGCGCCATGCGCGCAAAGCTATCAAGGGGCACCGGCATGGCAATGTTGTCGGTTACGCTTTGCACATCTTCAAGGTCCGGGTCGTGCAGATAAACAAAGCGCTGGTCCATCGCCACCACCAATACCCAGTGCGGCGCTTTTTCGTTGTGCATCTGGTAGGTGGAAATTAATACCAGAGCCAAGCCACCAGCCTCTAAGTGCCGGTGCAGGGCGTCTAACTCCATACGCTGATAAATCCGCTGAATGCCAGCCTTTTTGATGCGCTTGGAAAAATCTTCATGAACCACGCTAACAATGTGCTTTTTATCGCTACTGCGAACCCCTTCGATAAAAGGCACTTCTTTGTCAGAAACGCACAAGCTCACCTCAAGGCCATGGTCTGCGGCCACCAGGGCCAAGCCCTCCCCCGAGCAGCCACCGTGGCCGGAGGTCATAAAAATGGTGGTGGATGCCCGCCACAGGTTCAGCTCGTCACTGATACTGGGTTTGTGCTTTTTCTTCAGCGCTGACATCGCCATCAAAAGACAGGCGGGGCCGCAGGTAAACCGGGTTTGCTGTGGGTAAAACGGCACCTTTAAGCTGCCCTTGGGCAACTTGCCTTTAATACGTTTTTCCATGCGCAGGCCGTCACTACCGTCTTCGTAGTAACCCAGCAGTGGCGTGATGGTTTTAAAGCCGAATTTTTCATATAGGCCAATGGCAGCCTGGTTGTCTTCCTGGACTTCCAGACGAATGGCAATGGAGCCTTCGCTAATGGCGGCTTGTTCGATTTTTTCCATCAACAACTTGGCGACGCCACGGCCACGGGCCGCCGGATCAACCGCCAACGAATAAAGCCGTGCTAACGCCGTGCCTTTTTTTAACAGCAATACCGCCGCGCCCAATAATTTGGTTTTCTCTTCGGCCACCCATACCTGACCATGCGCCTCTTTTAATAGGTGGCGCCAGCGCCGACGGTCAAGGCGGTCATGGGTAAACGCTTTATTTTCCAGCGCGAAGAGGTCATCCAGGTCGGTAATACTCGCCAAGCGTACTTTCATTACACTCACCCTTCATACAAGTGGCTGCACAATAGCCATAATTAACGCCAACTTACAGCGAAGGATATTTGTCTTTAGAACAAGAAATCCTTGTTTGCGAGCCACTATGAATGGGCGCATTCTTTGCGCCATCCAACACAGGAGTGACCCATGACCCGGCTTTATATCCTCCTCAAAGAGCAAAAACAGTGGGGAGGGCTCTACCCTTCTGATGATTTACTTACCGCCCGTGAGTACTTAAAACTGCCGCCCGTTAAAGGCACCGATAAAGTGCAGGTATTGAACCTTACCGGCAGCTATCGCTATTTGGGCGAAGGCTACTATTGCTCTTTGCTGGCAGAAGCCCGCGGTCACAGAGTGCTGCCGTCGGTGGCAACCTTAAACGACTTGGCAAGCCGCGGCCTCTACGGCCCGGAAATCAAAACGCTGAAAACGCCAACCGACAACGACGTAACCTTTCGGGTGTTTTTTGGCCGCACCTTAGACCCGCACTTTGCAGAACTGGGCTTGCAGCTGTTTGACCGTTTCCCGGCGCCAATATTGGAAGCCACCTTAAAAGACGGTGCTATCAGCAAGCTAAAACCCAAGGGGCTTTCTAACCTCAGCGATGAAGAAGAAACCCTGTTTGCCGAAGCGTTAGATGCGTTTTCTCATAAAATTTGGCGCGTTAAAAAGCCCAAACGCAAATACCGTTTTGACTTGGCGATGTTGGTAGACCCAGAAGAAAAGCTGCCGCCGTCAGATACCGGCGCCCTTAAGCGTTTTATTCGCGCGGGCCGTACCTTGGGCGTGCAGGTTGACCTTATTACCCATAAACAAGCGGCGCGCCTTGCCGAATACGACGGGCTTTTTATCCGCGAAACCACCAGTATTCACGGCCCCAGTTTTCAAATGGCGCGCCGCGCCGAAAACTTAGGCCTGGCGGTAATAGACACCCCTGAAGCCATATTGCGCTGCACCAACAAAATTTACCTGGCCGAGCGCTTGGAACAGGCCAAAGTGGCCATTCCCAAAACCCGTATCGTGCAGCGCGGTGACGAGGAAGCGCTGGCCGCGGCGGCGGCCGACTTAGGTTACCCACTGGTGATGAAGATCCCCGACGGTTCCTTTTCCCGCGGGGTGGTGAAAGCCCAGAGCATGGAAGATGTACACAAACATGCCGTCGGCTTTTTCAAGCAGTCGGCGCTGATCCTGCTGCAAGAGTATTGCTACACCGAATACGACTGGCGGGTTGGGGTTTTGAACAAAGAGCCGATTTTTGTCAGCAAATACTTTATGAGCCGTGGTCATTGGCAGATTTATAACCACTCAGGCAAAAAAACCCAGTCGGGTGGCTTTGAAACCCTGCCGGTAGCGGCGGCGCCGAAAAAAGTGATCGACACCGCCGTAAAGGCAGCCAACCTAATGGGCGATAGCCTCTTTGGTGTTGATTTAAAAGTGGTTAACGGCAAACCAGTGGTGATAGAGGTTAACGACAACCCTAACGTCGATTCCGGGGTTGAAGACAAAATCTTGGGTGACCAGCTGTACTTAACCATCATGCAGGAATTGGTCAAACGCATGAGTTGATTTAGACTGGGCGGTAGTTCGTTGGAGGAATACATGGCTTTTCTCGACTATTTGCCGCTTATTATTTTTTTTGTTGTCTACAAACTCAGCAATATCTACACCGCCACTTGGGCACTGATTGGTGCCAGCGCGCTGATGCTGGTGGTGGTCAAACTGGTTAAGAAATCCATATCCAAACAGCAATGGTGGCTTTTTGCCGCGGTGGTGGTGTTTGGCGGTATGACCCTGGCCTTCCATTCCGATCTCTTTATCAAGTGGAAGGTCACCGTGGTTTATGCAGCCTTTGCTGTTGCGCTTATCGGCGCCCAGTTTGGCGGCAAGAGCCTGATTAAATCGATGCTGGGTGAACAACTTAAATTACCAGAGCCGGTATGGCGCAAACTGACCTTTGGCTGGGGCGCCTTCTTTGCACTGATGTCCGTTATCAACTTGGTTGTGGCTTATCAGTTTTCCCAAAACACCTGGGTTAACTTCAAACTGTTTGGCACCACGGCCGCCACGCTAGTTGCTTGCCTCATTAGCGGCATGCTGATTTACCGGCACCTTCCCGACCAAGAAAAATCCTAAAAAAAGCCGCCTTAAGGCGGCTTTTTTATAGCTTGAAGCGTCCCACCACCTGGCTTAACTGCTGCGCAGTGTGCTCAACGGCCTTGCCTTCATCGGCGCTGGTTTGGGCATGCACAGCGCTTTGCTTGGCCTTGGCATCAAGCTGGCTGAGGTTTTGGTTAATATCACTGACCACTTCCGATTGCTGCTCGGTTGCAGCGGCAATTTGGTCGGCTTTATTACTCACCGTCGCCAAACGCATTTGAATTTGTGCAAAGGCCTGAGTGGCTTCTTCAACGGCCGCCAAGGTCCCTTCCACCTCAGAAAGACCACTTTCAATAGCATCCACCGTGCCTTTTACGCCGCTTTGCAGGCGCGTGATCATTTGCTGAATATTTTGTGTCGATTCTTGGGTGCGACCAGCCAGGGTGCGCACTTCGTCAGCGACCACCGCAAAGCCACGGCCGGAGTCTCCGGCGCGGGCCGCTTCAATGGCGGCGTTGAGTGCCAGCAAATTGGTTTGCTCGGCAATGGAACCTATCACATCCAGCACCGTGACAATATTTTGCGCTTCTTGTTCTAACAAGGACACGGCGTTAGAAGCATCGGTCATGGTGGAAGACAATGCCTGGGTTTGCTGCACCGACTTACCGGCAAGGCTGGCACCATGCTCGGCATCTTCACTGGCGGCCCTGGCCTCTTTGGCAGAATCGGCAGCACTTTCTGCCACTTCTTGAATGGAAGCGGTGATCTGCTCGGTAGCAGTGACCAGTTGCTCCAGAGAGCGTACTTGTTCATTTACCAACGACAAGGTTTCGGTACCGGTGCCTTTGACTTGTTGGGCATGGCTTTTCATTTCGGTGGCGACCGCCGCAACCGACTTCATTTGTTGCTGCAACTGGCCCATCAGCTCATTGAAATGCATTGCCAACCGGCCAAGCTCATCATCGTTTTTTACATCGAGGCGCGCGGTTAAGTCGCCATCTCCCCGAGCAATGTCTCTAATGCGCTGCTGCAAATGGCTGGTAGTTCTCGTTACATAGGTTGGGATGTAGTAACCAATAATGACAAAAATAATCAGGATGATACCGGCTGCCCCCCAAAGCATCACCAGGTTGCGATTGGCCTTGTCATGAGCCACTTGGGTGCTGGCTTTAACCCGATTTTCTATCAGTTCGGTACTCTTGTTTAACAGCTCGCGAATTTGCTCAAAGTCGTCGGTTGAATCAATTTCGCTGATGCTTATCTTGCCTGCTAGCTGCGTGTCTGCACCTTTAACCCACTGGGTAACCTTTTCATGAAAGCGTTTTACCAAGGCATCAACATCCGGCAATTTGGCGGCGGCGGCAGCAGTTTGAGAACGCGTTAACGCCTGCTGGATATTTTCGTCGCGCATCGCCAGCGCCGCCTTGGTCTCTTTGCCTTCAATGGTGCGAACTACCGCTTCTTGCTGGGCCACCAGCGCCTGATAAAAATCACGGTCGGCCTGGATGATACCGTCAATAGCGGGTATCAACCGAATCAACTCAGCACTGCTTTGGCCACTATCGGCTGCGGCTTTTAAGGCATCGATATGATGCTCAATAAGCTCGGTGCTTTCGTCCATAAACTGGCGAATATGGTTGAAATCATCATGGGATTCGAGCTTGTCTAATGACTGTTGAGTACCCAGACTGGCCAAAGCACGTTGCTGCCATTGCCCGGCGTCGCTGGTGAATGAATCCACAAGCTCTTTAACCTTGGGCAGTTCCACCAGGGTGGACGCCTTTTGAGAACGTCGAACCGCTTGCTCGATGTTGTCTTTAAGGGTTTGCACCTGCTCGGCAATATCTTTGCCTTCCATTTTGCGCGCCACCGCTTGTTGGCGGGCCACCAAGGACTGATAAAAGTCACGGTCGGCTTGCAATACAGCATCAATAGCTGGAATAAGGTTACTGACTGTTTCATCGGCACTGCGCTGCAGCGCCTTGGTCCCGAAATGGGCCAAGGCCGCCAAAATCAGCGTTAACACAGTTAAAACCAGTAAGGCCAAACGAATTTTATTACTGAGTGACATAAGG
The DNA here is from genome assembly GCF_003367375.1 of Gallaecimonas mangrovi. GTDB lineage: Bacteria > Pseudomonadota > Gammaproteobacteria > Enterobacterales > Gallaecimonadaceae > Gallaecimonas > Gallaecimonas mangrovi. The sequence continues at coordinate 2,446,315 of NZ_CP031416.1, forward strand.
TTCTCTTTGCACTAGCAGGGTTCAGTAACAACATAAGCAGTGCATTGAGTGTTGTAGACGAATGTGGCCATTTCAAATTTAGACAGTAAAAAAACGCCGCCACCTCGCTGATAAAAAAGCTTTTTTGGTTATCAAAAATGCAATTTCCGGCGGCATCCCCCTGATAAGGGCGCAACAGGGCATTTTCATCAAACCGTGATTGAGAAGTCATAAAACTGTCACCGCTTACAGTGACAATGCCTGCACTGACATTGCGATACAGTGTCTGTGCATCTCTGAGACATCCTGATATTTTGGCCCCAGGTATTATTTACCCGGGGCTTTTTTCTTTCCGGGACAAAAGGAGATAAATCGTGCTCTACAGTATTATCAGCGAAGACGTTGCCAACTCTCTGCCGCTGCGGATGCAAGCCCGCCCGGCACACTTAGCACGCTTGGAAGAATTAAAAGCCAAAGGTTTATTGGTAATAGCCGGGCCAAGCCCGGCTATTGATAGCGATAACCCGGGTGAAGCAGGCTTTACCGGTTCATTGGTGATAGCCGAGTTTGCAAGCCTTGACGATGCCAAGGCCTGGGCCGATGCCGACCCTTATGTTGCTGCTGGCGTTTATGCCAAGGTCACCGTGAAGCCTTTTAAGAAGGTGCTGCCATAACCGGTGGCGGTTAGGGTTTTAAAAGAAAAAACGCAGCCCGTTGGCTGCGTTTTTTTATGGCTACTGCAGCCTGACCAACAGGCTGGATGTATCCCAGCGACTGCCGCCAAGACGCTGCACGTCAGCGTAGAACTGGTCAACCAAGGCGGTTAACGGCAGGGTGCTGCCGTTGCGGCGCGCTTCGGCAAGGGCAATTGATAGGTCTTTTCGCATCCAGTCGACAGCAAAACCAAAGTCATATTGGCCTTTATCCATGGTAAGGGCACGGTTTTCCATCTGCCAGCTTTGAGCGGCACCTTTGGAGATAACCTCCACCACATCAGCAACGTTAAGCCCGGCTTTTTGAGCAAAGTTAATGGCCTCAGACAGCCCTTGCACAATGCCGGCAATACAAATTTGGTTGACCATTTTACAAAGCTGGCCACTGCCCGCCTCGCCCAAGCGTTTTATCTGCTTGGCGTAGCTTTTAAGCACCGCTTCGGCGGCTTGATAGGTAACTTCATCACCACCGACCATAACGGTTAACTGGCCATTTTCAGCCCCCGCCTGGCCGCCTGAAACCGGCGCGTCTAAAAAGCCAATGCCTTTATCGCTCAGCGCTTGATACAGCTCGCGCGCCACTTCAGCACTGGCGGTAGTGTGGTCAACCAATATCGCGCCAGCCTTCATGCCAGCCATGGCAGCAAAAGCAACAGCACGAACATCATCGTCATTACCCACACACATCATCACCAAGTCAGCGTCTTTTGCAGCTTCGCTAGGCGTGTCAGCAAATTTACCCGCAAACTCTTGGGCCCACTTTTCAGCTTTGGCTGTGGTGCGGTTATAAACACAGACCTCAAACCCGGCTTTTTTAAGGTGCCCTGCCATCGGGTAACCCATCACCCCTAGCCCTAAAAACGCAACTTTCATAACAGCTCCTTTGCTGCATAAGCTTCAGCATCAATGCTATTAGCTTGCCATATTTACGCCGGTAAATCTGGCCTTCACAAACCTCAATGGCTGGGTTTTTTAGCGCTTAAAATAGCAGCCTTATAAAAAGTGCGAATGATGCCAAAGTTGGCTCTTCCTCGCTTCTGATAAGATGGCTTTGAATTCGTATTGGCATTGTTAGACATGATGAAGCTTGTAAGGGCATTGGCGATTATTTTTGCCTGCCTCTATTTGGGCAAAGGTCTGTGCGCCCTGACCCACCTGCCTATTCCGGGCAGTATCATTGGTATGTTGATTCTTTTTACGCTGCTCAGCTCAAAGCGCTTGCCTGCCCAATGGGTAGTCCCCGCCGCAACGCCGCTTATTCGCCACATGACCTTGTTGTTTATTCCCGCCGGTGTTGGATTGATGAACTATCTAGACGTATTAGAGCACCACGCTTTAGTGCTGGTGGGATCTTGTATCGTATCGACCTGTTTCATCATTTTGGCGGTGGGCACCCTTTATCAAAAACGGGGACCCAAAGGCCATGATTGAAGCGCTTGCCTTACTGGCCTTCACCTTGGTGCTGTATTGGTTGCTAAGAGAGCTACAAATACGCGCCAAGAGCCCTCTGCTTAACCCGGTGCTGCTGGCCATTATTATTTTGGTACCGCTACTGATTTATTTAAAAATTCCCTATCAGCAGTACATGAAAGGTGGCCAGGTAATTAACTTCTTTTTAGAGCCGGCAGTGGTTGCCTTGGCTTATCCGCTTTATCAGCAATTAGAGCTTATTCGCGCCCAGTGGAAGGCGCTGCTGTTAACCTGTCTTGCGGCAGTTTTACTGGCCATGGGCTCGGTGTTACTGCTGGGCTGGGGGTTAGGTGGTAACCGGCAAGTGTTACTGTCGCTGGCGCCTAAAGCGGTAACAACCCCCATTGCCATGGGGGTAAGTGACCGCATCGGCGGTATTCCTTCTCTGACTGCGGTTCTGGTCTTGGTGGCAGGCTTTACCGGCGCCTTGGTGGGGCCGACACTGCTTAATTTAGCCAGAGTGAAAAGCCCACAGGCCAGAGGCCTTGCCATGGGAGCGGCTTCCCATGCGGTGGGCACCGCCAGAATGGTTGAAGAATCTGCCGAAGCGGCCGCCTTTTCCGGCTTAGCATTGAGTCTTTGTGGCATTATTACCGCCATCGTGGCGCCTTTAGTGGTGCCTTGGATAACGGAGTTAATGGTATGAAAGTCACTGTTTTTTCTTCAAAACCATACGACGTTGCGTCACTAAGCCAAGTGCCTGACACCATCGATTGGCATTTTCTTGAACCCAGGCTCGATAGCGATACCGCCAAGCTGGCCAAAGGCAGCGAAGCCATTGTTGCCTTTGTGAACGACGACCTCAGTGCGCCCGTGCTCACCGAACTTAAATCGCAAGGCATTAAAATGGTCGCGCTACGTTGCGCCGGCTTTAACAATATCGACTTGGAAGCGGCCAATACCTTAGGGCTTAGGGTGGCCAGGGTACCGGCATACAGCCCCGAAGCCGTTGCCGAACATGCTGTCGCCCTGACCATGATGCTAAATAGGCGCTTGCACCGCGCCTACAACCGGGTGCGGGAAAATAACTTCAGCCTTGATGGTTTGCTGGGGTTTAACCTGCACGGCAAAACTGTCGCCATTATTGGCACCGGCGCCATAGGCCGGGCGACAGCGCGTATTTTTAAGGGGTTTGGCTGCAAACTGGTGGCATACGATCTCTACCCTAACACCGCCTTTAACGATGACATTGGCGGCCAGTACCTGCCTTTTGAGCAAGCGATAACCCAGGCTGACATTGTCAGCCTGCATTGCCCGCTAACCCCAGACACTTACCACCTGATTGATGCCGGCAGCTTGGCCAAAATGAAAAAAGGCGCCATGCTCATCAACACCAGCCGGGGCGCACTACTGGATACCCAAGCGGCGATTGACGCCTTAAAATCTGGGCAATTAGGTTACCTTGGCTTAGATGTCTATGAGCAAGAAGGGGATTTATTCTTTGAGGATTTATCTAACCGCATCATTCCAGATGACGTGTTTCAGCGCCTACTGACCTTCCCCAACGTGGTGATAACCGGCCATCAAGGGTATTTCACACAAGAAGCACTAAGTGCCATCGCCCAAACCACTGTCGATAACCTCAATGCCTTTCATCAAGGGCAGCTAAGCGGCAACGAACTGACCAAGGCCTGACTGAATGAACAACGCGTTATTGGCAGACTCACTGCCGCTGATCCCAACACCACTGCAACCGCTCGCCAGCGCTTGGCTAAAACAGCAGCCCTTTATTGCCCAACTTAGCCCAGAGCAAGTCAGGCACTGGTGCGCCCTAAGTGGCCTTGCACCTGACCAGCTCATGCTCGCGTTGCTGCCTTTGGCGCGCTGCTTTGCGAATGCCCCCATTTCTCACTTTTTTGTCGGCGCCATTGTCGAGGGCAGCAGCGGTATTTGGTATCTAGGAGCCAATCAAGAGTACGCACCGGCGCCACTGGGTATGACCATTCATGCCGAACAGTGCGCCATTACCCACGCTCGCCAGAGCGGCGAAACCAAACTGACCAGCCTTGCGGTCAATTACAGCCCTTGTGGCCATTGCCGCCAGTTTATGAGTGAGCTGTCTGAAGATTTGAGCCTGCGGGTATTATTGCCCGGCAAGCCGGTAAAGACCTTGGCCGACTATTTACCGGAAGCCTTTGGCCCGTGGGACTTGGCAGTAAAAGAACGGCCCTTAGCCATTGAAGATAAACATTTTAATGCGCCTGAAAGCGAAGCCTTGGTAACAGCTGCGGTGCATGCAGCCAGTATCAGCCATGCCCCCTATACCCAAACCTTTGCGGGGGTAGCCATGCGTGTGGGCGATGCAATCGTTACCGGCAGTTACATCGAAAATGCCGCCTACAACCCAAGCCTGCCCCCTTGCAAGCGGCGCTCATTATGTTAGCCGTCAAAGGCTTACCCCTAACCGCTCAGCAGATTGTGGTTGCACAAAAAAAGGGGCGGGTTGATTTAAGCTCGGGGGTTATTGAGCTCGCCAACGCCTTGGCGCTACCGGTTCCCAAGCTGGTGGAACTGTAAACCTAAGCCGATTGACACTGAAAAAGCATTGTTGATGCCTTGCCAGTTTTGGCATCCTTGGGCCATTACGTTTTGTTAACTGATGGCCCATGTCCTTACCTTTTGTGATTAAAGCCGGTACCACCGCCCGCGCCAAACTGCTCAAAGACGGCTTCTTGCCTGAGCTGTTTTCCGCCATGCTGGGCGCCTCAGGTGGCCCCAAATGGTTTGTGTTATCAGGGCTTGACCAATGGCTCGCCGCTGACTTTTTACCCCAAACGGCCCCGCTTAAACTGTTAGGCAGCTCGGTTGGAGGCTGGCGCATGGCCGCCCATGCCACCGCCAACCCCGTGGCCGCAATAACCCGCTTTCGCGATTTTTATCACCACCTAAGCTATGCCGACGGTGCCACGCCTAAGCATATTTCAGATTCATCCCGGGCCATGGTTAAAACCCTTTTGGCAGAAAATGGCGCCAAACACATTCTGCAAAGCCGTCATCAACTGCATTTAGTCACGGCAGGCTGCCGTGGCCTGTTACAAAGTGAACGCAAGGCGCCGCAAATGCTTGGCCTTGGTGTGGCAGCCCTTGGCAATATGCTCAGTCGCAAGAGTCTGGGGGCATTTTTTAGCCGCAGTATTTTTCATACCGGCCAGTATCAACCCTGGCTTGGCACCCATGACTTACCGACCGAGATGGTAAGCTTGACCGAGCAAAACTTGCCCCAAGCCCTGGAAGCCACCGGTGCCATTCCTTTGGTACTGGAAGGGGTTAGCGTTGAAGGCAGTCGCTACCCTTTGCACCGCGACGGCGGCATTATCGATTACCACTTTGATTTACCTATTAACACTGATGGCCTGGTGCTGTACCCGCATTTTTACGATAAGGCCATTCCCGGCTGGTTTGATAAAAGCCTTAAGTGGCGTAAGGCCAGCGCCGCCCACTACGACAAGGTGGTGATGATAGCGCCATCCCCCTCGTTGGTTGCCGGTTTGCCATACCAAAAATTAAGCGATCGCAAAGACTTCGAGAACTTTGACGACAAAACCCGTATCCAATATTGGCAACAGGTAATTGATGCAGGAAACCATTTAGCTGAAAGCTTTGCGTCAGCCGTCAAAAACGGCCAATGGCAACAAGCACTGCTGTAAAGCTGTGGTATTCTCTCGCGCCATAATAATGATTCGACCCTACATAGGAGCTCAGTGAAGGATGCGACGTCCACTGGTTATGGGAAACTGGAAGCTTAACGGCAGTAAAGCGTCCGTTGAAAAGCTACTGGCCGAGCTCAACGCCGCCACCCAAGGTATCAACACCGTTGATATCGCTGTCTGCCCACCCGCCCTTTATATCGGCCAAGCCGAACAGCTGTTAGCCAACAGCGCCATTGCCCTTGGCGCCCAAAATATCGACGTCAATCGCCAAGGTGCTTTTACCGGTGAACTGGCCGCCGACATGCTCACCGAATTTAGTGTGAAGTATGTGTTGGTTGGCCACTCCGAACGCCGCGCTATGCACCATGAAAACGACGATGTGGTAGCCAGAAAATTTGAAGCCGTTAAAGAAGCCGGCTTAGTGCCTGTGCTTTGTGTTGGGGAAACCCAAACCGAGCGCCACAACGGTGAAACCAAAGATGTGATAGGCCACCAATTACATGCTGTTATCAAGCGCTGTGGCCGTAATAGCTTCGATAACGCCGTGGTTGCCTACGAGCCGGTATGGGCTATTGGTTCTGGCCAAGCCGCCAGCCCGGTTGACGCGCAAAAAGTACACGAATTTATTCGCGCGCAAGTCGCGGCGCAAAGTAAAGACAGCGCCGCCGCACTGCCTATTTTATATGGCGGCTCGGTAAAGGCCGCCAATGCCAAGGCGCTTTTTAGCATGGACGATGTTGACGGGGCCTTGGTCGGCGGCGCCTCGCTCGATGCTGACGAGTTCACCAACATCATTAAAGCCGCTTGTTAAAAAAACCGCCCAAGGGCGGTTTTTTTAACCACAAATCTTGCCTCTCAATGCGCTGCTGTCTAGTATCCCCTGGCTTTTGACTTCACTACACCTCACTAAAAAATAACAAAGGAACACAGCATGGCTTCCATTCCCCATATCGACATGAGTCGTTATGACCAGGACTTTGATGCCTTTGTCCAAGATATCGGTAACGGCTACGCCTCTTTCGGCTTTGTGGCATTAACCGACCATGGCATTAGCGATGACATCATCCACGGTGCCCTGGACATTAGCCGCGAACTTTTTGCCCTGCCAGCAGAAACAAAAAACAAATATCACCTGGCAGGTAAAGGTGGCGCCCGAGGCTACACCCCCTTTGGCACCGAAATCGCCAAAGACGCCAAACATGTCGACTTAAAAGAGTTTTGGCACGTTGGCCGAGAACTGAAAGGCACATCGCCACATGCGCAGTTACTGCCGAATATTTGGCCAGAAGAAGTACCCGCCTTTAAACCGCGTATGCTGGCGTTATATGAAGCGCTAGATACGCTAGGTAACAAGGTATTGGATGCACTGGCCGTGTATTTAAAACAGCCACGTGATTTTTTCCGCGACAAGGTTAACTTGGGTAATTCTATTCTTCGGCCCCTGCATTACCCACCTATCGTCGATGAAGGTACACCGTCGGTGCGGGCAGCAGCGCACGAAGATATTAACGTGCTGACCTTGCTGGTAGGCTCTCGCGAGCCAGGCTTGGAAGTGCTAGCCAAAGATGGCAGCTGGATAGAAGTCTCCATTATTGAAGGCGCCATTATTTGTAACATCGGTGATATGCTGCAGCGCATGACCAACGGCGTGCTGCCATCAACGACCCACCGTGTGGTGAACCCGCCGCTGCCTTATTCGGCCAGTTCTCGCTACTCCATTCCCTTCTTCCTGCATTTCAATTCCGATGTACTGATAGATGCACTGGATAGTTGTGTTAGCGACAGCAATCCCAAAAAGGAAGCAGCCATCACTGCCGATGACTACCTAATGCAACGGCTTAGAGAGATAGGCCTGATTAAATGAAAAAAGGCGCCCAGAGCGCCTTTTTTATTTTTGATTGCAAAAAATGCACCTCGGCATTGTGTTTTTCCATTTTTAATCTGCCCACAAAGCGCTTACAGATGTAGACCCACAATTTTCTGTTTAAAAAAACACCGGCAACGACCAACACCAAGTTAGTTAAGGTATTGCTGAATCTAAAAAACATAGAAAAACAAATTAGAAGCTGAATGGAATGGCAAATTTCACCGGTTTAAAGCCGTAAAACTAATAACGCCATTAGGCTGCGGTTAACCCTATTTCAGAATCTAAGAAACCGCTTAATGACGCTTAAACCCCTGCCCTGTCTACGTTGTCGCAATCTTAATTTATTGCCTACACTTTTTATCGCAGCCTGTTTTGGGTTGCCTTAAATACCTTTTTGCAGGGAGAGATTATGAAAAAGGTTAGCGCTTTTCGCTTATCTGCTGCTGCCACTTTAATGGTAATTGCTTTTGGTTCTCAGGCTGCTGATGTATCAAAAGATGACTTGTCAGGTCGCTTTTATCTGGGTGGCTATTTGGGTGCTATGGATCTTGATCAAGATCGCATGGTAGAAAAAGGTTCGGATACTTTTAAACCTGATACCGGATTTAAAAGCTTTACCCCTGGTCTCGAGTTTGGTTACCGGATCAACCCTATCTGGGAAGTCAGAGGTTATTATGACTACCTTCAGGCCGATTTGAAAAACCATAGCCCGTCTGGCTATGGCGATTCTTACGGTGCCGATGTGCTCTTTAATATCACCGATCATTTTTACACCGGTCTGGGTATTAATCGCACCAAGGTTGAACAACTGGAAGACACCTTTGGCCGCTTAACCATTGGTTACCGTACCTTCTTGACTGAGCACACCGCCTTTCGTGCCGAAGTGGCGGCTCAGCAGAATGACAGTAACTTTACCGATTACGTAGCCAATGTCGGTTTCCAATACTTCTTCGGTTCGGCCCCCCACGATGAGCCAGCTCCGCCGCCGCCAGCTCCAGCGCCCGTCGTTGACTCAGACGGTGACGGCGTACCCGACAACCAAGATGCCTGCCCCGGTACGCCCGCTAACTACCAAGTAGATGAGCGCGGCTGTACCAAGTACGAAACACAAACGGTGACCGAGAAACTGCTGGTTAACTTTGGTATTAACTCCGATAAAGTTAAACCAGAGTACTACCCGGAAATAGAGAAAGTAGCCAAGTTCATGAAGGACTTCCCGCAGCTGGACGTCGTGATTGAAGGCCATACCGATGATACCGGTGCTGCCAGCTATAACTTGAAGCTGTCTGAGCGCCGCGCTAAATCCGTGGGCGATGTCTTAGCTTCACAATTTGGCATCGACAAGTCACGTATCAAAACCGTAGGCTATGGTGAAAGCCAACCGGCAGTTGAAGGCACCAGTAAGGAAGCCCGCGCTGCCAACCGTCGCATTGAAGCCAAGTTGTCAGCAACCAAACAGGTTCCTGATACGAAATAACCGGCTTTAGTACGATCAGGGGAGCCGCTGGCTCCCCTTTTTTTATAGGAAAAAAGTATGTTTAAACCGTTGCGCTGGTTGCTGCAGGGCTTTTTAATCACAGCACCCGTGCTATTGACCATTTACGTGGTTTGGGCGCTGTATCGCTACTTTTACAACCGCCTGTTTGAACCCATTGCCGAAATATTGCACGGCCTTACCGGCGCCACATTGCCGCAATGGCTTATCGCGCCAATAGGCTTAGTACTGACGCTGGTGTTCATCATGCTTATCGGCATGCTGGCAGGTAACATTATTGGTCGGCAAGTCTTTAGCCTGATTGATAAAATCATGGAGCGCCTTCCCCTAGTAAAGGTACTTTACGGTGCCATTAAAGACTTATTAGGGGCGATAACCGGTCAGGACAAGCGTTTTAACAAACCGGTGCTGGTTAAGCTCAACAGTGAAATAGAGGTAATAGGCTTTGTTACCCGCGACAGCCTTGAAGAGCTGGGGCTCGAAAATAAGGTCGCCGTCTACTTGCCACAGTCTTTTAATTTTGCCGGCAATCTGGTGTTAGTTGATAAAGACAAAGTCACGCCATTGGCAATGTCTGCCGCTGAAGTATTGCCATTGGTGGTAGCAGGCGGGGTATCTAAACCCCATGATGGTAGCAGAAAAGCGAATAAAGCCTCAGGCGGTTAAATCTAGCCCCAAACTGGCTTTCGGCGTGGATAGTGCTTGGTAGTTGTTAAGGTTACCTTGCGCTTCTTGTTGTTGCTGCGAAGCGATGGCAGCTCGGGCTTCACTGATCATCTGTTGGGCCTGGGCGGCCACTTGCCGGTCTTGGCTTGAAGGTTCTGCCGGCGCCAAAGCCGCTTTAAGAATGGTTTGTGCTTTTTCTAACGTCGCTTGTGGGTCTCCACTGACCTTGGACGTATCAATACTCACCTCACCGCCAACAGCGTAACGGTTACCGTCGGCACCGCGTTGGTAGTCAAGGCTCATGCCCTGGGCCAGATGCCCTGCCGCATTTTGATGCGCCTGCTCGTGGGCTCTTACTTCCTGATCCAAAGAGCGTAATTTAGCCAAAGCCTGTAATTGTTCAGCGTCAAGCTCACCTGCAGAGGTAACCTGCAAAGGGTTAGTACTCTGGGTTGGGGTGCTTGATGTTGGCGTAAATGATGTCTGCACTTGGCACTGCATCTTTTAACAAAGGCTTCACATAAAGATAATCGCCCTTGCACCCCCTCGCCACTAGTGTTACCTCTTTTGTGTGCCGGAACGAAGGAGTGCAGTTTGTCCAGCCATCTATTTGCCCAATTAGCGAGGTTGCGGCTCATTCGCCGCTGGCCATTAATGTATAACGTCCAATCCGAAAATGTGGCAGAGCACAGTCTGCAAGTGGCGATGGTTGCCCATGCCTTAGCCCTCATAAAAAACCACTGCTTTGATGGCAAAGTTGACCCAAATCGCGTTGCTACTCTAGCGCTTTTTCACGACGCCTCAGAAGTGCTGACCGGCGACTTACCGACGCCGGTGAAGTACTACAATCCGGCCATTGCCGATGAATACAAGAAAATTGAAGCTGTTGCAGAAGAACGCTTAGTGAATATGGCGCCAGAAGCGCTAAGAGCGGCTTACCAACAACTCTTTATGGTGGGGCAAGATGAGCAAGAGCTGCACAGTATCGTCAAAGATGCTGACACCTTGTGTGCGTATCTCAAGTGTCTGCAAGAGCTCAATATGGGCAACCACGAATTTACACAGGCCAAAAGTCGCCTCGAGGCCATGATCAATAAACGCATGAACCCATCTGTGCGCTATTTCCTTGAAGAATTCGTACCCAGTTTTTCGCTTTCCCTGGATGACATTGCCGATGACCCTGAGCACCACCTGGTTAAATAGAGCAAGTGACAACCCAAACCAGCGCCCGAATGACCAACGCAGCCCCTTTCAGCGGGATAAAGCCAGGGTGTTACATTCGGCAGCGTTTCGCCGCTTACAGGCAAAAACCCAAGTGCTGGGAGTAGGCCAGAGCGACTTTTACCGTACTCGCCTCACCCATTCTTTGGAGGCGGCACAAATCGGCACCGGTATTCTTGCCCAGCTCAAACAAAAGTTTCCCGCCCAGCAAGACATCTTTGCCGAGGATGCGTTAATTGAAGCGCTGTGTTTAGCACACGACATTGGCCATCCGCCCTTTGGGCACGGCGGTGAGGTGGCGCTTAATTTTATGATGCGCGATGCCGGCGGTTTTGAAGGCAACGGCCAAACGCTGCGTATTCTTGCCAAACTCGAACCTTACACCGAAGGCAACGGCATGGACCTGTGCCGCCGTAGTCTCTTGGGCGTGCTCAAATACCCGGTAAAACAAAGCCAGGTGCGCGGCCCGCTGCCGTTAGTGCCTGCCAACCCAAGGCAGCTAAAAGTAAGCGACTGGTACCCCGCCAAGGCCATTTACGACGAAGATAGCGACACCCTCGATTGGGTACTGGCACCACTTTGCCAGGAAGACCAAGCGCAATTCACCCGCTTTGCAGCCCTCACGCCACACGGCAAAGCCCTTTTTAAATCTTTAGATTGTTCAATCATGGAGCTGGGTGATGACATCGCTTATGCCATCCATGACATGGAAGATGCCATTGTCATGGGGTTGGTGGGTCGCGATGCTTGGCAGCAAGATGTGGCTTCCCCGTTAGCTGCCTTAGATGTGCCCAATTTCGGTAGTGATCTCAACGTATTAGCGGATGACCTTTTTTCCGGTCAACACCACCTTCGTAAAAAAGCCATTGGGGCCATGGTAAATGGCCTTATCACCGCCACAACCTTGGTCGATATACCCGGTTTTAGCCAACCGCTGCTGGCTTTTAATGCAGGCCTGCCAGAGCACTACCATCTGGCTTTAAAGATATTTAAAGATTTCGTTTATAACCGCGTGGTCACCAAGCCAGAACTGCAACTGTTGGAATACAAGGGCCAACAAATGGTGATGGCACTGTTTGAAGCGTTGGCATCCGATCCCGCGCGTTTGCTGCCAGAAAATACCCGGCGGCGCTGGCAAGCGGCAGGCCAAAGCCCCAGAGTCATCGCCGACTATATTGCTGGCATGACCGATGAATACGCTGGCAGGCTCTACGGCACCTTGTTTTTGCCAAAAGTCGGCACTGTCTTTGAGCGCCAGCCCCATTAAAAAAGCGCCCCTAGGGGCGCTTTTAGCAATTTCCTTTTTTGGCTTGTCCCGGTGGGCAATGGCCGCCTTGAGCCCCCACTTCCACTTGCGGCGCCTTTACCCGCACCTCAGGCCCTCTGAGTACACAACCACTGACCAGCGTCAGGGTGGTTAAAACCAATAGCAAGCGTACCAGCATGGGGTCTCCTCATTATCTACTTGTTAGTAAATTGTAGGAGATGTACTTCAACTTACCCTTAACTGCCAAGGATAGGGAATAATCCCTTAACGCCTTTGGCCATGAATTCCACCGCCAGCGCCATCATAATCAGGCCCATTACCCGGGTGATAAGGTTGATACCGGTAGTCCCCAGCCAGCGAGCCAGCACCGGCGCGCACAGAAATACCCCCCAGGTCACCAAGCCCAGTAAACCAATGGCAATGCCTAAGGCGCTTTTATCAACCAGTGAGTGATGCGCCTGGGTGAAAACAATCACAGTGGTAATGGCCGCAGGGCCTGCAATCAGTGGCAGCGCTAATGGCACCAACGTCACCGAGTCCATGTGCGCCGCTTCCCGGCCTTCTTCGGTGGTGCGGCGGGTTTCGCCTAATTTACCTTGCAACATCGACAGCGCCGTAAAGCTCAGTAGCACGCCGCCGGCAACCTGGAATGAAGACACGGAAATAGAAAAGAAATCCAACAAGCCTTCACCTAGCAGCAGTACCACCCATAAAATAATCGCCGAGGCTAACGATGCCATCATTGCAGTGCGGCGCCGTTCAGCAATTTGCTGATCAGAGGTCAGCCCGATAAAAACCGGCAGCAACCCAAAAGGGTTGATAATGGCCAGCATGGCCACAAAAAACTGGGTATAAATGCTGTAGTCCACCGCCGGCACCTCCTCTTATACGACCTTTAGTGGCGCAGAGTCTAAACACTGTATTCGCTGGCGACTAACGAGATATTTTGGCCCGCCAGCATTAGATTTTTTTATCTAATAACCGCAGCCACAACCACAGCCGATTGCGCTAAAGTACCGCCGATGGTTGCCTAGTGAATTGCCCGGCAGTTTTACTTATTAAAACAACGAGTTCACTAATAACGCAGCGCCATTTCAGGGGCTGTTTATAGAAAGGAAAAAACGCATGTCTCAAACCTGTCCGTGCGGCAGCGGCCAACGCTACGAGAATTGTTGTGGGTTATTGCACAGTGGCCAAGCTGCCAGTAACGCAAAGGTGTTAATGCAAGCCAGATATTGCGCCCATGTAGTCAATAAACCCGGCTTTATTCTCGACAGCTGGCATCCAGAAACACGGCCTGACTTGGCCGATATCGAGCCCTTTATTCAGCTCGATTGGTATGACTTGCAGATCCTAGACCACCAGCCTGGCGATAAAGAAAGTACCGTTACCTTTCTTGCACGCTACCACAGTGGTGAAAAACTGGCGTTTCACTTAGAGAAGAGCCTTTTTATAAAAGACCATGGCCAATGGCGCTTTCATTCCGGCACCTACCCTGAGCCCGAGCGTAACGCCCCCTGCCCTTGCGGCTCTGGACGAAAGTATAAGGTTTGTTGTCGCGGTTAATTGTTAACCTATCCCCAGGCGTTATGCCTAATTAATGATAAGCAGAAAAAGGAAATGCGTTATGGGGTGGTTAGTTAAAGGTGCTGTGCGCCTAGTCGAGAGGTATCTGCCCGATCCTTTCGTGTTGGTGCTATTACTCACCATGTTTGTTTTAGCGTTGTCTATCGGCGTACAAGGTATGGCGCCAATGGATGCCGTGAATGCCTGGGGCAAAGGTTTTTGGAACCTATTGACCTTCGCCATGCAAATGGCGCTGATTTTGGTATTGGGCCATTTGGTTGCCTCTACACCGCTGGTTAGAAAAGCGCTAGGCGCCTTGGCGAGAAAACTACCTGGGCCAAAAAGCGCTATTGTGGCGGTGACCTTAGTAGCGCTGCTGGCGTCTTGGCTGAACTGGGGTTTTGGGTTGGTGGTTGGTGCTTTTTTCGCCCGCGCTATCGCCCGTGAAATTGCCATTGATTACAAGTTGCTGGTGGCCTCTGCTTATTCCGGCTTCTTGATATGGCACGCCGGTCTTTCTGGCTCCATTCCGCTGACCATTAACACGCCCGGCCACTTTGCCGAAAAACAAATCGGTTTGGTGCCTACCAGTGAAACCATTTTTGCGCCTTTTAATCTGGCGTTAGTGGCCATTTTACTGGTGGTGATGCCGCTATTAAACATGCTGATGCTGGATAGAAACAGCAAACTTGGCAAAGTAAAAAGCGAAGATGAAATTGCCCCTGTGGCCGGCCACGGCCCGATGCTCAACCACCGCTGGCCAATGTATCTGGGCGGCGCCCTGATTTTGGTGTGGCTGGTACCTTACTTCTTCGGTGGTGGTGGTCTAAACCTTAATGTGCTTAACCTGCTGTTTTTAATGCTGGCAATGGTGCTGTTTGGCAGTGCATCAAAATTTTTAGGTGCTTTGCCGCAAGCGGTATCAAGCGCGGGCGGTATTCTCATTCAATTCCCTTTTTACGCTGGCATCATGGCGCTAATGCAAAGCTCCGGCCTCGCCACCCGGCTGGCTGAATTTTTTGTCCATGTATCCACCCCTGCCACATTGCCGCTGTGGAGCTTTTTATCGGCGGGGCTGATTAACCTCTTTGTTCCCTCCGGTGGTGGTCAATGGGCAGTACAAGCCCCGGTAATGCTGCCTGCCGCGCAAATGCTGCATGTCGATGTGGCCAAAGTGGCAATGTCGGTAGCTTGGGGTGATGCCTGGACTAACCTGTTGCAACCGTTCTGGGCGCTGCCGGTACTGGCTATTGCCGGCCTTGGGGCTCGCGACATTATGGGCTATTGCTTGGTGCAACTTGTTGTCTCTGGCGCCATTATTGGCCTTGGTCTGACCTTCTTGTAAAAAAGGCCGCTTAAGCGGCCTTTTTCTTCAAAGCGGTGTTGCCGATTTTGCTACCGGCTCATCTTTGGGTGGCATCTGGCGCAGATCAAAGGGTGTTATCTGATACACGCAATAATTAATCCAGTTGCTGTATAGCAAGTTTGCATGGCTACGCCAGCGCGCCCTTGGGGTTTGGCTGGCATCATCTTGCGGATAATAGTTGTGTGGCAATGCCGGGTTAATACCCGCTTGCAGGTCACGTTTATATTCTTGATCTAAAGTGTCGAAATCGTATTCAGGATGTCCGGTCACAAAAACCTGACGCAGATCTTTGGTTGCCGCCAAATACACACCGGCCTCAGGGTGATCCGCCAAAATTTGCAGGTCGGTGTTATCAGCAATGGTGGCCGAGTCAAACTCGGCATAGCGGCTC
The DNA here is from genome assembly GCF_003367375.1 of Gallaecimonas mangrovi. Classification (GTDB taxonomy): domain Bacteria; phylum Pseudomonadota; class Gammaproteobacteria; order Enterobacterales; family Gallaecimonadaceae; genus Gallaecimonas; species Gallaecimonas mangrovi. The sequence continues at coordinate 2,461,966 of NZ_CP031416.1, forward strand.
AGCGGCGCCAGAAAAAAGTCGTCAAAACCTCTAACCAAGGGGTTATCACGGCACTGCGTATGTTGCTCGTAAACGCCGGAGAGCTTATGGCCCATGGTGACTTTAGGCAGGTTATAAAGGTAATTCAGTGCCGCCTGAGCTGCCCAGCATAAAAACAAGGTAGAGGTAACGTGGCTACGAGACCATTCGATAATGGCGCGCACTTCATCCCAATAATAAACCTCATCAAAGGGCACCTGCCCAAGCGGCGCACCGGTAACGATTAAGCCGTCAAAATTTAAGTCTTTAATATCATCAAAATCGCGGTAGAAGCGTTCCAGATGCGAGCTAGGGGTGTTGTTAGATTGGCGATGGTCAATACGCAGCAGCTTCACATTGACCTGCAACGGCGTATTGGCCAGCAGCCGCAAGATCTGGTTTTCGGTGTCGATTTTCTTCGGCATTAAATTTAGGAGCACCACTTCCATCGGACGGATGTCCTGATGGGTTGCACGGGTTTCATCCATCACAAAGATGTTTTCTTTGCGCAGCACTTCAGCAGCAGGAAGTGCGTCGGGGATACAAAGCGGCATGGGGTTCTCCAAATATACAACCCGGATATTTAAACGTCTAAACGTCTAAATGTCCACTTATCCCCTAAAGAAAAAGGCACCCGAAGGTGCCTTTTTCTTTAGGGTTGCAACCATTGCAGTTGCCACTTGTTGTCGGTTCGCTGGTAACGCACCCGGTGATGCAGGCGATTCTCTCTTCCCGCCCAAAATTCCATTTGGCTTGGCTGCAAAACATAGCCGCCCCAATGCGGTGGGCAAGGGACTTCATCCGGGAACCGGCTTTCAGCCTCAGCCAACTGCCCGTCGAGTACCGAAGCATCACTGATAGGCTCGGATTGGTGTGATGCCCAGGCGCCCAGTTTTGAGCCTCGCGGCCGCGAAGCAAAATAGTGCTCGGAGTCCGAGCGAGGCAATTTCGTTACCAGGCCTTGTACCCGCACTTGCCTGGCAAGATGTGGCCAATAAAAATTAAGGCTGGCCCTGGGGTCGGCAGCTAATTCTGAGCCTTTGTGGGATTGGTAGTTGGTGAAAAACTGCAATCCTTGTTCACTTATCCCTTTTAGCAGCACGATACGGCTTTGCGGGAAACCGTCCAGGCCACTGGTACACAGGGTCATGGCATTCACTTCAAGCCAGTCGACAGGGGCGCTGTCTTTGGCCTCAATAAACCACAACTCGAACTGTTTTATCGGGTCGGGGTCCAGTTCCTCAAGGGGGGCATGGCGAAACACCCGGCGCATGGCATCAATGCTCATCACGGCTCCAATTAAAAAATGCAGTTCTAAGAATGCGTTATCTTAATGCAGCAAAGCTTGCAGCACATCAAGGATGGACGACAAAGACGGTAAATATCAGCGCCGGTTTATAGCGAAGCTTGCTGGCGCAGACGGGACAGCACATCACCCAGATCGGCGTTGGTAGTAAGTGAGGTGCGCTCTGGCATCGCCTTCCCCTTCGCTTGCCAGGCAATTTTCGGGTCAAGGTCAGCCAGAATATCTTCATTAATAAAGTGGGCGTCTTCTGTGCGGTCAAGTTGCGGCTCGGGGTCAAGGCAGTCAAAAAGGCGCGCAGCAATCATACCTTGCTGATGAAATACGTTGCTGAGTGCCATGGAACGCGCGGGGGTACGCTCATCTGCGCCCCATGGCCGTTTCGGGCCAATATCAAAAGCGCCTTCAGCTAGGCCTTTGCTAATGTCCGGCCCAGCAAGCCCTGGTTTTTCCAACAGATCATTACCCAGCATGGCAAGCAGCAGGGCAAAATCTGAGCGCTGACCACTGGCCACCGCCGACGCCAGTCGGGGGGCTACAGTCAACTCATCTTGGAAAGACAGACCTTTGGTTTGCACAGAAAATCATCGATTAACAGGCTTAGCAACTGTATCGGCCGCTAAACCGAGATTTTTAGCAAATTTCTCCCTTTACATCAGATCGTATTTTGGTAGTATGGCGGCGCATCGGCGGTGGGGTTCCCGAGTGGCCAAAGGGATCAGACTGTAAATCTGACGGCTCAGCCTTCGAAGGTTCGAATCCTTCCCCACCACCATCCTATTACAACGAAAGTGGCAACAACGCGGCTTTCTATATGCGAACTCCGGTGGGGTTCCCGAGTGGCCAAAGGGATCAGACTGTAAATCTGACGGCTCAGCCTTCGAAGGTTCGAATCCTTCCCCACCACCATATATCAGCCGCCTTTGGGCGGCTTTTTTTTTGGGTTATACTGCCCGCCCTTTTACGATTAAGGCCGTTGTTAAGTGGAACTTCAGGAACTCACCGATCAGTTGATTGCCCGCTACCAGGAAGGTCTGGAAATGTGGCAGTACAACCACGAAACCGAGGCGGGTCAATTTACCGACAGCTTTTTGGTCCATCGTGACTGGGAAACCCTGACCACCACCGAACCTGGCAGTTGGTTAGCTTGCCTGGTGTATTGCCTGGAAGTGGCTGCCGTTGTCCGTTTGGCTAATGAACTGCCTGGCATTAATACCCTGCCAGACTCCATGCAGTTAGAAGTGGCTTCGATGATCAGCGAATCGGAAATGACCACGGCTCTGATCCGCGCCCTACCCCAAGGCTTTGGCAGCGATCACCCCAAAGCCGATGAGCTGCGAGAGTTTATTCCAGATGAAGCCCGCGACATGCTCGACTCGCTGGTCAATTTGGCCGACAGCGCCCCTGAGCCTCATCAGCATGACGGCGACTCCTTCATTTGTTTGATGGACACCTTGCAAACCGGCGCTGTTGATTTTGCCGTGCACTATGTCAGTGAACACACCAACATGATGCAACCAAGCCTGGGAGCAACCGCCATTATTCAAGACATGCTGGTGGAAATGACGGTGCTGGATATTGACTACGTTACGCAGCGCCTGATGACCTTCATTCAGCGGTTCTGCAATCCACTACTGACCGCCCAGCGTTTGGAAATGCTGGTAGAGATGATGGCCAAGCCAACGCGCGCGCCAATGGGCCGGCTGCATTGATTTATTGGCGTCCCTGATTAAAAGTCAAATAACAGCAATGACTTTTGTTAAGGGACACCATGAAAGCTTGGACAGCACTAACCCTCAGCTCGACCTTGTTGCTTGGCGCCTGCGCCGCGCCAACTCCCGACCCTTGCCAACAAATTGTCCAAATGAGTGACCAGGCCCGGCGCTGCGATCAGATGCGCCGCAATATGGATAACTTGAAAAAGAATCCGCAACTCTATAATGCCGCCCAGCAACGTTACCAAGAAGAATGCGTTAACTTTCTTTATTACCGCGAAAACTTCTCAGAGCAGCAGTTGAAATGTTTAAGCGATAAGAACAAAACGCAGGACACTCGCACCCAAAAGGACTAACTGATAATCTGCGGGCATCATAAGGAGGAAGCTATCCATGACTCAGACCGTCATCAATACCCATGATGCCCCCGCCGCCATCGGCCCCTACGTTCAAGCGCGCCGCGTCGGCCCTTTCCTTTATACTTCCGGCCAAATTCCCATTGACCCGAAAACCGGTGAAGTGGTTGCAGGTATTGAAGCCCAGACCCAGCAAGCCTTAGAGAATGTCTTAGCGATTTTAAAAGCGGCGGGCTTTGATAAAGACCATGTTGTGAAAACCACGGTGTTTGTGAAGGACTTAGGCGACTTTGCCACCGTAAATGGCCTTTACGAAAGTTTCTTTGGAGACCACAAACCCGCACGTAGCTGTGTGGAAGTCGCCAGGCTCCCCAAAGACGTACTGATTGAAATAGAAGCCATCGCTTACGGCGAATAAAAGCGCGGCAGCCGCCGCGCTTTTTCTGCGAAGGCCTTGTTGGCCGTCCGTGATACCATAATCTCATCATTTAGCTACTAAGCCAGACCATGAAAATCATTTCTTTTAATATCAATGGCCTGAGAGCCCGACTTCACCAGTTGCAAGCCCTTATCGACAAGCATCAACCCGACATTATCGGGTTGCAGGAAACCAAGGTGCATGATGACCAGTTTCCGCTAGAAGATGTGCGCGCCATGGGGTACGAAGTGAATTTCCATGGCCAAAAAGGCCACTACGGTGTGGCGCTGTTGTCAAAGCAGGTGCCCAAGGCGGTACAAAAAGGCTTTCCCAGCGATGACGAAGACGCGCAGCGGCGCATGATCATCGGCCGTTTTACCTTGGCTGATGGCTCCCCCCTTACCGTACTTAACGGCTATTTTCCCCAGGGTGAAAACCGTAGCCACGAAACCAAATTTCCGGCCAAAGAAAAATTCTATGCCGACCTAATGCACTACCTGCAAACCGAGCATAAGCCGGACGAAGCATTGGTGGTTATTGGCGACATGAACATCTCTTGCACCGATTTGGATATCGGTATTGGTGACGCCAACGCCAAACGCTGGCTGCGTGAAGGTAAATGTTCGTTCTTGCCTGAAGAGCGGCAATGGATGGACAAACTGCTAGGCTGGGGCCTGGTTGACACCTTCCGGGTACAACACCCTGAAGTGAGCGACCAGTACTCTTGGTTTGATTACCGCTCCAAAGGTTTTGATGATAACCGCGGCTTGCGGATTGATTTGGTGCTGGCCACTCAGCCCTTGGCAGAAAAAGCGGTGGAAACCGGCATTGACTATGAGCTGCGCGGCATTGAAAAGCCGTCGGACCATGCGCCAATCTGGACAACCTTTGACGCCTGACAATGCACGAAAGCCGGTCCTTGACCGGCTTTTTTTACGCCCGGAACTGCAATGAAAACAGAGTACAACAACGCCATGGACATGCTCACCCTACTCATTGTTATTACCCTGGTAGCAGGTGCCATGATGCCAGTGCAGGCTGGCATTAACGCCCAGCTTGCTGCCAACACCCAAGGGGCCATTTGGGCCGCCTTTATCAGCTTTGGGGTCGGCACCTTGGTACTGGGCGCTTATCTGCTGCTCACCCGCCAACCTTTCCCCACCTTAAACTCGTTAACCACTTTACCTTGGTGGCAATGGACCGGTGGCATCTTAGGTGCGTTTTTTGTTGCGGTTGCGGCCTTTGCCGCCCCCAAACTGGGCGCTGCTGCCTTTATTGGTTTTTTAGTGGCCGGGCAAATGTTGGCTTCCTTGCTGTTAGATAACCAAGGCTGGCTTGGTTACCTGCAAAAAGAAGTGAACCTCTACCGCCTTATCGGCGCATTGATGGTGATTGGTGGCGTGGTGCTTATCCGCCGCCATTAGGGCGGGTATCAGCATGGGAACAGAGATAAAGCCAAAGCAGGTTTTTCTGCTCTGACCAAAAGGCTTTACCGTGCTCAAGGGGGGCTTTAAAAAAAGGCGCGGCATCAACGCTTTTAAAATCCACCGGAATATCGGTAATAACCCGCCCCAAGGCCGGGCAGCCCATTAATTCAAACAATAATGGATCAGGCGAGCCAAGACTTTGCAGATAATGCTCAGGCAGTGCCTTAAGGCCAAGCTCAGCAAAAAGAAACCAGCCCTGGGAGCCGTTATCGGCAAGATACGTGGTAAAAACGGGGGCCAAATCGCCCATGTTGAGGTAACGAGACAGAACCTTTGACATAAACCCTCCTTGGTTTAGGCAAGTGTGCCGAATTTAGGGCCATAAAAAAACCCGCCTTTAGGCGGGTTTTCAATACTTAGAACGAGGTACGACGATAGTTGCGGTAGCGCGGTAACCAGAAGTTTTTCTCGATAGCGGCAATCAGGGCTTCGTCAGACGTGGTCAGTGCCACATCGTCTTCCTGAGCTTGTTTGGCAACGGCCAAGGCAATGAATTTGCTCACTTCTTGAATATCGGTTAGCGGCGGCAGTACCGGCCCTTTACCTTCATTTGCCAAGGGAGAGCACTCGGCCAGGGCGCGAGAAGCCGCCATCAGCATGTTGTCGGTCACGCGTTTGGCTTTTGAGGCAATAACCCCAAGGCCGATACCGGGGAAAATATAAGCGTTGTTGCACTGGGCAATCGCCACTTTTTTATCCCCAACCAAGGCTGGCGAGAACGGGCTGCCGGTGGCCACCATGGCTTTACCGTCGGTCCAGTTCAGCACTTCTTGCGGTGTGGCTTCCACACGCGAGGTGGGGTTAGACAGCGGCATCACAAATGGCCGCTCGCAGCCCGCGTGCATGGTTTTAATGACTTCTTCGGTAAAGAGGCCACGCTGACCGGAAACACCAATAAGCACGGTCGGCTTGGCGTTTTTAATCACTTCCAGCAGCGAAATGTTTTCGCCTTCGGTTTGCCAGTCTTTTAGCAGTTCAACGTTCTGGGCCAGTTTTTTCTGGAAGTTGGCCAGATTGGGCATGTCGCTGGTCAAAAGGCCCCAACGGTCAACCATTAATACCCGGGCACGGGCCTCGGCTTCGGAAAGACCTTCGGTTTGCATGGCAGCAATGATTTGCTCAGCAATACCACAACCGGCAGAACCTGCCCCCAAGAACACCACTTTTTGGTCTTTAAGCTGCTCGCCTTTGGCTTTACCTGCAGCCCAAAGCGTGCCGACGGTAACAGCGGCAGTGCCTTGAATATCATCGTTAAAGCAGCAGATATCGTCTTTGTAACGCTCCAACAGTGGCATGGCGTTAGCTTGGGCGAAGTCTTCAAACTGCAGCAATGCGTTCGGCCAGCGGCGTTTTACCGCTTGGATGAAGGTTTCAACAAAGGCGTAGTATTCATCACCTGAAATGCGGTTTTGGCGACGGCCCATATACATGGGGTCATCCAGCAAATCGGGGTTATTGGTACCCACGTCCAGCACCACCGGCAAGGTGTAGGCAGGGCTGATACCGCCACAGGCGGTATAAAGCGACAGCTTACCAATAGGAATACCCATGCCGCCGATGCCTTGGTCACCCAGGCCCAGAATGCGCTCGCCATCGGTCACAACAATCACTTTTACGTTTTGCTTGGTAGCATTTTGCAAAATGTCGTCGATATGATCTTTATCTTCGTAGGAAATGAACAGACCACGGTGAGTACGGTAAATTTTGGAGAATTCCTGACAAGCCTGGCCGACAGTGGGGGTGTAAATGATCGGCATCACTTCGTCGAGGTGCTCTTCAAGCAAACGATAAAACAAGGTTTCGTTATTGTCTTGAATAGAGCGCAGATAAACGTGTTTATCTAAGTCTGAGGTACAGGCACAAAACTGTGCATAGGCCCGGTCACGCTGCTCTTCGATGGTTTCAACATACTGCGGTACCAACCCCAGCAAGTTAAATTGAATACGTTCTTTTTGGGTAAAGGCGCTGCCTTTATTTAATAGCGGCGACTCCAGCAGTGCTGGACCTGCATACGGAATATAAAGTGGACGTTTGGGACTTTTGCTCATTGATTAATCCTTCGGCACTGGACGAGGGCGACCAGCATCGTCGATGGCCACATAGGTGTAGGTTGCTTCAGTAACAACGTATCGCTCGGTATCTCCGGCACGTAACAGAGGTTTTATCCACACTTCGAGTTTTATGGTCATGGATGTTCTACCGATGCGGGTACATTCACCGTACACACACACTACATCACCCACCTTCACCGGTTGGTGAAAGGTCATGCCTTCAACAGCAACTGTGGCAATGCGGCCCTTGGCTATTTCGGTAGCCAGCATGCCACCGCCAAGATCCATTTGAGACATTAACCAGCCGCCGAAGATGTCACCGTTTTGGTTGGTGTCGGCAGGCATGGTTTGGGTACGGATGATGAGGTCCCCAGTGGGGTGTCTTTTGGTATCGGTCATACTGCAACGCTCCTCGCAAAGAGGCTGTTAACTATACCGATATCAATAGCTTTTGACTATGTTTCAGTCGCCATGACCAAAGGCTTTATCAGACTTGCTAAAGGCTTGTTCCATGGCAAAGGCCAATTCTAAATAACGCGCGCCTTCTACCTTTACATCGGGTTTGATGCCTTGGTCCTTCATGCGATCGGTAAGCTGGGCCAGCCAGTGGCGATCGCCAGGGGAAAGTGGCTTTCTCGCTTCTTTACCGAGCCATAAAAGGCCCTGCAAGGGTAATCCCAACAACAATAACGCCATCACCCCTTGCAGCGGGCTAAGCACGTGGTCGTTAAGTGTAAAGCTGATAAACAGCCAGGCAAAGGTCATTCCAGGCAGGTAGTAAAGCAGGCCTCGGGCCATTAATACGGTTTGGGTCAGTGGAAACCGCGCCATCAATTTACGACGCACAGGCCAGTGCCTTAGCAAACGGTAACCGTCATGAACCAGATCCCACATGGGCGTCTCCCGATACAACCAGATACGTTACACCTATTCTGGACTAAAAAATCCAGCCTCGACAGTAACGGCAGTTTAAAGCGTGCGCCAAACAACACAAGTGACGATCGATTTTAGATACAGCTAACGTTAAACGGCACTTAACGGCGAGGGCCCGACGGATGTCCAATAGCCAAAAGGCTTCTACTATGGCAAATAGACCAAGGTCACATTTTTACCGTTCGAGAAAACGGCAGGCCACCGCCAAATAAAGAGAAACGTCAGCAGCGCATTACAAGGAAAAGCGATGAGCGAAACGCTGTTACTGGTGCCTTTGTGTAAACGGGTTGCCATGACCTCAATTAGTTTGGGCCTTATTCACGGCATTCAGCGCCGGGGCATTAGTGTCAATGTCACCAAGCTCATTGACCGCGTTCAGCAAAACCCAGGCAGGGGCTTGCGTATTTTGTCGAGAGTGGCAGACAGCGCCCAGGCTTTTGTCGTAGATGAAGAAACACTCATCCCCGAGCAGCTAACAGCCCTTGCCCCCCATAAAGACCACGTCAGTTTAGTAGTGGGGTTACCTGCAACAGCTACGGCGCCTCACCCCTACAACATCAAGCTGGCCCAGCAAGGGGGAGCCAAACTTATTTTGCTGGCTGACAGTCACGCAGACCTTCAGCAGCTTGAAACCGCCATTGGCCAGCTTCCCGGCGCAAGCATCAAAGGGGTTGTTATCAACCAAAAACCGCTGACACAAAGCGCCCCCGGGGCTGATGTGCTGTGGGCAACAAACGCCAACCCAACCAAGAGCCGCGAAACACTAAAACTAACAGTCCCCACTCTCGCCACCCTGCCCTGGTCTAACCGCGCGCTGGCACCTCGCACCTGTGACCTTGCACATCATCTAGGCGCCCTGCCACTTAATAGCGGCGACTGGCAGCAAAGGCGAATAAGCGCCATTACCGTTGCCGAGCAATCCATCGTTGATGAAATAGCGCACCTAAGCCCTGGCACCTTAGTGATCATTCCAGCTCACCGCTCCGACCTTATATTAACGGCCTGTCTGGCTGCCAAAAACGGCCTTCTGTTAGCGGGGCTTTTGCTGACCGGCCAGCATCAGCCCGAACCGGCCATAATGGCATTGTGCGAAGGCGCTTTTGACGATGGATTGCCGATGCTGTTTATTGAAGCGGGGGTCAGCGAAATAAAAACGCAACTGGCGTCGTTATCGTTGCACCTAGAAGCCGATGACCACCAGCGCCAAGACTGGATAATGCACGAAATAGCCGAGCTGCTGCCTATTGACGATTTAATCGCTCCTATCGATGCCGCTGATTACAAACAATCACCCGAGGCCTTTCGTTATCAGCTCGCGCAAAGGGCGCAGCAACAGCCCTGCCGCATTTTATTTCCTGAAGGTGAAAACCCGCGCATTATTGGTGCAGCGGCAGAGGCCGCAAGACGCCAATTGGCGCAATGTCTTTTGCTGGGAGACCCTCATCACATTCGCCGGCAGGCACACAATCTTGGGATCAGCCTCAGTAGTCAAATTCACATTATTGCGCCTGACGCTCTGAGAGAGCGTTATGTCTTACCGATGTTGGCACTCAGGCAACATAAAGGCTTAGAAGAGGTGATGGTAAGGGAACAGCTTCAAGACAATAACGCCCTGGCAGCAATGATGTTGGTGCGAAACGAAGCGGATGGCATTGTCAGTGGTGCCCAAAGCACCACACTTGAGACCCTGCGCCCTGCTTTGCAGTTAGTGAGAACGGCACCAACGCAGTCATTGGTATCCAGTGCCTTTTTAATGCTACTGGCGGACCATGCATTGATTTACGGTGACTGCGCCATAAATCCCTCGCCCAATGCCGAACAGCTGGCCCAAATAGCGCTCCAATGCGCGGCCAGTGCACGCATGCTGGGTATGGCACCGCGCCTGGCGATGATTGCAACGCCTCATACCCACGCCAAGGTGGTAGAAGCGATAGCCTTGATACGCACAAAAGCGGCAACTCTTGCCATTGAAGGCCCCATTGCTTACGACATGGCAATCATTGAATCACTGGCCAGAGCTAAAGCGCCCGGGACCCCTATTGCAGGCCAGGCGAATGTTTTTGTGTTCCCCGATCTCAATACCGGATACAGCACATTACAAACCATTCAACGTTCGGCTCAGCAACAAACCATAGGGCCCATTACCCAAGGCTTAGCCAAGCCCGTGAACGACCTCGCTAGGGATGCCAGTGTTGATGACATTGTGCAAATGATTATTTTGACAGTACTGCAGGCGAGCTATTAACAGTGAGATGGACGAAGAGGTAGAAAAAGAAAAGGCCAGCAGATGCTGGCCTTTTTGTCGTGTACTTTAACGGTGCGGCCACTACCCGCACCAAAGTACCCCGTTTTGCTGCTTGCTTTCGTCTTACAATCTTTCACCTACTCGAAATAGGCATTCTTATTTTTTCCCTTTGGTATAGCCCCTTGGCAATCCTTTACCAAGTCTTCTCCCCCAACGAGAATTCTTTGCTTAGAAGCTTGCGCCTCGAGCTTGGGGCTAATAATAAGCAGTCTTTACGCTTGCGTAAAGTGAAAAATGAAACTTTTTTAATGGTCAGACCACAAAATAACCTTTGCGTAAACTTTAATCTTTATTCTTTGGTTCATCAATCAGTTCCGAATTGGCTTCATCTAGCAGGGTTTCATCACTCAGGTCGTCCAACTGTTCAGGAGTGTCGTCGACAGCTTCTTCTTCGGTGTCTTCGGCATCAGGTGACTGAGGGTGGATCCCCAAATAAGCCAACTCAGCCAGCAAGAACTTCGACATCCGTTCAACGCATGCCTCGCCTTCGGCAATGGCTTCTTCGGCCCGATAGAATTCCATAATATTGATGTCGGAAACTCGGGGTTTTAGCTCAAGCTCGGGAGGGTCCCCCGCCATACGGGCACGGGTGATACGCTCTTGCATAATGTCGATAGCGCCGCTCATTACGCTCCACATCGACGGCAAGGCAGGATCTTTATCCTTTACACTGCGCTCGGGCCTAATACGGCTTAGCCACTGGCGAATAACGCCCTCTTCTTCTTCCTCTTCTTCTTCCACATTAAATTTGTGGTGCTGCTCGCCAGCCAAGTTCACCGCGATCACCACATCGGCTCCCATTGCTCTTGCTAGCGAAACCGGTACCGGGTTGACCACTGCACCATCAATCAACAAATGGTCGTTACGGTAAATAGGCACAAAGATCCCTGGCATGGCGCAGGAGGCCCTGACGGCAGAAATCATGTCGCCATCTTGCATCCACAGTTCTCGGCCAGTATTAAGATCCGTTGCTACCACGCCAAAGGGGAGCTTTGTTTCAGAAAAGTCTTTTTGTTTCATGCCATTGGCAATCACATTAAATACTTTGTCACCGGAAAACAGGCCGCGACCACTGAACGTGGGGTCTAATAACGACATCACCTGCAGCTTGGTAAAGCCCCTAACCCATTGTTCCAGGCGCCCCAAATTACCACCGGCGTGAGCCGCACCTACCAAGGCACCAATTGAGCAGCCGCTGATAAGGTCGGGTTTTATGCCAATTTTTGCCAGGCCATTTAAGATGCCAATGTGGGCCCATCCCTTAGCAGCACCACTTCCCAGTGCAATGCCTAACCTTGGCCGATGCTTTGTGACCATTATCCTCTCCCAAAACGATGCCGTGCTGTTGCCACTAATTTATCAGCTGGCCACTGCAGACCCAACAGACAGTTGTATGTTGCCAGATAAGATAACGGTAATCGCTTATATGAATGGTGACCCAAACCACACCCCTCTTCAGACCACGCTTTAATCAACATCACCTAATATTAAAAAAGGCTAACCAGTATTGGAGAAGATCATGAAAGAGCAACAATACCAAGGGCCAGAGAGACGCAAAGAAGACCGCCGCAAAGGCCGCGAACGCCGAGAAGAAATGCGCTGGGAACCCGATAAAGATGATCGACGTCAAGGACCTGGTCGACGTTTTTGCGATAAACATGAAAGTTTGTGGCGTAGTTAGGGCTTGTTTTTAGGCCGCGAAAATCGGATAACGTAAACATAGGTTTTATGAAGGTCTCCTTCCGATGGGTACGCTATCACCACTGCTGCGAAAAGTTGCCTGGGTATTTCTTCTTGCCCAGTTGACCTTGCTCAGCCTGAGCGAAGCGGTTGCCCAATCGCAGCAGACCGAATACCACCACAGTTTGATTCAAGACAGCAGCGCCCTGTCTGACCTTTACCCCGCCGCCCACAATTTATTTGTGCCAACAGCAGGGAATGTCGCCACGCATCGCTTGGGCTATCACGACACTTCAGTGCCAACCGCCAGAGCGCAATGCTGCCTCCCGCCATCAAGAGCCTCACCTGAACTGCGTCTTCCATAAAAACGTAAAAATAATTTCAGTTCAGTAGAGGTATTTATGAATAACTTTAGCGCTATTCCAACTGTCGCTATGACCGACGTCGAGCACTTTGTAGACGCCGAATATCCAGCTCAGCTTAGCTTGGAAAGCCCTGCCGCTTGGATCACCACTGACTTTGCACGCCGCGCGCCATTGGTGATTGAGCACGACGTAAAAATTGACGATGCGCTTTATATGATGAAAAAAGCCCACGTCAAAGCCAAACTGGTGGTGGATGCCAATAACCGCTTTATGGGGATTGTCAGCGCATCTGACCTGCAAAGTCACAAGGTGTTGATGCATGCCACCAATAAAGCCATTCATCGCAGCGAAGTGTCTGTCGGTGACGTTATGACCGACAAAGCCCACCTGCATGGTTTTGCTTACCAAGAGCTGCAAAGCGCCACCATCGGTGACGTGCTTTACACCCTGCAAGAGCTGGGTGAACAGCACATTTTGTTATTGGATAAAACCTTGCATAACTTGCGCGGTATGATTTCTGCCGCCGACATCGCCCGTGCCCTGCATATCCCCCTTGATATCACTCAACGAGCCTACAGTTTTGCTGAAGTCTTCCATGTGCTGAAATCCGCCTGATTAAAGCGAATTGCAACGCCAAACCGGCCCTCACTAGGCCGGTTTTTTTATACTTAGCAACAACAGTCAATCTTCTTCTCATTGCTCTAAAAGGCGAAAAGCGACTCACCCGCATTGTCTTTTTAAGCACAAAAAAAAGCCGGCCCAAGGCCGGCTTTTTCAACACCTAATGTTAGGCATGCTCATCAATGATTTGTTTCATTTCATCATAGTGGCCATGCATCGAATCAGATGGTTCAGGGCTCAACATACTAACGATGTAAATCGCCAAGGTGCTCAGTATAAAGCCCGGTACCATGGCGTAAAGCCAGGCATTAAGCGCTACACCATGAACAGTGACAGGGCCGTAGATCCAGAACAGCACCACTGCCGCGCCAACAATCATACCGGCCAAAGCGCCCCTTAAGGTCATGCGGCGCCAGTAAAGGCTCAAAATAACCACAGGACCAAAGGCGGCACCAAAGCCTGCCCAGGCGTTACTCACTAAGTCCAAAATGCTGTTATCGGGGTTCCAGGCCAGCGCAATGGCAACGATTGATACCAGCAGTACCGATATCCGGCCAACGGTTACCAATTCCTTCTGGCTAGCGTCGCGGCGCAGGAAGGCTTTATAGAAATCTTCGGTCAGCGAACTGGAGGTAACTAACAGCTGTGAGGAAATGGTGCTCATGATGGCTGCCAGAATGGCCGCCAGCAAGAAGCCACCGATCAGCGGATTAAACAAGAACTGCGAAAAGACAATAAAGATGGTTTCAGGGTCTTGCAGTGTCATCTGGGTTTTTGCCACATAGGCAATCCCCACAAACCCGGTGGCCATGGCGCCAATAATAGAAACCACCATCCAGCTGATACCAATACGGCGAGCCACTTTGACATCTTTAACGCTACGAATTGCCATAAAGCGCACAATGATATGTGGCTGGCCGAAGTAGCCCAGGCCCCATGCCAGTAGTGAGATAACCCCAACCACCGTCACGTCCTGTAAGGTGCCGTGCTTGGCAGCATCTTTAAAGAAATCCAGGTAAAGCGGGTTCAGTGCTTGCACCTTGTCGACCGTGGTCCCTACCCCGCCCAAATCAGATAACGCCACAATCGGCACCATCACCAGGGCAATAAACATGATGCAGCCCTGCACGAAGTCGGTCATGGATACCGCTAAAAAGCCCCCGAACAGGGTATAAGCACAGACCACAGCAGCCGTCACAATAAGGCCGGTGCTGTAAGACATACCAAAGGAGCTATCGAACAGCTTGCCGCCGGCAACCAAAGAGGCCGAGGTATAGAGCGTAAAGAAGATGATGATAACCAAAGACGAGATCAGGCGCAGAATGCGCTTGTGGTCATCAAAGCGGTTACCAAAGAAATCGGGAATGGTTATGGAGTTATGCGCTACTTCGGTGTAAGTACGCAGTCGCGGTGCCACCACCACATAGTTGAGATAAGCACCAATGGTCAGGCCCACTGCAATCCATAATTGGGAAATACCTGACGCATAAATTGCCCCCGGCAAGCCCATCAGCATCCAGCCACTCATGTCAGATGCACCGGCTGAAAGCGCCGTTACCGCTGGCCCTAGCCCGCGTCCACCCAGCATGTAACCTGATACGTCGTCCGTCGATTTTTTATAGGCATATAACCCAATGCCCAGCATGGCGAGAAAATAAATCGCCAGCGAAATAAGCGTGCCTGTTTCCACTCTGCACTCCTGTTTCTTTTCTAAGTAAGTGTGACGCGGGTAGCCACCGAAAAAGAAAAAACGTCGGTGCCCTAACGCACATTTCATTCGAGTTCAAACGATTACCATAACATGGTAAAAGAAAAATATCTTGTTCGGTTCCGCCGCATTCTGTGTAACTTCAATAGCTGCGCTTTAGAAACAACATAAATAACGGCTTTAGAGGCGCAAAAATGACAACAAAAGCCGTTTGAACAATAAAAAACCCTGACCCAATAAAGTGTCAGGGTAGATAAACCGCTAACCGTTAGCCGTTATGGCCTACCAAAGACCATTAAATGCGGATGCCTCCGTCAATTTCCAGTACCCGAGCGGTGAAATAGTCATTTTCAAAGATGAATTTCACGCATTGCGCCATTTCTTCTGCTGATCCCATTCGTTTTAGTGGAATGGCTTGTTCCATACGTGCAATGGCTTCAGGTTTCATCTGTTCGGTCATCGCTGTTTTAACTACCCCAGGGGCAATGGCACCGGTACGAATACCAAAACGCGCCAGCTCTTTACCCCAAGTAACCGCCATGGTCGCCACTGCCGCTTTTGATGCCGAATAATTGGTTTGGCCGATGTTGCCCGCCCGGGAGACACTGGAAATATTAATGATCACCCCGGCCGACTGGCTTGCCACCATGGCACTGGCCGCTTCACGGCCGCAAAGAAAAGTGCCAACCACATTGACATCAAGCACCGACTGAAACTGCGCCAGGCTCATTTTGTTTACCTGGCCGTCTTTCACTTTTAGCAGCATGCCATCGCGCATAATGCCGGCATTGTTAATCAAGCCATTGAGAACACCAAAATCGCTCACAATGGCGCTAAAGGTCTTTTCAACTTGCTGCTCATTGGTGATGTCACAGCCATAAGCGCGGCCCTGGCTGCCGGCCTTTTCCACCAAAGACAAGGTGGCGTTTAAAGCCTCACTGTTCACATCTATCAGTGCCAGCTTAGCGCCTTGAGCGGCGAGCATTTCGGCCATGGCTTGGCCCAAGCCACCACCAGCACCGGTTATGGCTATAACGGCGTTATTCAACTTCATGGTTATCCCTCAAACAGTGCCAGCAGCGACGAAAAGTCCTTGCCGGCGTTACCTTTCTTGTTGTGCATTTGATAAAGCGCCCGCGCCAAACCGCCCATAGGCACCGAGGCCGATACGGCTCCTGCCGCCGCCATTGCCAGCTCTAAATCTTTGATCATCAATTGGCTAGTAAAGCCGCCCTGATAACCATTGGACGCCGGGGTGTTGTCCATCACACCGGGCACCGGGTTGTATTTTTCCAGTACCCAGTTGCCGCCGGAGCTGACTTTCATAATGTCTGACAACACAGCAGCGTTAAGGCCGTGTGCCATACCCAGCGTTAAAGCTTCACAGGTCCCCGCCATTAATACTGACAACAGCATGTTATTGCAGATCTTGGCCACCTGGCCGGCGCCGCTGCCACCGGCATGAAAAACGTTGCCGCCCATGGCGCCAAGAACGCCTTGGGCGCGACTAAAGGCATGCTCGCTGCCCCCCACAATAAAGGTCAAAGTGCCTGCGGCGGCGCCAGCAGTGCCGCCAGAAACCGGCGCATCAACAAAGTCCAGGCTTAACGTTTCGGCCTCTTGGTGCACGCGGCAAGCGGTAGCAGCATCAATGGTGGAAGAATCAATCACCAAGGTGCCTTTTTCTAACCGCGACAATAGGCCCGTTTCGCCCAGGTAGATACTGGCCACCTGCTGGCCGGTTTGAAGCATGGTAATAACCACCGGGCACTGGCTGGCCGTATCAAGGGTGCCCGCTTGCGCGCCGGCACTAACCACCTCGGCAACCGCGCTGGCGTTAAGGTCAATGGCAACCACCTCATGCCCTGCTTTAAGCAGGTTACGCGCCATCGGCGCCCCCATGTTGCCAAGGCCGATAAAGGCGACTTTCATAAGCGCTCCTTAGATATCATCAAGGGGGTGCTGCAGCCCCCAGGGACTCTCGAAAAAGTGGTTAACGACGGTTGGGTCAACCTCACTGACGTGCCGATAGCGCCACTGTGGTTTTTTATCTTTGTCTACCAACAGCGCTCTAACGCCTTCTTGAAATTCGCCAAATTCCCCACACCGATACGACAGCCCCGCTTCCATGCGAAACACCTCGCCCAGGCCCATGGTTTTGCCGCGTTTTAGCTGCTCAAACAGCACGGCAGCCGACAACGGCGAGCCATGGCTAAAGGTGCTTTGGGCTTTCACCAGCCAACTGTCGTCGGTTTTTAAGGCGGCAATACGCTCGGCAATAACCGCTAAATCATCGCCGTCACAGAGTGCATCGATACGGTCCTGGTGGCCTTTTATCTGGCCGCGAGGCAGTTTGACTCTGGCGGGCTGTTCAAGGGTTTTAAGAGCATGTGAGAGCTTTTCGTGGTTAAGCCGTAAGGTATCGCCCCAATTAACATGACAAAGGGCATCAAAAAGCCGCTCTTTGTCATCGGCGGCAATAAAATGGTCGGCCAAACCGACATAAAGTGCGTCAGCCGCGTTGATATTGGCGCCGGTCAGCCCCAAAAAAAGCCCGGCTTTACCTGGCATGCGCGACAAGAAAAAGCTGCCGCCAACATCGGGATAAAGACCGATGGTAATTTCCGGCATGGCAATACGCGCCGTTTCAGTAACCACGCGGTGTGAAGCGCCGCTCATAAGGCCAAGGCCACCGCCCATAATGATGCCGTGGCCCCACACCAATACCGGTTTATTAAGGCAATGAATTTGGTAATCGAGCCGGTATTCTTTTAAAAAGAACGGTGCCACCGCTTCACCACCATCGCCGCTTTCTTTCATGGCGTGATAAAGCGCTACCACATCGCCACCAGCGCAAAAGGCTTTGTCGCCAGCGCCTTCCAATACCACCAACGCAATATGCGGGTTTTGCTCCCAAGCCGTTAGCTTTGGCGCTAATTGGTCAATCATGGCCAGCGACAAAGCATTCAACGACTTTTCGCTGTTAAGCCGAGCGATGCCTATAGCTTTGCCATTGGCGGTGGCACGTTCTTCAAATTGCACATAATCGGTCATGTTCTATGCCATTTGGGTTGTCTTTTTTCTAAAAAGGCCTGTACGCCTTCCCGTGGGTAAGGACCGTCAAAAAGCTTGATGAAATATTCACGCTCTTTGGCGAGCCCTTGGGAAATAGACCCATGACGGCAGTTTTGAATCAGCTTTTTACAAAAGGCCAGAGATTGCGGGCTTTGCTGCGCGGTTTGCTCGGCTAGCCGCAGCGCCGCAGTCATGCCCTCACCGGCGCCAACAACCTCTTCAACCAGGCCAATTTTCTCGGCCAAAGTGGCATCAACCTGCTCACCACAAAGGATAATGCGCTTGGCCCAACCTTCGCCCACAAGATGGGTTAAATTTTGGGTACCGCCGGCGCAAGGCAGTAGCCCAACCTTGGCTTCCGGCAAAGCCATCAGCGCCTTGGGCTCGGCAATGCGTAAATCGCAAGCCAGCGCCACTTCTAAACCGCCGCCCATGGCATAGCCATTAATCACCGCGATAGAAAGGCCACGAAAGCCTGATAACGCTTCAAAAGCGCGGCCAAATAAGTGGGCCATTTGCGTAGCCGTTGCTTTATCAGCATCGGCAAAGCTGTTGAGGTCAGCACCCGCACTAAAGAATTTGTCGCTGGCAGAGCGCACTATCAGGGTGCAAACCTCGGTTTTGGCGTTGAGATCTTCGATAATGGCGGCCAGTTCAGTCAGGCTTTCTGCCGTCCAGGTATTGGCAGGCAGGTTGTTTAACGTCAGCACGGCACTGTGGCCGCTAACCTGTAAATCTAAAGGCGCTTTCATCTGGCCTCCTTACAAAATGGCACTGGCATGCTCAGCCAGCAGCCGGCGGGCAATAATAAGGCGCATGATTTCATTGGTACCTTCCAAGATCTGGTGCACCCGCACGTCACGCAGGTGGCGCTCTAATGGGTATTCTTGGATATAGCCATAGCCACCATGAAGCTGCAGCGCCTGGTTACACACCTCGAACCCCACATCGGTGGCAAAACGTTTGGCCATAGCGCAATACGCGGTGCGCTCTGGGTCTTTCACATCCAGCTTATAAGCGGCTAGGCGCACTAACTGCCGGGCGGCAACCAGTTCGGTAGCCATGTCAGCCAGCTTAAATTGCAGTGCTTGAAAAGCCGCCAACGGCTTACCAAATTGCTGACGTTGGTGCAGGTATTGCGTTGCGGTATTGAGCGCTTGTTGGGCCGTGCCAACCGAACAGGTGGCAATATTAATGCGGCCACCATCAAGCCCCATCATGGCGAATTTAAAGCCCTCGCCTTCTTCACCGAGGCGAAAATGCTTAGGCACCCGCACCCTATCGAAGGTCACCATGCGAGTGGGTTGGGCGTTCCAGCCCATTTTCGACTCGGCCTTGCCATAACTGATGCCCGGGCTATTGGCGGGCACCACAAAGGCACTAATACCAGCAGGGCCCGCTTCACCGGTTCGGGCCATCACCACCAGTAGTTGCGTGCTGCCCGCGCCACTGATAAACACCTTGGCACCGGTTAGCAGATAATCACTACCATCCGCTTGGGCTTTGGTTTGCAAATTGGCAGCATCGGAGCCAGCGCCGGGTTCGGTTAAGCAGTAGGAAGCCAGTTTTTTACCGGTCACCAAGTCAGGACAGAACTGGGCTACGGCCTCAGGGCTGCCAAAACGTGCCACCATCCAAGTTGCCATATTGTGGATCGTCATATAGGCAGTGGTGCTGGTACAGCCCATGGCCAACTGTTCAAAGACAATGCTGGCATCAAGCCGGTTAAGCCCCAGACCACCGGCCGCCTCTGGCGTGTAAAGGCTTAAAAAGCCCATGTCGCCCGCTTGGCGAATCACTTCAACCGGGAAGTAATGTTCTTTATCCCAACGTGCGGCATTGGGGGCCAGCTCACTTTCGGCGAATTGGCGAGCACTGTCTTCAAAGGCAAGTTGGTCGTCGGTTAAATGAAAGTTCACAGCATGGCCTCGTTAGTCCAGGTGAATGGTCATATTGGGGCCAGCGGGGATATCACCCTCAAACCAGCGGGCAGTAACGGTTTTGGTTTCGGTATAAAACCGCACCGCCTGTTTACCATAGGCATGCTGGTCGCCATAAAAAGAGCCTTTCCAGCCGGTAAAACTAAAAAAGGGCAACGGCACCGGAATTGGCACATTAATACCCACCTGGCCAACACTGATTTCGTGCTGATACTTGCGGGCCGCGGCGCCACTGGCGGTAAAAATAGAGGTGCCATTGCCGTAAGGGTTGGCATTCACCAGAGCGATGGCACTGGCTAAGCTGTCGGCATTAACCAAGCACAGTACCGGGCCAAAAATTTCTTCGCGGTATATGCGCATCTCGGGGGTGACTTCACTAAAAAGTGTTGGCCCCAGCCAGTTCCCGTTTTCATAGCCTTCGACGCTAAAGTCGCTGCCATCGAGCAGGCAGTTGGCACCTTCTTCCTTGCCAGCAGCGATCAGCGCTTGTACTCGCGCTTTGGCTTTTGGCGAAATAAGCGGGCCGAAAGCTGCATCTTTATCGTTCCACAGACCAGGCCGAACCTTGGCAAGAGCGGCTTTGATGTCGTCAACCCAAGCCTGGCTCTCCCCGACCAGCACCACCACCGAGATGGCCATGCAGCGCTGCCCTGCCGCCCCAACCGAGGCACCGACAATGTTATTGATGACCTGATCTTTGTTGGCATCGGGCATCACCACCATGTGGTTTTTGGCACCAGCAAAGGCTTGCACCCGTTTTAAGTGTTGGGTGCCTTGTTGGTAAATGTACTGGCCAACCGGCACCGAACCGACAAAAGACAAGGCTTTTACCTCGGGGTGCTGTAGCAGAAAGTCCACTTGCTCTTTACCGCCATGCACCACTTGCAACACCCCTTTAGGGGCGCCGGCTTCAACAAAAAGCTCCACCAGACGCGTCGGCGTCAGCGGGTCTTGTTCCGAGGGTTTGAGGATAAAGGTATTGCCGCAAGCGATGGCCAGCGGAAACATCCACAGCGGGATCATCGCCGGGAAATTAAAAGGCGTAATGCCGGCGCAAACCCCCAATGGCTGGGTCAGGCTGTAGCAATCAATGCTACGCGCCACGTTTTCCACCGTCTCGCCCATCATCAAACTGGCGATATTGGCGGCGTGTTCTACGACTTCGATACCCCGCCAAACATCGCCTTTGGCGTCATCAAAGGTTTTGCCGGTCTCAAGGGAGAGAGTTTCGGCTATCTCATTCTGGTGGGCTTTAAGCAGATGCTGATAGCGCAGCATTACCCGCGCCCGCTCTGACACCGGAACGTCCTTCCAGATTAAAAAGGCCGCTTTGGCGCTCGCCACTGCCGCTTGCATCTCACCCTGGGTGGCACAAGGCACCTTGGCAATAACACTGTTATCGGCCGGGTTAGTCACATCAATAAACTGCTGGCTTTGGCTGGCAACAAACTGGCCATCAATAAAAAGCGGCAGGGTTTTCATAAAGGTCCTTACATCAATTCAATGGCCACGGCAGTCGCTTCGCCACCACCGATACAAAGTGACGCCACACCTTTTTTCAGGTTTCTGGCTTTTAGGGCATGAATAAGTGTGACCAACAGCCGGGCACCGGTGCAGCCAATAGGATGGCCAAGGGCGCAAGCGCCGCCATTCACATTCACCTTGTTGTGATCAAGCCCTAGCTCTTGCATGGCGAGCATTGTCACCATGGCAAAGGCCTCGTTAATTTCATAAAGGTCAACATCCTGCTGCTGCCAGCCCACTTTCGCTAACAGCAGCTGAATGGCCCCGACCGGGGCAATGGTGAACTCACTGGGGTGCTGCGCATGCTGGGTATGTCCAACAATGCGCGCCAAAGGCGTTAAACCGCGCTTTATAGCGGCGTCTTCATCCATTAGCACTAGCGCCGCCGCCCCATCAGAAATAGAAGAGGCGTTGGCCGCAGTAATAGAGCCATCCTTACTAAAGGCCGGTTTTAGAGCAGGAATTTTGTCAATAACGGCATTGCCGGGCTGTTCGTCCTGGTCAACCACGTAGTCGCCCTTGCGGCTTTTAACCTCAACCGGGGTTATTTCGGCTTTAAAGGCGCCGTTAGCGATAGCCGCTTTAGCACGGCTTAACGATTCAATGGCAAAACGGTCCATATCCTGGCGACTAAGGCCGTATTGGTCAGCCGTTTCTTGCGCAAAAGCGCCCATTAATCTGCCACTGTAAGCATCTTCAAGACCGTCGAGAAACATGTGATCTTTGAGCTCACCATGACCCATGCGCAGCCCCGCCCGCGCTTTGGGCAGTAAGTAAGGCGCATTGGTCATCGACTCCATGCCCCCGGCCACCACCACCTCGGCACTGCCGGCTTTAATAAGGTCATGCCCCAGCATGACGGCCTTCATGCCAGAGCCGCAGACCTTGCTCACCGTGGTGGCACCACAGCTATCGGGCAATCCACCATACCGACTGGCTTGACGGGCAGGCGCCTGGCCGATGCCTGCCGGTAATACGCAGCCCATCAGCGTTTCGGTGACCTCTTCGGGTTTAACCCGAGCACGCCCTAGAGCCGCTTTAATGGCTGCGGCGCCTAACTTCGGCGCCGAAATTTCGCTCAGGCTTCCTTGAAATGCTCCCATGGCGGTACGAGCAGCACCGACAATAACAATGCTCATAGCGACTCCTCAGTGTCTTTTCCTCAGCCTACTTTATGGTTTACGTTAACGTCAACCTGTTGAGCGTAAGGCAAGCGGGGAAAGACCAGAGCAGCGCTGATGAAAACAACAGCACTGGTGAGATATTTTCATTATCCGGCTGAATAGAAGTCACGCTTTTGACCTTTTCGTCAGGGAACGTCGCCGTTAAAGTAAGGGCTAGACTAAGGTCGAATACAAAAAAGCCTGAAAACTGTGAAAGAGGTAGCCAAATCGGTGGTGTAAGCCGCTATACAAAGTGGCGCCTTTATGTCTTCATGGTAGAGCTGGTGGGCAACAGCTGCCGACCGGCCACAAACAAAAGCTTGTTTTTTGTATTTGATAAAGCCAATGTTGACAGTAGCTTGCGTGTAAGTTTCCCCCGAAAACTTCAAGCTTTACCTTTACGTAAACTTCCATTAAGGTAGTAACATCGACGATGAGCCAAGACACCATGTCCAATAACATCACGTACAGTATCAGTGAGCTGGCCAAAGAATTTGATATCACCACCAGGTCGATTCGATTCTATGAAGACCAAGGCCTACTCACCCCGGAGCGTAAAGGGCAAACCCGGATCTATAACCGCCAGGACAGAGTGCGTTTGAAGCTCACCTTGCGCGGTAAACGCTTGGGCTTTTCTCTTGCCGAGATCCGTAAGCTGTTTGATTTGTATGATGCGGATAAGTCATCCATCACTCAGCTCAGTACCATGCTTGAATTGGTGTCTGAGAAAAAAGCCGCTCTCGAGCAGCAGATGGAAGACATTAAAGTGGTGCTTATGGAACTGACGTCGGCAGAAACTCGCTGCCGTAGCGCCTTGGACGAAATTAACCAAAAGAAAAAGGCGTAATAACGGCAGCTAACCAGCACGCATCTCGGGGGAGACGCTGATGATTAGCCAGTTTAAAAGCCTGAACTTCGGTTTGGGCGACACAGCGGACATGCTCCGCGACCACGTCAACGCCTTCGCACGCGACGTCATAGCACCGCGCGCAGCCGACATTGATAAAAGCAATCAATTTCCCAATGAGCTTTGGCCTCGCTTCGGCGAGCTGGGGCTGTTGGGTGTAACGGTGAGCGAGCAATACGGCGGCGCCGCCATGGGCTACTTAGAGCACGTGGTAGTGATGGAGGAACTCTCTCGCGCCAGCGCCTCGGTGGGCCTCTCTTACGGCGCCCATTCCAACCTTTGCGTCAACCAAATTGCCCGCAATGGCAATGCGGCGCAAAAACAACAATACCTCCCCAAACTCATTAGTGGTGAACATATCGGCGCCTTGGCCATGTCAGAGCCCAATGCCGGCTCCGATGTGGTGTCAATGGGCCTAAGCGCCCGCGATAATGGCGATCATTTTCTGCTTAACGGCAGCAAAATGTGGATAACCAATGGCCCTGATGCGCATACCTTTGTGGTGTATGCCAAAACCGCCCCAGAGCTTGGCGCAAAAGGCATTAGCGCTTTTATTGTTGAGCGTGGCTTTGCCGGTTTTAGCCAGGCGCAAAAACTCGACAAACTAGGGATGCGCGGCTCCAACACCTGCGAGCTGGTGTTTAGCGATTGCCCGGTTCCCAAAGAAAACTTGCTGGGTGAACTCAATCAAGGGGTCAAGGTGCTGATGAGCGGCCTGGATTACGAGCGGGTGGTACTGGCCGGCGGTCCCCTTGGCATTATGCAAGCCTGTCTGGACGCCGTAGTGCCTTATGTCCACGACCGCCAGCAATTTGGCCAAGCCATTGGTAACTTCCAGTTAGTTCAAGGCAAATTGGCCGATATGTACACCCGTATGAATGCTGCCCGCGCCTATGTATACACCGTTGCTCGCGCCTGCGACCGCGGCGAAACCACTCGTAAAGACGCTGCCGGTGCCATCCTTTACAGTGCCGAAATGGCCACCCAAATGGCCCTGGATGCCATTCAATTGCTGGGTGGCAACGGTTATATCAATGAATTTCCCACCGGCAGGTTACTGCGCGATGCCAAGCTTTATGAAATAGGCGCTGGCACCTCAGAAATACGCCGCATGCTGATTGGCCGAGAGCTTTTTAGCGAATCCTGTTGAGTCTGACGCAGGCGGCTTATCGCCGCCTCAACGAGAGGCTTGCCGATGATACTGTCATCCAAAATCCACCCTCACAGTGACGACTTCATCCAAAAGGATGCAGCCATGCGTGCCTTGGTGGACGACTTAAAAGACAAAATAGCCACCCTAAGCCAGGGCGGCGGCGAAAATGCCTGCCTGCGACACAAGAGCCGCGGCAAGCTATTGGCCCGCGAACGCATTGACTTGTTACTCGACCCCGGCGCCGCTTTTTTAGAAATTGGCCAGTTAGCCGCCTTCAATGTGTATGAGGATTATGTTCCCTGCGCAGGGGTGGTGGCCGGTATTGGCCGGGTCAGTGGTGTCGAATGCATGATTGTGGCCAATGATGCCACCGTCAAAGGCGGCACTTACTACCCGTTGACGGTGAAAAAGCACCTGCGCGCCCAGGAAGTGGCCATGCGCTGTCGGCTGCCCTGTTTGTACCTGGTTGACTCGGGCGGCGCCTTTTTGCCCCGCCAGGACGAGGTTTTTCCAGACCGGGACCATTTTGGCCGCATTTTCTTTAATCAGGCACAAATGTCAGCCAAGGGCGTGCCGCAAATTGCGGTCGTTATGGGCCTTTGTACCGCCGGTGGCGCTTACGTGCCAGCCATGGCGGACGAGTCCATTATTGTAAAAAACCAAGGCACCATTTTTCTCGCCGGGCCGCCGCTGGTAAAGGCCGCTACCGGTGAAGAAGTTAGCGCCGAAGCGTTAGGCGGCGCCGATGTGCATTGCAAAGTCAGCGGCGTGGCTGACCATTATGCCCAAGATGATGCCCATGCCTTGGCACTGGCTCGCGAAGCAATTGCCAACTTAAATTGGCAAAAGCCACAGCAACTGGCCCTTAGAGCGCCCAAACCACCGCGTTTTAGTAGTGAAGAACTGTACGGCATTGTCGGCACCGATCTTAAAAAGCCGTTTGATGTCAAAGAAGTCATTGCCCGCTTGGTGGATGATTCCCAGTTCCATGAATTTAAAGCGCTCTATGGCCCAACTTTGGTGTGCGGCTTTGCCCATATTCAGGGGTATCCGGTTGGCATTGTTGCCAATAACGGCATTTTATTTAGCGAGAGCGCACAAAAAGGCGCGCATTTTATTGAGCTTTGTTGCCAACGTAAGGTGCCTTTGGTGTTCTTACAAAACATCACCGGTTTTATGGTTGGCCAAAAATACGAAGCGGAAGGCATCGCCAAACACGGCGCCAAAATGGTGGCCGCAGTGAGCTGCGCCAGTGTACCGAAATTTACGTTAGTAATTGGTGGCTCCTATGGCGCCGGTAACTACGGTATGTGTGGCCGCGCCTACGACCCTACATTAATGTGGATGTGGCCAAACGCCCGCATTTCGGTGATGGGCGGTGAGCAGGCCGCTGGCGTATTGGCAACGGTTAGCCGTGAAAATTTGGCTAAACGCGGGCAAAGCTGGAGCGATGAAGAGGAAAAAGCCTTCAAGGCACCTATCATCGAGAAGTACGAGCAGCAGGGGCACCCTTATTATGCCTCCGCCAGGCTTTGGGATGACGGCGTAATTGACCCGGCCCAAAGTCGCGAGGTGCTGGCGCTAGCCCTGGCTGCTTCCCTCAACGCACAGATAAACGACACCCATTTTGGCGTGTTTCGAATGTAAAGGAGTAAACATGGATTGGTTAGTCACCGATATCGACGAACGCGGCGTTGCCACCCTTTGTCTTAATCGGCCGGAAAAACACAATGTTTTCGACGAAGTGTTGATCGCCGAATTAGTACAAGCGCTGTCGGAGCTGGCCGAAGATCCCAAGCTAAAGCTGCTGGTTTTAAAAGCAGAAGGTAAACACTTTTCTGCCGGTGCCGACCTCAATTGGATGCAGCGCCAGGTCACCCAAAGCTATGACCAAAACCTGGCCGAAGCCGAGTCACTGGCCGAGCTGATGATGAGCCTGGATAGCTTCCCCCACCCTACCCTTTGCCGGGTGCAAGGTAGCGCCTTTGGCGGCGCTTTGGGCCTTATTGCCTGTTGTGATATCGCCATCGCCAGTGACAACGCGCAGTTTTGCCTGTCAGAAGTCAAACTGGGCCTGGTACCAGCGGTGATTAGCCCTTATATGGTGCATACCATCGGCTATCGCCAAACGCGCCGTTATGCCCTAACTGCCGAACGTTTTGACGCTGCCAAAGCCGCTGAGTTGGGCCTTATACATGAAGCGGTGCCAAACGCCAGCCTGGATGACACCCTAGAACAGTTCATCAGCCAGCTATTAGCCAATGGCCCCGATGCCATGAGCGCCTGTAAGCAGCTGTTAGCCCATGTTGATGCCCATCCCCTAGATGACGAGCTGCGCCACTTTACCGCCAACGAAATCGCCCGCATCCGTATCAGCCCCGAAGGCCAGGAAGGGCTGAAAGCCTTCTTTGATAAGCGGCCTCCGGGCTGGCAGGGAAAACGTCGTGTTTAAACGCCTGTTAATTGCTAACCGTGGTGAAATTGCCTGCCGTGTTATGCGCACGGCCCAAGCCATGGGTATTTACTGCATCGCCGTCTATGCCGATGCCGATAAAGACGCTTTACATGTACAAATGGCTGACGAAGCCTGGCACCTTGGGCCAAGCCCGGCGGCCGAGTCCTACCTCAATAGCGACAAAATTTTAGCTGTCGCCAAAAAAAGCCACGCCGACGCCGTGCACCCCGGCTACGGTTTTTTATCTGAAAACAGCCGTTTTGCCGACGCTTGCGCCGAGGCAGGCATCACCTTTATTGGCCCGCCGGTCGCGGCCATCGATGCCATGGGCTCAAAGTCAGCCGCCAAAGCCATTATGGAAAAGGCCGGTGTGCCACTGGTGCCGGGCTACCACGGCCAGGACCAAAGCGATGCCACCTTAATTGCTGGTGCCCAAGACATCGGTTTTCCAGTGCTGATAAAGGCCGCGCTCGGTGGTGGCGGCAAAGGCATGCGAGTGGTAGAAGGCCCTGAAAAGCTAAAAGAAGCCATCGACAGTGCCCGCCGCGAAGCGCAAAGCGGCTTTGGCGACCAAACCTTGTTGCTGGAGCGCTACCTTAGCCAGCCGCGGCACGTGGAAGTACAAGTCTTCGCCGACACCCAGGGTAACTGTATTTATTTGGGCGACCGCGACTGCTCGGCCCAGCGCCGCCATCAAAAAGTGGTGGAAGAAGCGCCCGCGCCGGGCTTGTCAGACACACTGCGCCAAGCCATGGGTGAGGCCGCCGTGACGGCGGCAAAAGCCATCGGTTATGTTGGGGCTGGCACGGTGGAGTTTTTACTCGACGGCCAAGACTTTTTCTTTATGGAAATGAACACCCGGCTGCAAGTTGAGCACCCGGTAACTGAAGCCGTGACCGGCCAGGATTTAGTGGCCTGGCAATTAGCGGTTGCCGCTGGCAAGCCGTTAGCGCTGACACAAACGCAAGTGCCCAGCCAAGGCCACAGCCTTGAAGTGCGCATTTATGCCGAAGATCCCTACCACGGTTTTTTACCGCAATCAGGGCCCATTTTGTTATTAAGGGAACCGGCGGGCGTGCGGCTCGATACCGGCGTTCGCCAAGGCGATAACATCAGTTCTTACTACGATCCGATGATCGCCAAGCTGATTGTGCATGACAATGACCGCCCCGGCGCCATCAGCAAAATGGT
Source organism: Gallaecimonas mangrovi (assembly GCF_003367375.1). GTDB lineage: Bacteria > Pseudomonadota > Gammaproteobacteria > Enterobacterales > Gallaecimonadaceae > Gallaecimonas > Gallaecimonas mangrovi. The sequence continues at coordinate 2,490,334 of NZ_CP031416.1, forward strand.
CACGGCGCTAGACAACTACTGCCTGGCTGGCATTAAAACTAACGTCGGCTTTTTACGCCGTTTGGTCAGCCATCCGGACTTTATCGCCGGCAAGCTCAGTACCCATTTTATTGACCAGCATAGCGACAGCCTGCTGCAAGCCCCAACCTGGGACAACACCCATTTGGCGCTAGCTGCGCTGGCCGAGCTTTGTTTTCGCCAGCAAGACGTCGTATCACAGCGCGCCCAAAGTAACGAGCCAGGCTCACCCTGGCATGCTGGCGACGGTTGGCGGTTAAATGCTGCCGCCAGTGAGCGCCTTGTGCTCGACACCGGTGACGGCAAAGCTAAGGCCCTTGAAGTAAAGCCACAAGCAAACGGCTGGCAGCTCGTCATTGGTACACAAACCATCGAGGCGCAGGCCACACTCTTGGGCCAGCAGTTACAGGCCCGGCTCGACGGTAAAAAGTGGCAACTGCCGGTATGGCGCTCTGGACAAACAGTGGTGCTGTTTGACCAAGGCCAACCCTTTATCGCCAAGCCCTACCAAAGCCAAGCTACGGCTGAGACCGCCAACGAGGGCAACATGAGTGCCCCGATGAACGGCACCATTGTTGCCGTTGCCGCCAAGGTGGGTGACAAAGTGAAGGTGGGCGATATTTTAGTGGTGATGGAGGCCATGAAAATGGAATACGCCATCACCGCCACTAAAGACGCCGTAGTCAGCGACATCTTTTTTCAAACCGGCGATCGCGTGACCGACGGCGCTGAATTGGTGCGCCTAGAGGAGGCCTGATGTCCTACCCCAAAAAGGTACGTTTGGTGGAAGTGGGCCCCCGTGATGGCCTGCAAAATGAACAGGCCACCATTAGCCTTGGGCAGCGCCAGCAATTGATTGAAATGCTCTGCGCCGCTGGCAGCAAGCATATTGAAGTGGGCAGTTTTGTGTCCCCCAAATGGGTGCCACAAATGGCCGGTACCGATGCCCTTTTTGCCAGCCTAAACCGCCAGCCAGGGGTAACGTATTCGGCGCTCACGCCAAATATCATCGGTTTAGAAGCGGCGTTAGCTGCCGGCGCCGACGAAGTCGCGGTATTTGCTGCCGCCTCCGAAAGTTTTAGCCAAAAGAACATCAACTGCAGTATTGATGACAGCCTTAACCGCTTTTTACCGGTCATTGAAAAAGCCAAAGAGGCCGGCATCAAGATACGCGGTTATGTGTCATGCGTACTGGGCTGCCCTTATGAAGGTGCCATCAGCCCGCAGCAGGTTAGCCGGGTTGCCAGCGACTTATGGGACTTGGGTGTTGAAGAAGTCTCGTTAGGCGACACCATTGGTGTTGGCACGCCCCTGGCCACCGCCAAGCTTCTGGAAACCGTGAGTAAACAGGTGCCCTTGGCACATTTAGCGGTCCATTTTCATGATACCTACGGCATGGCCATCGCCAACATTCACCAGGCGCTTAGCATGGGCATTGCCACCGTTGATGCCGCCGTTGCAGGCCTTGGTGGTTGCCCCTACGCCAAGGGCGCTAGCGGCAATGTGGCCAGTGAAGATGTGGTGTATTTACTCAATGGCCTTGGTATTGACCACGGTATCGACCTGGAAAAGCTCTGCACTGCCGGCAATTTCATTAGCCAGCTATTGGGCAGAAGCTCGGCATCGAAGGTGGCAAAAGCGCGCCATTGCCAATAAAAAAGGCCGCTTTATGCGGCCTTTTTTATTTCATGTTGGCAAAAATCGTTGCCACATGCTGGTGGGCATCGGGCAGCTCTTCCACTGTTATCGGTTTGGCAAACAAAAAGCCTTGGCCATTCTGGGCACCCAAAGCAATCACTTGCAGCAGTTCTTGTTCGGTTTCAATACCTTCAACCACCACCTTTAACCCCAGCTTGGCAGAGAGGCCAATCACCATTTCTAAAATAGCGTATTTGTCGGGGTGGGAATCAAGGCCTGACACCAGGCTACGGTCGACTTTTAATATGTCCAGGGGTAACTGGCGAAGGTAGGCAAGCGAAGAATAGCCAGTACCAAAATCATCCAGTGCTACCCGCATCCCCAGCTGCCGCAAGCGCGTTAATATATCAATGGCACTTTTCTGGTCGGCCATTACCGCAGACTCGGTCATTTCAAGCTTAAAGCGGGCCGGTTCAACGCCTTTTTCAGCCAGCATGGCAGCAATGCGGTCTGGCAGCCCTGGGTCGTGCAGCTGCAGTGGTGACAGGTTAACCCCCATGGTAAAGCCACTGGGGTGTAGCACTTTTAAGCGCTCGTCGGCGGCTAAGGCGACCGCCTGTTTCATCACCACTTCACTGATTTGGCGAATAAGGCCGGTTTCCTCGGCCACCGGAATAAAACGTGCTGGGCTGATAATGCCCTTCTTTGGGTGCTCAATCCTTGCCAGTGCTTCGTAGCCGCTGATAACGCCGTCTTCGAAGTTAACGATGGGCTGCAAGCGAATTTTCACCCAGTCATGGCGCAGCGCCATGCGCAGCATTTGCTCGGTATCCAACCGGTCAAGGCTCGACTCACGCATGCTGTCCTCAAATAAGCGAAAATCACTGCCTTGGTTACTGCGCATATCTCTTAACGCCAATTGCGCGGCATAAAGTGCATCCTCGGCGTTCATCGCCTGAATGTCGACTAAATCACAGGCACCAACATGGCAGGTCAGCCATAGCCGCTGCTCGCCAATAGAGAAGGGTTCGTCAAAAAGGGAAATAAGCTCACGGCTAAAATCGGCCAACTGGCGTTGGTCGGAAAACGGCAATACGAAGCCGTATAAGCCGACACTCACCAAGCCCAGCAAGCTGTGATGGTCGACCTTGGTCATTAGGCGTTCAACCACGGTCTCAATCATTGACTGGATCTCATGCCGGGACAGGTTTTCTACTACCAAACCGCGGTTGGCAATATTCAGCAACACCACCGACATGGGTTCACCACGGCGCAGCTTTTCGTCGACAATAAGTTCAAAGTACTGGCTGTTTACCAGCCCGGTATCTTTATCGTGAAAACGGGCTTTGGTGATATCGGAAACGGTGCCAGACATCCACGTGGGTTGCCCTGTTTTTGGGTGGCGGTCACAGACACCGCGGCACAAGATCCAGCGATAGCCGCCAGCGCCATCGGCAAGACGGTACTCCGCCTGAAAGCGCTCAGACACGCCGCTTAAATGCAGGTGCAGCGCCTTTTTAAACTTGCCCACATCGGCAGAATGAATTTGTGACAGCCAATAATCCAGGTCAAAGGTATGGTCAACGGGGCCACGGGCTTCGGCGCCCATCCACTGCGTAGACACATTGACCACATCGGCTACAGGGTCCCATTCCCAAATGCCAACACCGGCACCTTTAACGATTAAATCCAGGCGTTTAGTGCGTTCTAATACCCGCTCTTCCAGCTCATGGCGATTCTGCTCAAGGGATTTGAGGTTTTCCTCAACCGACTCCAGTAAGAAGTTGGTTAATACCGATAGTTTTTGTAAATCCACATCGCTGCTTTGGGTCTGCACTCGAAAGGTGAAATCCTTATCAACAGCTCTGCACAGTTGATCAGCAATATGGTTAATACCTTCTCGCAACAGCTGCTGATTCATGAAGGATCCTGATCAAAATACAATTGGAATTCACAATGGCTATCGCCCTTGTGAGCGCACCGCTTATGTATCAAGCGGCCAGACTCGCCATACTCCTTGAGCAAGCGATAAAAAAGGGCTTCGTAAAGCGCACATAAGGCGTTGGGGGAGCGATAAATAACCCGCAGCCCACCGTCATGCTCGTGCATTTCAAACTTACTGCCAACCCCTTTACGCGTGCTCGCATCGGCGATACTTGCGGCAAAGGTGCTGTGAATGCGCGGCTGGCGATAAAGAAAATCACGGGTTGAGCTGGAAAGCTGATAAAAAAGCGGGAATTGCTGCTTTGATGCTTCGATAAAGCGGTCAGCATAAAGGGCACAAAGGGCCTTTTCATCGAGGCCAAAATACTCACCGGTCGCACCAATTAAGGCAAGGCATTCTTTGTCATCGTAATTACTGTCGATGCGAAAATCTGGCATCGTTTCAAGCCCAGCCTGCTGAGCTACAGCCTCGACGGCATCATCGCCGCCTAGTTCACGAACAGTATTCACCAGCACGTAGTGGATGTAGCCAAGCATCGATTCCCCTTAAATCGGCGAGAACATCATCCCTGAGCTTAATCCATCAAAGCGCCCTTACCTTGATATCGGCAATTAACGCCCAATGTTTACTTGTCTTAGGTTAACGAGGATCACTATGCCCTAAAAAATAAGGGGTTTCAGCAGACTTAGCCAGTCAGCGCCCTTGGTTGCTTCAGTTGTTAGCGCTTAGCCTGAATTCAAGCATGGCAAACGTGGCGCATTGGGGCCACGTTCCTTTAGAGCAACACCAAATCGTCCCGGTGTACGGCAACAGGCCCTCTGTCATAGCCCAGGGCCATGGTAATAGCATCAGAATGCAGCCCCAGGATCTGCGCCATTTCCTCGGCGCTATAACGGCACAGCCCTACCGCCAGCGGCGCGCCGTCAGGGCCCAGTAACCGCACCGCATCACCCCGCTGGAAATGGCCGTCGAGGCGATGCACGCCTTTAGGTAGCAAGCTGGCCCCTTGTTGCAAAACCGCCTTCACGGCGCCTTGGTCAAGGTGTAATTGCCCCACTGCTGGCGGCCCTGCCAAGATCCACTGCTTGCGGTTTTCCAGCGGGTCATCAATGGGTGTAAAACGGGTGCCAATACGCTCGCCTTGGACTAAACGGCGGATAACATCCGGCCCCTGGCCACTGGCGATAACCACGGTAATACCGGCCCGGCGCGCCACATCGGCCGCCTGCAACTTGGTTGCCATGCCGCCGGTACCAAGACCGGAGACACTGCCAACCCGCCAGCTTATGCAAGGTGGCGTCGATGGTTTGCACCTCTGCAATTAGCTCGGCGTGTGGATTAGATCTTGGGTCGGCAGTAAAAAGCCCCGGCTGGTCGGTGAGTAATAGCAGCAGTTCCGCCTTGGCCAAAATAGCCACCCGCGCCGAGAGGTTGTCGTTATCACCAACCTTTATTTCGTTGGTAGCAACAGCGTCGTTTTCATTAATAAGCGGAATAACACCATGGCTTAGCAAGGTACCTAAGGTATCGCGGGCATTTAAAAACCGCTCGCGGTCTTCCAAGTCGGCCCTGGTTAGCAGCATTTGCCCGACATTTAGGCCATAAAGACCAAACAGGTGCTGCCATAACTGCACCAATTGCCCTTGGCCAATGGCGGCCAGCATTTGTTTGTGGGGAAGGTCGAGGGGTAAATGCGGGAAGCCTAGCAGTTCACGGCCGGCAGCAACGGCGCCCGAGGTAACCACTATCACTCTGTGGCCATTTTTTTGCAGCAGCGCACATTGGCGAACCAGCTCTACCATATGCGCCCGGTCCAGCGTTTGGGCGCCCCCGGTCAGTACGCTGGTTCCAAGTTTGACAACGACGATCATCAGCTTGCTTCCGAAACAATCCTGTCTCGTTATAACTGCAAGTTAGGGCCTTGCCAATGCCTCAATGTAGTGTTTTCTACAGACAGAGACATAACGGTCGTTGCCACCTATTTCAACTTGGGCGCCTTCTTTGATGGGCTGACCGTCGGCGCCAACCCGCAGTACGTGGTTTGCTTTGCGGCCACAATGACACACCGTTTTTAGCTCCACCAGTTTGTCGGCCCATGCCAACAGGTACTGCGAACCTGCAAATAGTTCGGCCCGAAAATCGGTGCGAAGCCCAAAAGCCAGCACCGGAATCGCCAGTTCATCAACGATGCGGCACAGCTGGCCTACCTGCTCTTTGCTTAAGAACTGCGCTTCATCGAGCAGCAAACAATGAAAGCGCTGGGTATGAGACATGCCCAGCACCTCGGCAAAAAGGTCGGTGGTGGCTGAAAACAGCTGCGCTTCTCGCTCCAGGCCAATGCGCGAACTAATAACGCCGGTACCTGCGCGGTCGTCAACGGCGGCGGTATACAGCAGCGCATTCATGCCCCGCTCTTCGTAGTTATAAGCTGACTGCAAAAGTGAGGTCGATTTACCGGCATTCATTGCCGAATAATAAAAATAAAGCTGGGCCATCAATGCATCCTTTTTTGGCGCCAGTTTACCCTAAGCCCCCAGTAGCGTCACCGTTGGCGCCGCCTTGTCACATCACAAAAAAACGCGCCTCCAGGGCGCGTTTTTCAAATATAAAAGCTTAGAGTTTGGCCGTAAGCTCCGGCACTATCTCAAAAAGGTCGCCCACCAAGCCGTAGTCAGCCAGCTGAAAAATAGGCGCATCCGGGTCTTTATTAATGGCCACAATCACCTTGGAATCTTTCATGCCAGCTAGGTGCTGAATAGCGCCGCTTATGCCCACCGCAATGTATAAGTCTGGGGCAACAATTTTACCGGTTTGGCCGACCTGTAAATCGTTAGGTACAAAGCCGGCATCCACGGCCGCCCTTGAAGCGCCAATGGCCGCACCCAGTTTGTCAGCCAGGGCGTCCAGTAAGGCAAAATTCTCGCCGCTTTGCAGGCCGCGCCCTCCTGATACCACCACCCGCGCAGAGGTCAGTTCAGGCCTTTCGCTTTGGGTCAGCTGTGCACTCACAAAGCGGCAGCCAGCAAAGTGCTCGGCAAAGTCGACGCTGTTAATGGCAACCGGGCTACCCTGCTCCAGGGCAGCAAAGGCCGAAGGGCGCACCGTTACCACTTTAATGGCGTCAAGGGCTTGCACTGTGGCAATGGCATTACCGGCATAAATAGGCCGGGTAAAGGTATCGGCGCTTTGCACGGCAATAATATCGGACACTTGCGCTACATCCAGCTTGGCCGCAACCCGTGGCATTACCCCTTTCCCCAGGCTTGAGCTGGCAGCCACAAAATGGCTATAACCTTCGGCTAGGCTCAAAATCAGTTGGCTGATATTTTCGGCAAGCGGCGTGGCCAAGGCCGGATTATCGCAATACAACACGCTGTTAATACCGCCAAGCAGAGCCGCCTGTTCAGCCACACTGTGGCATTGGCAGCCGGCGACAAGCACATCGACCTTGCCCCCCATGGCTAGCGCGGCACTCACCACATGGGCGGTTTCGGCCTTAAGTTGCTGATGGTCATGTTCTGCGAGCACAAGGATGTTCATGAGATCACCTTTGCCTGGTTTTTGAGCTTGTCAATAAGGCTGTCAACACCGTCCAGTACCTCACCGCCTTGACGGCTTGGCGGCGGCGTTACCGCCAGCACCCGGGTTCTAGCGCTAAGCTCCACGCCCAGTTCAGTACCAGTAATCACATCCAAAGGTTTTCGTTTGGCCTTCATGATATTGGGTAAAGAGGCATAGCGCGGCTCGTTAAGACGAAGGTCGGTAGTGACCAGGGCCGGCAACGTTAGCGCCAGGGTTTCAAGCCCACCGTCCACTTCCCGGGTAACCAAAAGTTCCTGGCCATTTAACGCAACCTTGGAAGCAAAAATGGCTTGTGGCCAATCGTTAATGGCCGCCAGCATTTGCCCGGTTTGGTTGTTGTCTGAATCAATGGCCTGCTTCCCCATTAACACCAAGTCAGGCTGTTCTTGCTGGCAGACCTTGGCCAGTAATTTGGCCACCAGCAACGAGTCTAAGCCGTCTTCCGTTTTGACTAAAATGGCTCTGTCTGCGCCTAGCGCCAAGGCTGTGCGCAGCTGTTCCTGGCAAGCATCAGCCCCCACCGACACCGCCACCACTTCCTCAGCTTTGCCCTGCTCTTTTAAACGTACCGCTTCTTCGACGGCTATCTCGCAAAAAGGATTGATGGCCATTTTGGTATTGGCCAAGTCAACGCCGCTATTGTCGCCTTTGACGCGAACCTTGACGTTGTAATCAATGACGCGTTTCACCGCGACCAAAATCTTCATGGCATAGCCCTCTTCTGCGTCTTGCCATAGTGGCACTGGACCCGTGCCACCTTTACCGCCAAAATACTTACTGTTAACGTAAACGTCAACTTTAAGATTTTAGGCTAGGCGGCATCAAAAAGCCGCCTGGTAGTGAGGAGTGGTTATGGAACGCGAAACCATGGAGTTCGATGTGGTTGTTGTTGGCGCCGGGCCAGCCGGGCTCAGCGCCGCCTGCCGGTTAAAACAGTTAAATTCAGCATTATCGGTATGCGTGGTAGAGAAAGGCTCAGAGGTGGGAGCCCATATCCTAAGTGGCGCCCTTTTTGACCCCAAAGCGCTAAAAGAGCTTTTTGCCGACTTCATGGAACGCCGGGCGCCGCTAGACACCGCCGTCACCCAAGATAAGCTTTATATCCTTAAAGAAAACGGCCAACAGACCATACCCCACTGGGCGGTGCCCCCTTCGCTACACAACAACGGTAGCTTCATTATTAGCCTGGGTAATTTCTGCCGCTGGCTCGCAGAACAAGCCGAAGCGCTGGGGGTGGAGATTTACCCGGGGTTTCCCGGCAGCGAACTGTTGTTTGATGACAACGGCAGTGTCTGTGGCGTCATTACCGGCGATATGGGCCGCAACAACGATGGCAGTCCGGGTACCCAGTTTCAGCCGGGGCTGGCATTAAAAGCCCGTTATACCTTATTAGCGGAGGGATGCCGCGGTCATTTGGGCAAAGCCGTCATTGACCGCTTTGACTTAGATAAAGATAAAACGCCCCAGCATTATGCCATTGGCTTTAAAGAACTGTGGCGTATTCCGCCACGTCAGCATCAGCCGGGCTTAGTGATCCATGGCAGTGGTTGGCCCTTGGATAAAACGGCCGCAGGCGGCAGCTTTTTATATCATCTAGAAAAAGACCTGGTTTCAGTAGGGTTAATTATCGACTTAAACTACCGTGACCCTTACCTTTCTCCTTTTGATGAATTTCAGCGTCTGAAGCAGCACCCGCTTTATGCGCAGTATCTGAAAGACGGTGAACGCTTAAGTTATGGTGCCAGGGCGATTGCCAAAGGTGGCTTACAAGCGCTGCCGCAAATGGTATTTCCGGGTGGTTTTTTGATTGGCTGTGATGCTGGCACACTCAATGGCGCGCGTATTAAAGGCAGCCATACCGCCATGAAATCAGGCCTATTAGCGGCAGAGGCCATTGCCGATGCTGTGGCAACGAATACCCCAGTAACAGCCGAACATTTCCAGCTGCGCCTAAAAGATTCATGGCTTTATAAAGAACTTTATCAGGCCCGCAATTTTAACGCTGCCCTTCATAAATGGGGGCCTATTGCCGGCGGAGCCATTAATTGGTTGGAACAGACCCTTTTTAAAGGTAAAGCCCCTTGGACAATAACAGACCCATTGGCAGATCATTTGCATTTAGAAACAATTGACAGCCATCAACCACGGCATTATCCGAAAGCGGACGGAAAACTCACTTTTGACAGGTTAAGTTCAGTTTTTATTTCAAATACCAACCATGCGGAAAATCAACCCTGCCATTTAAAGCTAAAAGATCCTGAACTGGCAGTAGGATACAATTTGAAACGTTTTGCTGAACCGGCACAACGTTACTGCCCAGCAGGTGTTTATGAGATTGTTGAAGAAGGCGGACATCCTCGTTTACAAATCAATGCACAAAACTGCATTCATTGTAAAACCTGCGATATAAAAGACCCGACACTTAATATTCAATGGTGCCCACCAGAAGGCGGTGGCGGTCCAAACTACCCAAACATGTAAAAAAAAGCGGTAATTACCGCTTTTTTTTCTTTTAGGGCTTGCAAGAACCCCGATCCTTTTTTAAAAATATACTATCTTTTATTTTACGCTAAAAACCCTAAGGGAACGCACATGTCAGATTTTCTGCAAATTCTGGGCAACCAACGTCGTCTGAACGCCGCTACTAAAGAACTCACTTTGGCCGAGCTCGAAGAAATCAAAGGCAAATTGGATGCCATTATCGAACAACGTGCAGAAGAAGAAGCTGAGCGCGAGAAAGAAGAAGCTGAGCGCACCGCTAAAATTGATGAGCTGCGTAAAGCCATGGCTGAAGCCGGTATTTCTGCTGAAGATATTATCGGTGGTAGCAGCACTGGTACTTCCCGCCGTGGCGGTAAAGGCGCTAAACGCCCAGCTAAATATCGTTTGGAAAAAGACGGTGAAGAGTACCTGTGGACCGGTATCGGCCGTATGCCTAAAGTATTCAAGGAAATCGTTGATAACGGCGGTAACCTGGACAACTACTTGATTAAATAAGTAATTATGTCTTTAGAAAGGGCCTTAACGGCCCTTTTTTTATTTTGTAATAATCGCTTTTATTTTTGTCTTTAACGACGAAGCGCAAAACCGGCTAAGTAACTGCCCCACGCTGTACCCCCCGCTATTTGCTTGCAACAATGCAAAAGGTTGTTTTTTAACCACCACCCCGACCGTTAAAGAATTTTTAACAGCTACACAATTCGTTTAGATGAATTCAGAATTCTTTCATTTATAATTCGGTTTTAACGATATAACTAAAAATAATGAATCGTGCTCCAAGGTCAGCGAAAGCCCCGTTGCCATTTGCCGCCCATAAAAAAAGGCCTCATGGGAGGCCTTTTTTTAAAACTTGCTGTGAGCAGGACAACAGCTGTCGTCATCCGTATCTAAAGCATGATGCCCTTCTTCCTTTTTCGCGGCTAAATAACGGGCATTATGATCATTTCGGTAAACGCGGGTACCGACTCTGTCGTCTACGTGAATACCATTACCGGTCAGTTGCTCAATTTTTCGCGGGTTATTCGTTAACAAACGAATATGGTCAACCCCTAATGATTTTAGCATCTCAGCCGCTACAGCAAAATCTCGCTGGTCATCTTCAAAGCCCAAGGCACGATTGGCCTCATAGGTATTCATACCTTGGTCCTGAAGTGCATAGGCGTCCAACTTATTGATTAAGCCTATACCCCGCCCTTCTTGGCGAAGATAAAGAATCAAACCGCCCTCGGCACTAATGCGCACAATGGCTTCTTCTAACTGCGGGCCACAATCACAGCGCGCCGACATAAAAACATCACCGGTAACGCATTCAGAGTGCATTCTGACCAATGGTTTTTCACGGTGCCAATCACCGAGGGCTAACGCAAAATGTTCTTTGCCATCAGCCAAATTGTCGAAAGTAATAAAGGTCGCCAGATAACGGCCTCCAAGGACAGGTATCTCAACCTGACGTCTTACCTTGACTGCTTTATCGCCAGTATCAGCTATCATCGCTTCACCTTTACTCCTGCCCGGCGCTCTAATACCGCCGACGCGTTGTATTGCTTGCTTCTTTAAAGCCTAGGCCCTGTTCCCTAAAGGAGCACGGACTTAAAATTGGCCGGCCTCACGCCGTTTGGGGGTGCAATGATAGATCAGTCCGCAAAATTAATAACCCCAGAAAAAGGAATCAGTTTGTTCGTTTTGCTGCACAACCGATCACAACCTTGGATGTGCCGGATGCAACGCCGCGCAGACTTGGCTAGAATATGGCGCCTTTTTGGCGGCACTTTTATTGAGGTTAAGCATGAGTAATCAGACCGTCGGCTTTGTGAGCCTGGGTTGCCCAAAAAACCTGGTGGATTCCGAGCGGATCCTGACCCAACTGCGGGTTGAGGGTTATAACATCGTACCCAGCTACAACGACGCCGATCTGGTGATCGTCAACACCTGTGGTTTTATCGACAGCGCCGTACAAGAATCGCTGGATGCCATTGGTGAAGCCTTAAATGAAAACGGCAAGGTCATTGTTACCGGCTGTCTGGGCGCCAAAGAAGATGACATTCGCCAGATCCACCCGCACGTGCTTGGTATTACCGGCCCCCATGCTTATGAAGCCGTGCTCGACACCGTGCACCAGCATCTACCCCAGCGCCAAAGCCATAACCCTTTTACCGACTTGGTGCCGCCACAAGGGGTAAAGCTTACCCCACGCCATTACGCCTATTTAAAAATCTCTGAAGGCTGCAATCATCGCTGTAGCTTTTGCATTATTCCCAGCATGCGCGGCGACTTGGTATCCCGGCCAGTGGGACAAGTGCTTAGCGAAGCTGAGCGCTTGGCCAACGCTGGCGTTAAAGAGCTGCTTGTTATCAGCCAAGACACCTCGGCTTATGGCGTTGATATCAAGCACCGTACCGATTTTTGGAATGGTCGGCCGGTAAAATCTGACATGTACCAGCTCACTGAAGCTCTTGGCGAGTTAGGTATCTGGACGCGCCTGCACTACGTATACCCTTACCCGCACGTGGATAACGTTATTCCGCTGATGGCCGAAGGCAAGGTGTTGCCGTACCTGGACATGCCATTGCAGCATGCCAGCCCCGATATTTTGAAAAAAATGAAGCGCCCCGGCCAGGTGGAGCGCACCTTGGAGCGCATTCAGCGCTGGCGCAAAGACGTACCCGATTTAACGCTGCGTTCCACCTTTATTGTCGGCTTCCCGGGTGAAACCGAAGACGACTTTAAAATGCTGCTCGACTTTATCGAAGAAGCCGAGCTCGACCGCGTGGGCTGCTTTAAATACAGCCCGGTTGAAGGCGCCGCTGCCAACGCCTTGGCAAACCCCGTTGATGAGGCGGTAAAAGAAGAGCGCTTTGCCCGCTTTATGGAAGCCCAGCAGCGCATCAGTAGCGCCAAATTACAGCGCAAAATTGGCACCATTCAGGAGGTGCTGATTGACGAAGTAGACGAGGAAGGCGCCATTGGCCGCACCAAAGGCGACGCCCCTGAAATTGACGGCGTGGTGTATTTAAATGGCGAGGCCAACGTCAAACCCGGCGATATCGTTAAGGTGAATATTGAAAACGCCGACGAATACGACCTTTGGGGCAGCAAGCTGTGAACGCCAAAAAGCCGGGCCAAGCCCGGCTTTTTTACAACTTATTGATTTAAACAGGCATGTTCCTTGCTACAGCCTGGTTAGAGTGTCAAAAATCCGGCACAGGATTAAACACCGATAACCATTGCTGTAAATAAGGGAAATATCATGCGTGAAGTTAAATTTCGGTGGGTAGATAAATACCTTGTCCACCTCAAACTACAAGAAAAACTCAACCTCCTGTTCGGCCTGCCCATGATAATGATGGTGATCCTCGCCACCATCGGTATCCACAGTGATTTCAATGCCTTTAATAACGAGCAGCGCCACCAAGCCTTAAGTGAAGTACAAACCCTCGCCCGCTCCCTGTCAGTACTCAACCAACCACAAGCCATTGCCGTGGTGCAAGCCGCTGGCGACGACCTTAGCTTTTACAATCAAAACGGCCAACCGTTTGCCGGGTTCTCCGGCCAGCTTTCGGGGGATTTAACCCGCCTTAATCAACATGCCTTAATTGAAAACGAGCAAGTGCTTGCTGCCGCCACCGTACCCAACAAAGGCTGGCAACTGGCGCTGCAGCGCCCCCTTACCCACGCCGGTTTCTGGCATACCAGTAAAGATTATTTAATTTTGCTTATCATCGCCTTGGTGGTGCTTGGCATTATCACCTACTACACCTCCACTTTTATTAGCGGCGCGCTTTATAGCCAGGTGCAGGCCTTAACCCGGGTTGCCGACGGCGATTTAACCTATCGCCTGAATTTTCACCCGGTACGGGACGAATTTTCGATTCTCGCCATCGCTATCGACAAACTGGCCGAACGCCAGCACCGCTTGGTTAAACTGGTTAAAGACAGCTCAGACTCACTGGCAGGCAGCGCCGACATGTTTGGCACCGAAGCGATAAACACCGAACGCTTAGCCAAGGCCCAGCGCCAAAGCCTTGATTCGCTAGCCACCGCCATGGAAGAGATGAGCGCCACCGTCAAAGAAGTGGCCCATCACGCCGAAGATGCCTCGGGTGAAACCCAAAACGCCTCTAACGAATCGCAAAAAGGTGCCAAGAACGTTCGTAACACCATTGATGCCATCGAGACACTCTCTAAAGAAATTTTTGGCGCTTCAGATGCAGTAACCAAGGTCAACAGCAATGCCAGCCAAATTGATGCCGTGGTCACCACCATCAATGGCATTTCCGAGCAAACCAACCTGCTGGCACTTAATGCGGCCATTGAAGCAGCCAGAGCCGGCCAGCAAGGGCGCGGCTTTGCCGTGGTGGCAGACGAGGTGCGAACCCTGGCAGGCCGCACCCAGCAAGCCACGGTAGAAATTCAAAAAATGATTGAAGTGCTGCAAAAAGGCACCGGTGATGCCATTCGCATTATGGACAGAACCGTGCAGCAGGCCGAACACAGCGGCGTGCTGGTTACCCAGGCCGGAGACGACCTAACCACTATTAACCGCCACTCCGAGCAAGTGTTCTCGATGATGGCGCAAATTGCCGCCAGCGCCGAAGAACAAAGCGCGGTGGCCGAAGACATTGCCCAAAATATCTCGGCGGTGCGCCAGCAATCGCTGGAAGTGGAAAAGGCCGCTAAGGAAAATGCCGAAGGCACCCGCCAGCTAACGAAGCTATCCGATTCGTTAAGCGATATTCTCAAAGGCCTCACCATCTAACGCCTTTTCCCTTACAGCACAGTAAAGCCGGGCCCTGCCCGGCTTTTTATTTGCTACAATCTCGGCCCCTGATATTTGCCACAAGGCAGCCCTATGCCCCGCAATGCCCTGGTTTTGGCCGAAGGCCGTGAAAAGTCCGTTAAGCGCCGCCATCCTTGGATCTTCGCCGGTGCCGTGCACCACATTAAAGGCAAGCCCAAAGCCGGTGACACCGTGGAAATATACAGCCACGACGGCGTTTGGCTGGCACGGGCTGCCTATTCCCCGGCCTCACAAATTCGCGCCAGGGTCTGGACCTTTGATGAAAAAGAAAAGGTTGATGCCGCGTTTTTTGCCCGCCGTATCACCGCTGCCGACGAGCGCCGCCAAGGCATGGTAGAACGTGAAGGTATTAGCGGTTACCGGGTGGTCGCGGCCGAGTCTGACGGTCTGCCCGGCATTACCATCGACCGTTACGACAACGTACTGGTCTGCCAGTTATTGTCTATCGGTGCCGACCAATGGCGCCAAGCCATTGTTGATGCCTTAACCGCGCGCTTTCCCGGCTGCGTTATTCACGAACGGTCCGACGTGGAAGTGCGGCGCAAGGAAGAACTGCAACCCTTGGTGCAAACCCTCGCGGGAACCTTGCCGGAAAAAGTGGCCATTACCGAGAACGGCATTAAGCTGTGGGTGGATCTCATTCAAGGCCATAAAACCGGCTATTACCTGGACCAGCGCGACAACCGCGCCGCGGTATTGCCTTATGTGGCCGGTAAGGAAGTGCTTAATTGCTTTTCTTACACCGGCGGCTTTGGCACCTACGCCTTAAAAGGTGGCGCCAAACACGTTACCCAGGTTGATGTGTCGGAGTCGGCCCTGGCACTGGCCGCCGACAACCTTACCCTCAATGACCTTGAGGCCAGCCAGTGCGACTTCGTTAAAGAAGACGTTTTTGCCCTGTTGCGCCGCTACGCCGAAGAAGGCCGCCAATTCGACGTTATCGTGCTAGACCCGCCGAAATTTGTCGATTCCAAAGCCAACCTCAAATCGGCCTGTCGCGGTTATAAAGACATTAACCTGCATGCCATGAAGCTGCTGCGCCCCGGCGGCATCTTGCTGACCTTTTCATGCTCCGGATTAATGGAGCAAAGCCTCTTTCAAAAACTGGTGGCCGACGCCGCGTTAGATGCCGGCCGCGACGCGCAAATTCTGCGCTTTTTAAGCCAAGCCGCCGACCACCCGGTGAATATTCACTACCCCGAAGGGCTGTATTTAAAAGGTCTGGTGCTGCAAATGGACTAATAAAAAGCCCCGCTTAAGCGGGGCTTTTTATTACCAACAGAAATTGATTTAGCGCAAAAAAGCATCAGCAAAAAGCTTGAAAACACTTTGCCCGGCTCCATATAAGTTATCGAGACCCATTGAGTATGGAGGTAAGTATGTCATTGGTAACTTGGGACCCGTTCAAAGAGATGGACAGCCTTTTTAACCGCTACTTCCAGCGCCAAAACCGGGAGCAAAGTGGCTGGTTGCCGGCCGTTGATATCGACGAAGACGACAACGCTTTTCACTTGGCTTTTGAAGTGCCTGGTATCGCCAAAGAAAACATTGAAGTGGCGGTGCACCAAGGGGTGCTAACCGTGAGCGGTGAACGCTCTCGCGAAGAAAAAGGTCAGAACCATCGCAGCGAGCGCAGTTACGGTAAATTTAGCCGCAGCTTCACCCTGCCCGATAACATTGATGCTGGCAGCATTGAAGCGCGTTTTGATAGCGGCATGTTGATTTTAGCGCTGCCAAAATCAAAACAAATTCAAGAACCTAAACGCATCGAAGTGCACTAATATCCGCTGCACAAAAAAGCTCCGCATCGCGGGGCTTTTTTTATGCTGTGGCCTCGGCCGGTAAGCGGCCGTCGTCGGCTTTGGCATTCGCATCAGCGCCGTGGGCCAATAGCAAGGCAATTAAAGGCTCATCAGCTTGGTGGTAAGCACCGTGCAGGGCGGTAAAGCCGCCGGTTTGCTTGGCGTTTACATCCGCCCCCGCCGCCAGCAAAGCACCGGAGCAGCTAAGCCGAAGGGGCGCGCTAACCCCGGCCACACTCGAATGCAGCGGCCGCACCGCGGTGTCGTTATCGGCAGCAAGGTTAACGTCAGCGCCTTTTTCAATCAGCAACGCCAGGGCTTCAACGGCTCCGAAAAAGGCGGCCAGATGCAGCGGGCTAAAGCCGTCGCGGGCCAACAGCGACACCAGGGCGGCATTTTCATCAAGCACCCGGTTAATGGCCTCGACATCATTAAGCGCGGCGGCTTCCCATATGTCCAAATCCACCCGGGTGGCCAGTTCCTGGGCCAGGATAAAATGCCCCAGATAGCAGGCATAAAGCACCGGGCTAACGCCGTCTAACCGGCAGGCGATCAGCCCCGGGCGTTCTTTTAGCAGTTCAACCACTTTGAGTTCATTGCCCTGCCCTATGGCATTAAAAAAGGTGGCTTTGTCCACGTTCGTTCCTTTTAGCAGGCTTTTCACAACCTTAGCTGCAAATAACCAAGGCGCACCTTAACTGTTGCCGTTTTATTTAGCCGCCCTTGGCCTTTTCTTCTAAGAAATTCCAAATACGCTTATCAGAAATGGGGTAAGGCGTGCCCAATTGCTGGGCAAAATAACTGACCCTAAGCTCTTCTACCATCCAGCGTGCTTCATTGAGCCAAGCCGGTTGCGGTTGGCCCTTGGCAATGCGCGTTCGGTATTGCGCCAGTTTTTCCAGCACATTTTCTACCTTGCCTTGATGCACCCGGTCCCGGTTTGGGTCGATGGGCAGCTTTTCAAGGCGTCGCTCAATGGCGTCAAGATAGCGGGTT